>CAXBPH010000016.1:0-44241 GCA_963977445.1 uncultured bacterium | reverse complement strand
AATAACGCCGTGTAGTCGATAGCGGCGTATCAGGGTCATGATGCGGTCCTGCTGGCCATTACCGAGATGTATTTCGCTGAAGAGGAGGGTGCGGTTGGTTCCCATGGCCCATCGAATCAATTCGGGTGCCCGATCTTTGCGGAGGGCTTCGTTGCTCAGGAAATAAGAATCACTACAAATTACGATGCTTCCCTTGCCGAACTTGCGCTCCATGATAGTCACATTTTTCGACGTTTCACTCTTGCTGGATTGCAGGTAGATGGGCATCCAACGGTCGTTTTCGGTCCGAAAGTACAGGCCCGAGCGAAGCCGTATTTTTTCCTCCACGGGAAGGGTGTCGTCATTGCGCACGGCTACCGAATCATCCAGGGCCACCTCAAAGCCATATTCGAAGCCCCAACGTTCGGAGATATCGACGGCGTGCAGATCACCAGGAGAAATGGGGAACAACTCATCGTCTTCCTCGTCATCTACTTTTTTTTCATCATCATCTTTTTCATCACCATCATCAGCATTTTGCTTCGCCCCATTCTTTTTCTTTTTCTTCTTATTGGCAGCAGGCCCGTCTTCATCGTCTTTGGGAACTTTTGCGCCCACTGGGAGGGACTTGTCCTCTTCTATTTTCGATTCGGCGGACACTTCCGGTGTAGCGTCTGCTGCTTGTGTTTCTTCGGTCTTCGTTTCCTCAGGCACCGCTGCTTCTGGAGCCGGGGCGTCCGTTTCAGGGGCCTGTTCGGCATTTTTCTTCCGACGTGCCTCTTGCTGGCGCTCTTGCGCGCGATCCCGCTGACGAATCGCCGAACGCAAGTATCGGAGGTCGAAATCGTCGTCCTGGGGATAGAAAGCAATCACAATGCGGCCGCCCGACACGGCAAAGGCCTCCAGTGATTCCAGGATGGGGGCGGGGTCCAGGCCAAGAGAAGCTCCCGGAATAAGCAGGGTAGTGTCTGCGCCTTCGGTCAATTCCTCTATGGGGCGGACGTATTGCATCGCGTCGTATTCGGGCATGGCATCGAGGGCATTGTAGAGGGCCATCGTGCCCAGGGGATCGGCCCGCAGCGTGGAATACTCCTGGAAATTTTCGCCCGTCTCCACACGACTCTGCATTAAGGATACGAATTGAACCAGCCCGGCGAGCAACACCAGACCGCCCAGGGCGATGGTTAAATGAGACTTACGAAAGGCCATGGCGCAGCTCCGACTGGAAGGCATGGAGGTCTTCCAGGGTCTTTGCATTGGCCTCATGTTCGCCATACCACACGGATTCGTAGAGGAAGGTGCTTTGGGCAAAGAGCTGGGGCGCATTACCGATGGCCGCCGCCCGGTGGCGCATTTCGTAGTCGTAGTCCATATTGGATTTGAAGCGGGCGATTCGAATGATCTCTTTGCTCGCCAGCGTCGCAAGAATTGAAAAGAAGAGGGCCCGTGAGGCCAGTCGGAAGTCCCCTTTGCCGGCGAGTTCCCGTGCCAGGGCATACCACTCGTCTTCGGGTAAATCCGCCGCACTCGTCGCCTCATCGTGAAGGTCAGGGACGTTTTCCGACAGCGTCGTCGTCGGAATTAAGGTTCTGGAAGGACGGTTTGCGAAACTACGCCAAATGAGAAAGGTGATTACGCCCAAAAGGAGGACGACCAGAATTTTAACGAGCACACCGAGAGACTGGGTAAAACTACGGGGAGAGCCCGCGCTTGCGCTTTGTTCATCGTCACCAAAGAACCAGTCCCATATGCGCTCGATGAGATCGGTAATAAAATCCCATCCTGCCTTAACCCAACCCCGGACGCTCTCCGCAAAATCAGAGAACATCTGAAGGAGCCAGGGCATTTCCACATCGGGTTGGGTTTCGCGCGGCATGCGCCACGTGTAACGTCGTTCCGCCAATTCCTTGTCGATGGCATCATTCAGGGAGTTGATGGACGTGTCCGATGTGGGGGCTTCGGCCATGGCGGGGAGGGCCGTTGCGGCAACGGCCACGAGCAGCAGGCAGGCAAGGGTTTTGCGTATGCGATGGAGAATCACCCGCAAGTCGGCCCCCGTCCGGAGGGACTCTCCCTCGAAGCAGCGAATGGCATAGGCAGATTTCAGGACGGGGTCCAGCAACAGGTAGGCCACGCCGCAGGCACACGCGATGAACAAGTCATTGCCGACGACGGCTTCCGGGCTTCGGGAAATTAACGTATCCGCACCGGTAAAGATGTGAAAGAATTCAATGAGTACGAAAAAGCCAACGCCCACATTGACTACCGTCATCACCGCAAAGGGTGCCAATGGAAAGGCCAGGATGAGGAGTATGGTGCCATAGAATCCGCCCAGGGAAACCAGTAAGTTGTCTTCCAGGCTATCCATAATGGGGAAGGTGCCCAGTGCAATTGCGGCCCCCACACAAACCATCACGGGGCTACAGAGCCACAATAGCAGGTGATTCTGTTTGGGCCAGCGCCGCACTTGTGTCATGACCTCACCAAGAAAGGTGCGAAGCGGTACGACCCGTCCATCGTCGAGCACCGAGGCGTTCTGATAGAATGCCATGGAATAGCCGATGGGTATGATCGTCAAGAACGCCACGGGATACACCAGTACGGCAGTCGCCTGGATGAAACTCTGGCGACATAAGGTTGTAAAAAACTGTTTCAACGTCCAGGGGCTCAAGGGGCTATCGGTCAGCCGTGCACGGACGTGCTGGGAAAAGCGCGCATGAAAAACCTTCATCCACAGGAACAGCATCGTGAGCCCGAGGGCGCCCGTCCCGAGGTAGTGGTGGGCCAGACCGCTGTGGGCCATGGTGCCGGCATAGGCGATGAGGCCCAATACGAACGGGACGGAACCAATGGCATAAATGCTCATAGCCACCAGCCCGGTCTGGAGGAGGAGTTGCACGGCCTCTTCGGCGAGCAGAAAGGCGGAAGGTCCCTTCTTTCTGGCTTTCGTGGCATTATTCATGGACGATGTTCCCCGAGGCAACGGCTTCGGTCGTCATGTCCTCGGTTGGGGTGTCGTCTTCGGTCTGGCTTTCATCCATCGCCTCAATTTGAGAGAGAAAGTTGTCGCCACTGTCGTGAAATGTCGAGGGAATGAGTAGGAGAGCCTGACCCGCAATATAAAATGCTGTCCACAATACGAACACGGCACTCGACAACTGGAGCAGGCCAATGAGGGGCAATCGACGTCGCAGGGGGGCTTCCTCTACGGTGATTGCGGCGATGCAGGAGGCACACAGGATGCGGTGGTCATGTTCCGTTACGCATTCCCGGCAGAAATTGCGCATGCACGCAGGACAGCGGGCGACGGCTTCTCTATGGCCGTGATTGAAACACTTGGTATGTGTAAGCGAAGTCAATGCCAATCAATTCCCGGCCCTCAGGCCCCTGCCGCAATCCAGCTACGTTTAATGCTGCGGCCCCCGTTTGCTAAATCTTGGAATTATGCCTATACAGTAACGTTCTGAGGGGGCACTCGGCAAGTCAACGTTGTGACCCCGTCTGCCGTCGTGCTGGGCAAGTTTCCGCGGGCCCCGCACAGGGAGTTATTTCCTGCGCAGCCGTTCCTGAACGACCATACGTCGCTTTTGGGTGCTATCCTTCTCCGCAGTGACCGGTATCTGTGATTCGCGCCGCTCTTTTTTACTGGCCCGCTTATTCATGACCGCCGCCTGAACGTCATTCATGTCGCTTTCACTCTTCGAGCGAATACGCTGCCGCATTTCCATCATGGCATGGGCACACTCCCGGTCGAGGTCAATGAGGCAGTGCTCACAGAGTCGTTTGGTGGCACTGATGGCCTTGGCACCGCACCGTCCACATGTCGCAGTTTCATTGCTCTCTATATTGTCTATGCGACCTTCCCGAAGCATGCGAAAGACGCAGGTAATGTCTACGCCGGCCTCGTCGGCCACATCGTGGGCGTTCAGGCCCCGGATGCGCGAGATTACGTCGTGGATCCGGTTGAAATCAGCGTCTTCGTCCGGTTGGCAGTTATTGCACACCTCTGACACGATTTTGTTGAATAATTTTTCGCATCGGGCACATTTTGCCAACTTATAGTCCAACGTATTTCCTCCAGTTTTTCCTGCTACCAGTATACCACCTCTGGTCTCAACGGTGTGGCCCCTCAGCGGCGATTATTCGCGATTACCTTTCGCACCGCCACCGCTACCTCGTGAACGTTCTTGTCCGTCAGTTGGGGGTGGAGGGGGAGGGATACTATCCGAAGAGATGCTTCTGTGGCGACCGGGAAATCGTCGGCGTGGTATCCCAGGGTCTGCTGGTAGTAGGCGTGGAGGTGGAGCCCATAGAAATGGACTCCGGTTCCGATGTTTTCCTGGCGGAGGGCCTGGGCGAATTCATCGCGGGTACATCGCAGGAGCTCCAGGCGAAGGCGGATGACATATAGATGCCACGCGTGTGTCACGTTGGGGCGGACCGTTGGTAACTCGATTTCCGGGATGGATTCCAGCACCTCATCATACATGCGGGCGAGGCGCTGGCGGGCGATACTGAAATGGGCGAATTTCTTGAGCTGTTCCACCCCCATGGCGGCGCTCACATTACCAATGAGGTATTTAAAGCCCGGCTCCTGGACTTCCTGGGGTCCCGCGACTGCACTTCGGCCATAGCGGTCCCAGGCGGTCTGGGCCATTCCATTGGTGGCAAGTTGACGGATGTGGGCCGCCCGCTCAGGATCGCGGAGGGCGACCATGCCGCCTTCGATGGTGGTGATATTCTTGATGGAGTAAAAGCTGAAACAGGCGTAGGCACTGTCGCTGCCCACGGGTTTATCTTCATAACGGGCACCCAGCGCATGGGCGGCGTCTTCAATCAGGGGGATGCCGTGACGCTCACCGATTGCCCGAAGCGGGGCCAGATCACAGGGGTGACCGGCCAGGTGGACCGGGATAATGGCTTTGGTACGTTCCGTAATCGCGGCTTCTACCAGCGCGGGGTCCAGATTGAGGGTGTCTGCTTCACTATCTACGAAAACAATCCGGGCACCCATATGGAGGAGGGTGTTGCCGGTCGAGGCCCAGGTAATGGGCGTCGAGATGACCTCGTCACCGGGCTGGACGCCAATATCCGCCAGACAAAGGTGGATGGCCGCCGTGCAGGAATTTACGGCAACCGTCTGTGAGGCTCCCGTGGTCTGGGAGAAGGCCTGCTCGAAGGCCGCGATTTGATGTCCCGAAGTGAGCCAGCCGCTACGGAGTATTTCGAGGACGGCTCCTTCCTCCTCGGGGCCGAGACTGGGGCGGCTGAGGGGGATGAAGCGTGCGGCGACGGGGTCGCCCCCTTCGGATACGGGGGTCTGACGGAGCTGGCGCATCTGGTCGGCATTAAAGAAGGGGGGCGAGAAGGGCGGTGAATCCAGCGTGTTTACATAGGCAGCGAGTTCGGTTACCCCGGATTTCAGGTCATGTTCACATTGAAAACCGAGCGTTTGGGTCAATCGGTCGAAATTCACGCGGAAGTCCCGCAAATCATCATCGTCGGTGGCCCGCACGATGTTTACCGAGCCCAATTGGTCGCTGATCGCGTCTGCCAGAGCCGAAATCTGTATATTCAGCGCGTTGGAGCCCAGATTGTAGGTATTTTCCGTCAGGACGTCTCGGGGAGCTTCCATAAGAGAGTTATAGGCCCGTGCCGCATCGCGTACATGGATAAAGGGACGCCACTGTCGTCCGCCACCGCGCACTTCGATTCGGTTGTCTTTTTCTGCGGTCGCCACCATCTGGTTGATGGCCAGGTCGAAGCGCATTCTGGGTGATACGCCGAAAAGGGTCCCCGCACGGACGATGACGGGTTGAAAGGTGGCGGAACACAGGCCCAGCAGGCCTTCTTCTGCGGCCCGTTTACTTCGGCCAAAGGTGGAAACCGGATTGGCCGGACTGGATTCGTCGAGGCGCGCATAGACGCCCTGTCCATAGACCGCGCAGGAAGAGGCAAAAAGGAAGCGCTTTACGCCGGCTTCCATGGCCCGCCGACCCAGTTCCAGGGTGCTTTCGACGTTTACATCCCACGCCATCTCGGCATCCAGATCGCACGAGGGGTCATTGGCCAGGCCCGCGAGATGGACGACACATTCGATGTCTATGAGCAGGTCGGGGTGCTCCTGAAGGCGGCGAATGTCGCCCTGGATTACCTCGCAGCCCGCCGGGAGCCCGTCGAATCCGAAACAGCCCCGGTCGAATACCCGAACGGCATGGCCCCGTGCCAGCATTTCCGGCACCAGACAGCAGCCGAGATAACCCGCACCTCCCGTTACCAACACGCGCATTGCTTGAAACTCCCTCCATTCCTCTGGATCGAGCTATAGCATAGTGTATTCCGCAGCGACGGCGCGAACCGCACATTCCGGTGGCGACTGGGGGCGATTCTTGCCCCGGCAGACCACGGGTCAGCGTCAATTGGGAATTTTGGGTCAAATCTGGTATGTTTCGTCAGGAAGTCAATGTCGTCCCAAGGCGGTCGCTTGCGGAGAAGGGGTACTAATCTTTCAGAAAGCAACGACAGCGAGGAAATTCGTGGACCAGATGCAGCTTGAATTGCCCTTCACCAAGGAGGGGATTGTTGAGCCCCCCGGGCCTTCAGCCGCCATGGAGAGCCCTGCGGGAGGCCTCCTCTCCTGTCGTTCACAGACCCTGGAGCCCGTGACGGAGCGCTCGGTCACCGAGCAGCGCGCCGACGCCCTCCACCAGGTGCTACGGGACGCTACGGGCGTGGATTTTCGGTTGCGCATTACGAATAACAGCTCCACCATGATAAGTCTTCGCTATGAGCGTCAGGGCGGACATCCCATCGTCAGCCTGCACCATATGTTTCTGGAGGCCCCCGAGGCGGTGCGGAAGGCGCTGGGGAAGTGGATTATGCGGCCCCGCGCCAAAGTTGCCGGGGAGGTCCTGGAAGCCTTCATCGCCGAGCAGCGCCATCTGATTGTCTCCCGCCGCCCACGGGCATCGAGTCTCCGTACGGAAGGCCGCTTTTTCGACCTGCGCCTGCTCTACGAGGGGGTCAATCGAGAAGAATTCGCGGAAGAGGTTAATACCCCCATCACCTGGGGGCGCATGCCCACCCTGCGCCGTCGCCGCTCTATTCGATTTGGTAGTTTTTCGCCCACCGACGATTTGATTCGAATCCACCCCTATCTGGATCAGGACTTTGTTCCCACCTATTTTATCCGCTATATCGTATTTCACGAGATGCTTCATGCCCATATGGGTATCGAGGAAAGCGCCACAGGCCGACGTCTCATCCATCCTCCAAAGTTTCGCAAGCGCGAGGAGTGTTATGCTGAATACGACAAGGCCGTGGCCTGGATGAACGACGAGACCAATCTGCGTCGTTTACTGCGGTCACCCAAGAAATAACTGGAATAGGGGCACACACTATGTTCCGCAAACGCCCGAAGACGGGTAGTGGGGAATCGACCTTTCGTCGCCGGTCCCTATTCATCCTGTTGACCATGGGGCTGAGTATTCTGGCCATGGCCCTATCTTTTGCCCTGGTCCTTTGGATGACGCGGGGACTCGGTGAAAAACCACCGGCGTCGGCCTGGACCCAGCAACGTGCCATTCTACTGCGTGGCATTTCCAATGACCTTACCAAGGCGTGCAATGACTATTATGATGTGGTTGCTTCCAGGGAAGGTGCCGTAGTGCCCGATGCACGCAACTGGATCGATAGGGTGTTTCGTCGAGACATACGATTCCTTGAGCAGCGCATTGAGGATAACCCCATGAGCGATGTTACTCCCTACCAGGGGCTTCGCGCGGCAGTGCATCGATGTGCCTCCATGGCTCGGTATCCAGAGGACAGGGCGCTGAGAGCGGGGGCACTTCGGGATGCGAAACATGCAATTGAGGCGGTTGACGCGTATATTAAGTCCATCGAGATGACCCGGTCGGCGGGTGCGCTGCCGGTTCGGATACGATTTGCTTCCGGGGAGTAAGAATAGAATGTTTTTTGGGGGCTTAAATGATTTGTTTGAAATGAGTTAGGCGATAAAAACGGTGATGGAATGTGGAATGATTACACAATCGCATGTGATGTTTTCGTTAGTGGCTGGTACTACTAATCGGAGTTTGAAACTGAGGAGGGCGTCATGGCTGAGTTTGCGCTTAAAGATACGGATGGCTGCATGAAAAGCGCAAATGAAGTGACCGACGAAGCCTTGATGGCGGCCTTGGACGGTGGCGATGACCTCGCCCTGGCCACTATTGTTGAGCGCTACCAGAACGATATTTTTCGGTTTTGTCTCCATTATCTCAAAAACGTCGAGTCGGCGAAGGAAATGTCGCAAGAGACTTTTCTACGCATTTATGCCGCCCGCGCGCGTTTTGAGGTGAGTCGAAAGTTTAAACCCTGGATGCTCTGTATTGCCCGAAACCTCTGTTTGAATGAAATCAAACGGCGGAAGACGGTCCATATGGAGACCCTGGAAGAATATGCAAGTTCTGCTCGTGATGACTACGGCGAGGTGATGCAGGCACCCGCCGACGGCCCCTACGAGCAGCTACTTACGAAAGAGCGCAATCGGGTATTAATGGGAATGCTTGATTCGCTGGCAGAAGAAGCCCGTGAAATGGTGGTGTTACGCTATTTTCACAAGCTTTCTGCCCGAGATATTGCCGAGACAGTCGGCAGCACGGAAGGCGCCGTGCGTACCCGACTGCATCGAATTTTGAAACAGCTGCGGAACGATTTTGTCCTGACACGAGATGACATGTGAACACAACTTCTGATAGAGATGGGCAGTACCTCGCCCTGTTGCTGGATGTGCCTGAGGAAGGCTCCGAACGGGATGCCGTGTTGCGTCGTCTGGATGAAGATCCAGCCTTTCGTGCGCGTTTTCTGGAGCTTCAGGAAATGGGCGACACGTTGGCGGCCTTGGGTGCCTCTATTCATAAAAACGTTGGTGGCATCGATATCGTTGACGCCGTGCAGGACTCCGTTACGCAACTGAACTGGGAAGCCCTTACGGGGGAGCAACGTCCCTTTTACGCGTTGGAGCAAGACCTTGAGTCAGCCGCGCGGGCATGGCATGAAGACATTGCGGAGGTAGATCTCGTCGCATGTGTTCTCGATGCCGCGAAAGCGTCGCACCAGTCCGAACGAGAAATTGAACTGCCCTATGGTCCCTTGACCGGAGCATTGAATACCCTGGGTAGTGAAATGGCCAACGCCACACCGACCGTCGATCTGGTGGCCGGGATTATGCTGAAAATTGGTAGCCCGGCATCCAGGCACCCCGAAGTAGTGCCGTTGCGGCCCCGTGGGGCGGCGGCCAGTACGGTCAGCATGCCTCAGAAACGTCGCCCTGTCCTCTACGGAAGTTGGGCGGCCGCCGCCGTTCTCTGTCTGGCCGGGGCGTGGTTGACCTATCACTATATGGACGAAGATAGCCCTACGAATTTGGTTGCACAGCATCCCCAGAACCCGTCGATTCCATTGCCTGATGGGGGTCAGGATGACTTGACGGGGTTGACCCGGGTTATCCCCTTTGACGAACTCCCGGAGGCGACCGTACCCGACGAGGGGGATCTCGAGGGGCGCCCCAACAATATGGGCGGGGCGGAAGCGATTACTGTGCAGGACGCGATTAACGCCCGTCGGCGCGCGCTGGTGAATGATGCGGCCACGTTTCAGCGTCTGGCCAGCTTGAGCGCAGACGAAGCCTCGTCGCTGCTTCAGGATCTCGATATTTCCATGGATGCGCTCATCGGCGCGGCCAAGTTCCTTCCACCGGAAGAAGCGGCGGCCGTGCTTCGCGCAGCACTCGTTACTGATCCGGAAAACGAAAGTTTACGCTACGCTTTGGCACAGGCCCTGTCGGGTGATCCGGCCTTATCGGCTGAGCGGCAGGCCAACCTGGAAAATCTCATCGCCCTCAACGGCAACAACAGCCTGCCCCACTATATGCTCGCTGCCGACTATATGGCCCGGGGGGAATCGGGCAGTGCCATGAGTGCGCTGGCCAATGGTGCCACCCAATCTGCAGCACGGCCCTACACCCTGGAAAGTATGCGTCAGTACGAAGCCGCCCTTGAAGCGAGTGGACTCGATGCCGAGGTTGCCCAGTATCTGGCCGTCGCCACCGCGGGACAATCCGAGGTGGCTGATATTGCCGCGTTGCGAAGTGAGCTGCTGGGCTATGGTGCCTATTATGCTGAGCAGGGCGACAATGAAACAGCCGAGCAGATTTACAATGCGGTGAATCAGCTGGGTATACAGATTACTGACGGTGCCGAAATGGCCATCGTTCAGCAGGCGGGTCTGGAAACCCAGCAAGACGCCTTGTCTGCCATTCAGGGTATTGCAGAAATACTCCAGAAGCCAGAGAACGTCGCCCTGCTGGGAGACGGTATCAACGTGCTGGCCGAGAGTATTTTCGATGTGTCCCAGTACGTAACCAGTGCGCAGGATGTGGTCAACAATCCACAGGCCACGTCGACCGACTGGAGTCAGTTAATCCAGCACATTATGGCAAATGGTGATATGAATATTGCCAACCTGCTGGGATCCTGATTCTCCGTTGATTTCCTTCGGACAAGAACCGGGCTACCGCTGTATCTGTTTGCGTGGTATGGCCGCACCGATGGTGCGCGCCTTCGACAGCGCTCCCGCTCGGCTGCGCTGACACCTGAATCGGCGTTTGCAGCCTTGCCGCTTACCTGATTACTTTGGGGTAGAAGCACTCAAGGTGACGCGAACTCGTTTGGTAAGCTCCTGGGATAATGCGCTAACGGCTTCACTGGCCGCCCGTGCGATTTCCAAGAGGGTGTCATCGGTAGGATTTGCATACGTCGTCACGTTTAACGGGGTACGCACTTCGATTTGGTCTTGCCAGGCCCGAGCACCATCCAGCGTTGAGCGAATGGATGCGGAAACAGCAACCACAAATTCCGGTGAATCTCCCGTATAGTCGGTCTCAAAGCGCCGCAATTCACCGGTAAAGATGAAGTCGGGATGGGCCATGGCCGTGGCCTCGCCGGCATCCTGATAGAGATTTCCCTTGACGATATTGTCAAAAACTGCGCGGCTGACCACCGTGCCGGGAAGTTCGGCCCATTCAGAGCGGGAGTAGTAGCCCAGACGATTGGTGGCGGCCCGATAGGCCATTTCCAGCTTATAGGGCCGGGCAGCAACAAAGGGACGAAGTCCGAGGGATGCCTGGCTAATCGTTTCACCGGGCGTTACCGATGTGTGAGAGACCGTATAGTACCGGGTGGCCTGGATAGCCTTTGGCGTGAGGCAACCGGAAAGGGTTGACGTGCCCAGGACAAGTAAACAAAGGGCGGTTGATTTGGTTTTCATTCCTTAATCCTGCCTTTTCCCCGTAGGAGGGACGATGGATTTTCTTTCAATTGCTTGACCAGCGCTTCGAGGGCAAGCAAGGTGTCGGAGGTTTCCGTGAGGGTCGATCGGAAAGCGAACTCAATATTGTCCGCTTCGTGCAGCATCGATACAGAGGAAGCATCCAGCGTGTCGACCGATTTATTGAGTTGCACGGTCAGTGTCGCAATTTCCTGGAGAACTTCTTCCACCCGCGAAGACAGGCTGGCCACGTCCAACTCGTTGGTCTTTTTCGTAGCCACGTCCAGGAATTCGCCCACCTTGCCGGAGGTGTCCCGGAATTCGGAACTGAGTGCCATCACTTCATCAACCACCGGGTCAATTTTTATTTCGACCTTGGCGATAACATCCCGCGTTGTTGTCACGGTTTCGCGGGTTTCTACGAGAAGATGTTCTACTTCTGTAATTGCATTTTTGGTCCGCAGGACAATCTCTGACAGGTCGCCGGGCTCCATGCCGCTGAATCCGACATTTATTTTGTCGATGATGGATGAGGCATCATCCATCAATTCTTCAACTTTGGTGCTGATAGCGGCAAAGGCCGAGGCCCGGGCGGAAATTTGGCTGTTGGGGGGCAGTAGGCCATCTTCCAGTCGTCCGCCGGAAAGTTCAATGGCCATGGTGCCGGCGGCAAGGCTGTATAAGACGAGTTGGGCTTCGACGCCGCGATAAAGGGCAATTTTAGACGGATTGATGACAATTTCAATGTGGGCACGGTTGCTGGCGGTGACGGAAATATCCGAGACTTTGCCGACAGGGACCCCGAGGAACTGGACAATGCCGCCCTCGTATACCCCGAGGACGGAGTCGTCAAATTCGAGCCAGAAGGTGTCTCCCGATTCGCCATAGAGCCCGGAAATATAGACGGCCCCCCAAATCATGAGGCCAAAACAGAGCGTGAGAAAGAGGCCCACTTTCGCTTTTACTTTTTTTGTTGCCACGGTAAACTCCTACTCCTGCACGTCCGAAAAAGTCGGTAAATTCCCGTCTTCAGATCGTGCTACACGTTACGCTGTGCGATAAACTCGTCGGGTCGCCGTTCGAAGAGCTGACGAACACGCGGGACATCAGAATTCTCGGCTTCGGCCAGGGAACCAGAAAATATCCCGATTCCACGATCCAGCATCAACACCTTGTCGGCAACCTTCCGAATGGAATCCAACTCATGGGTGACGATAACAAAGGTCAATCCCAGAAGATTGCGCATATCCAGAATCAATTCATCCAGTCCGGCGGCCATAATCGGATCGAGTCCGGCAGACGGTTCATCAAAATAGACCAGGGGTGGGTCCAGCGCGATGGCTCGGGCCAACCCGGCTCGTTTTCGCATACCACCCGATAATTCACTGGGCATCAGGTGACCGGAGTCGCCCAGTCCTACAAAACTCAATTTCATACGAACGATCGAATCGATCAGCCGTTCGTCTACATCGCCATATTCCCGAATCGGCAGGGCCACATTCTCGCCTACGGTCATCGAGTTGAAGAGTCCACTCGACTGAAAAGCAATGCCTATCGTCCGTTGCAATTTGGCCAATTCATCCTCATCCAGTATCGTCAGATCCTGATTCCGGTAAATGATTTTCCCGGAAGTCGCCTTGTGCAGCCCGCACATATGGCGAAGCAGGGTCGTCTTACCGCAGCCACTACCGCCGACAATGACGAAAATCTCTCCCGGCTCCACGGCACAGGAGACCTTATCGAGAATGAGCGTCTCACCGTAATGTGCGACCAGGTCGACCACTTCTACGATAGGTGTAGTCAATGGTATACCACGGCGGTTGAGAACGTTTCTTCTGTGTTGCGGAGCATTGGGTGTCCCTATAGTGCTTAAGCTGGAAGTGTCGCTGCGGGGGATGTTTAGCTCAGGACATAGTAAAAGAACGTTGCGAATACGATATCACAGGTGATGAGCATGAATATATCCATGACTACCGAACGGGTGGTCATGAGGCCCACGCCACGGGAGCCTCCCGTAACCCGAAAGCCGTTGTGACAGCCAATCAGGACGATTCCCAGCGCGAAGATGATGGTTTTAAGAAAGCCTTGCCCGAGATCTTCCATGTGGGCAGAATTCAGGGTTTGGGTAAACCATATAGTCGGCTGAAAGCCGAGGACGACGATGCCCCAAACGGCACCGCCCGCTATGCCCGAGAGGGTGCCCAAGGTGACCAGGCACGGCAGGACGATAAGAAGGGCGAGTAGTTTTGGGGCCACGAGAAATTGATTGACGTTCAACCCCATCCCCCGCAAGGCGTCAATTTCCTCCTGAACTTCCATAGTGGCAATCTCTGCTGCAATGGCCGCTCCGGTTCGGGCGGAAACGACCACGGCCGTCATGATGGCCGCCAGTTCCCGGGCAAAACCGATCATAATGATGTCGGCGACAAATATGGAGATGCCGTAGACCTCGGCTTGTTTGGCCATGAGCATGGCAATAATCAGACCCAAGAGGAAGTTCATCAGGCAGACGATTTTGACGGCCCGAACGCCCATTTCATGAATTTCGTCGATAAAGATGTTCCAGCGGAAGCCTCGGCCCTCGAAGGGCGCGATTACGGTCCAATATACGGCGTCCACACAGAGTTCCAGAAAGTCGCGGGTTTCCGAGATGACTGATAGTGTCGTGTCACCCAGCGACTCAAAAAATCCGGCTTTAGTAAGTTGTTTTGACGCACGGGGTGCCAGGGCGGGTTCCACCATCTTGAGCAATTCGGCCACGTGCCCCGACTGGCCTTCCAGTTGCAGGGTCGCATTTCGTCGATTCAACGACTCGGCGGCCTTTACCAACCATGCGCCACCCAGAGAGTCCATTTTTTCCGTCTCGGTGAAATCAATGATGAGGGCCCCGTTGGGCGCGATTTTCTGGCGCTCCACATTTTCCCAGAGGGTTTTACCCGTATCATGATCCAGCGCCGATGGGCATGGAACGCGAAGTTCACTCATGAAGATTCCTCAAGCATTTGTTGGAATTCGACTTCGCTCACTACGGCGACTCCGAGTGCGTTGGCTTTTTCGAGTTTTGAGCCTGCCTTTTCGCCTGCGACCAGATAATCGGTATTTTTACTGACGCTGCCCGACGCTTTTCCGCCGCGGGCCTTGATGTGGTCGTGAATTTCGTCCCGGGTGTAGAGACTCAACTTGCCCGTCACCACAAAATTCTTCCCGGTGATGGGGCTATCTGCATTGGCGACGACCACCTTCTGGACTTCCGTCATACAGAGTCCACAGGCCTCCAGCCGCGCAATGAGCGCCTGGTTGGCCGGGGTCTCAAAGAAGTCCGCGACGCTTTGGGCCACAATGACACCCACATCCTCCACGAGGACCAAGGAGTCTGTATCGGTAGCCATGAGTGCCTCCATCGAGCCATAGTGGAGGGCCAGATTCTCGGCGAGGCTACTGCCTACGTGGCGCAGTCCCAATCCGAAGAGGAGGTGCTTCAGGGTCCGGTTCTTTTTGCAGTTTTCAAGGGCCTGCACCAGATTTTCTGCGGACTTGGTACCCATCCGCTCCAATCCGGCCAGGGTGGCGGCATCCAGACCGAAGAGATCCGCCGGACCGTGAATTAACTCCCGGGATACGAGCTGCTCGATGAGGGCGGGTCCCAATCCCTCGATATCCATGGCCTTTCGCGTCGCGAAATGGGCCAGACGTTCCTTTAGCTGCGCCGGACAGGCCAGATTTACGCAGCGCAGGATGGCACCATCGGGATCTTTGTGGGTTGGCGTGTCGCAGACGGGGCATGCCGTGGGCACGGGGAAGGGGGTAGCCTCCTCCGGGCGGGCTTCGGGAACAAAGCGCAATACCTGCGGGATGATCTCGCCCGCCTTCTGTACTTCCACCAGGTCGCCTATGCGCAGGTCTTTCTTAGATAAATCATCAAAATTGTAGAGGGATGCCCGCTTTACAATGGTGCCCGCCAGGGGGACCGGATCCAGCTCGGCTACGGGGGTCAGGGCACCCGATTTTCCTACCTGGATGGTGATATCCAGCAATCGGGTTTTACGCACTTCTGCGGGAAATTTATAGGAGATGACCCACCGGGGTGACTTGGACGTAGAACCAAGCCGTGCGCGCTGTTCCGGGTCATCGACTTTGATGACCATGCCGTCAATTTCGTAATCCAACTCAAAGCGCCGCGTCGTCCAGCTCAGGCACACGGCAATCACCTCGTCTATCGTTTCACAGCGTGTCGCATGCTCATTGACGGGCAATCCGAAGGCCTTCAGACGGGCCAGGGTCTCGCCATGGGCGGTGGGCGTGGAATCATCGCCGTGGGCAACGTCGTAGAGGCAGATAGAGAGATTGCGCTTGGCAACCTCCCGGGAATCCAACGATTTCAATGTGCCTGCCGTCGTGTTTCGCGGGTTTCGGTAGGGTTCTTCGCCTGCGGCCTCTCGTAGTTCATTCAACCGCTGGAGTTCTGCGACCTTCATGAACACTTCTCCCCGGACTTCGAGGGAAGCTGGGGCTTCTGCGGGCAGGCGCAGGGGCAATGTTCGTATGGTTCTGACATTCTGCGTTACGTCATCGCCCTGGACGCCGTCGCCTCGGGTGAGTGCCTGTTGGAGTATTCGCTCTTCATATCGCAGCGCAATGGCGACCCCGTCGAGCTTGAGCTCAACCATGTAGGTCGGGGAAGGGCCGTCGAGTCCACGACGGACCCGTGCGTCGAACTCCCGTAGTTCCGCTTCGTTGTAGGTGTTGTCAATTGACAACATGGGGACCCGGTGGGCCACCGTCTCAAATCCGGCCAAGGGGGCACCACCGACACGTTGGGTTGGCGAGTCGGGGCGCTGGAGTTCCGGGTGGGCAGCTTCCAGGTCCGCCAATGCGCGAAGTTTTGCATCGAAGTCCTGATCGGATATCTCCGAGCGCGCTTCCATATAATACAGGCGGCTGTGATATTCCACCTCGGTCCGGAGAGATTCGTACTGGGCCAGGACCTCTGGATCGGTATGGGTAGGTGTCTTGTTCATGGGGGGCATTATAGTCGATGGAACAGAGCCGGTTGTACCATGAGGTTTTTCATGTAGGCCGTTCGACACACCACACTTCACGAATCTGGGGGTGACATAGACTTCATTTGGGCACGAATACACGTTATGGAGACTGGAGCAAATGTGGGTGGTCCGCGTCCGTAAAAATATTTACGCAATCGAGTTCTACCCGAATTGGCCCTGTGCTCCAGCTTGCAGTGCGATGTTGCCATAGGCTACAACGTATTGGGAAACCATATTGCAAGCAGGGAGAAATAACAGGATGGTTGATCTTAGTTCGCTGGATAGCGCCGCCAGTTGGTCAAAAGCGCGGAAAGAGATCGCCGCCGCCGTAGATGTACTGCTGGGGGAACGTCCTGAAAAGCGGACGGATCTACAGCTTACGGTACTGGATGAAGTGGATTTTCCACGCTATGTTCGCCGCAGGGTGAACTATTTTGTAGATGACTGGACCCGTGTTTCCGCGTGGATGTTTATTCCAGAAGGCCAGGAAGAAGTGCCGGGTATTCTGTGTTGTCATCAAGAGTGTCGACAGGGTAAAGACGAACCGGCGGGCTTGGAAGGTACGGGACGAATGGCTCTCGCAGCCCACTACGCCAATCATGGCTATGTTACGCTCGCCCCTGACTGTATTACTGCCGGCGAACGGCTCTCAAGTCGTTCTGCTGCCTACGACACCACCATGTTCTATCGTGACCATCCGGATACCACCCTTCTGGGCAAGATGCTCACCGACCACCAGCACGCCCTGGACGTTTTTGCGGAAGAGCCCCGGGTGGATTCTTCCCGTATCGGCGTCGTTGGCCACGGCCTGGGCGGCACCAATGCCTTGCTGCTGGCTGCCCTCGATGGCCGGGTGCAGAGCTGCGTTGCGAGTTGTGGCTTTTCTCGCTTCAGCACGGATACGGACGTCAAGCGATGGACCGAGTCTGGTCCCATAAACCTGCTTCCGGGATTGCAGGCGGCTATTGATTCGGGCAATTTTGAATTCGATTGGGAGCACCTCCTTGCCATGGCGGCACCGAGCGCGGTATTGATTATCACGGCAATGATGGATGCTGCGGTGAGCAACCCCGAGAGTTGCGAAGAAGCGGTCGCAATGGTGGAGAATCTCTACACGTATTTTGGCGCCCCCCGGGCTATAGAACATTTCAGCCATGACGATGGGCACCAATTGACCTTTGAAACGTTGGATATGGCGGACGATTGGTTCGAACGCTGGTTATAGTCTTAATGACGGCAACGGAATAGCGCTGACCCGAGGCGGGGTTGGTTGTATATTGTCCGACGTCTGGAGTGAGAATGGACGAGCACATAGCAGCGAAGATTCAGCAGTTGTTGGACAGCATCGAACAGGTTGTCTTTGGTAAACACGACGTCGTAAAGCTTTGCGTTATCGGTCTTCTGGCTCGCGGCCATATCCTGATCGAAGATGTTCCGGGCATTGGCAAGACGACCATTGCCCAGAGTATCGCGCGCTCCCTGGATTGCACGTTCAATCGGGTCCAGTTTACAAGCGATATGTTGCCTTCGGATATACTCGGGGTATCGATCCTCAATCACAAATCGAATGAGTTTGAGTTTCGGAAAGGTCCGATTTTCGCGAGTATCGTGCTCGCCGATGAGGTCAATCGAACTCCCCCCAAGACACAGAGTGCCTTGTTGGAGGCCATGAGCGAATTTCAGGTCTCAATCGATGGCGTAACCCACGAATTGCCCCGGCCATTTATGGTGCTCGCCACGCAAAACCCGGTCGAACATGAAGGCACCTACGTGCTCCCAGAATCCCAGTTGGACCGTTTTTCCCTACGTGTGGAGATGGGTTACCCGCCTGCCGTTGATGAAATACGAATCATGCGCCGCCGGGATCCCCAGAAGGCTATACACGAACTGAAGCCGGTGCTTACGGTACCCGATGTGTTGGCCCTGCAGGACCGGGTGGGCGAAATTGCCGTTGATGATTCGGTGGCGCACTACATGCTGAAAATCGTTCAAGGCACCCGGGACCATGAACAGATTCAGCTGGGTGCGAGTCCCCGTGGCTCGCTGGCCTACTATGAAGTCTGTCAGGCCAAGGCCCTCGTTGAAGGTCGCGACTATGTGACACCGGGCGATGTGAAGGAAATGGCGGTGCCGGTGCTCAGCCACCGTATACTCGTCAAATCTCGCGGGGCCGACCTCTCCATTGCGACCCAGGAGCGGGCGCGACTGGTGCGGGAAATCGTTGCCAATACGGACGTGCCCGTGTGATGAAGCGCAAGGGAGGTCGAAGTGTACGTGATCATTCGGGCTTCACCCGAATCGGGTGGGGCTATGTGGTCATCCTCGTCCTGGCCCTCCTCGCGGCCTGGAACACCGGTACGAACCTGCTCTATATCGTGGTGGGTGGTCTTTCAAGTTTTGTGGTCTTGTCGTACCTTTTGTCGTTCTTCCTCTTGCGCCATGTGACGATGACACGGGTTGCGCCCAAAGCGGCGTATCGCGGTCAGCCGTTTCAAATTCATGTACAGATCGAGAACCGGCGACGATGGTTTGCCTCCCTGTTTCTTCGCATTGAAAAGAGCAACAGAAAAGCAGGTTCCGCCGGGTTTATCGCCTGTCTACCCGCCGGAACGGCGGCCCGACTCAGTGTGGAAGGCTGTTTCGACAAGCGTGGGGAGCACCAACTTGAAGAGTTCTGGTTGGTTTGCGCCTTTCCTTTCGGGCTCATAGAGCGGCGCCGTAAGATTGTCGACGACATACGGGTGCTGGTGTACCCCCGCGTACACATTGTTCGGGCGAACGCACTGCAGCGACTACCCAGTGCGGCACGTATGAGTACCCAGCCCTCCGATGATGGGGACGAGTATTACGGACTTCGGGAGTATGTGCCCGGCGATGACATCCGCCGCATCGCCTGGCGTATCAGCGCGCGACTCGGAAAGTGGATCGTACGAGAGCTGGCCCAATACCAATCCCGTCTCGTGGTCCTGGCCTTGGATACCTCGTATAACCCCAACGTCAAAGATTTCAATGAGCGCTTTGAAGATTCGATTGAACTCACCGCGTCCGTAGCCATGATGTTACTTCGTCGTCGAAATGAAGTTTCTATCGTTACCCAGGAAGGCTTCCTCGAAGGGGGCGATGGTAAGGGACACGAGCGACGTGTGCTCGAAATGCTTGCCCGTGTATCGGTCTCGACGTCGACCGAGAGCTTTTCACAGACCGTGTCGGCCATGGAATCGGCCAATTCCGCGCTGATGCTCATCTCGCCCGATCCAGAATCCTGGGGAAGAGTAACGGAACACGGCAACATTCTGGATCCCAGGGAGTTGGTCCATGGATAGATCACATATGCCCATGCTGCGTTTGTCCACGGCGGCCCTCGTGTTGTCCGGATACTGGGCGTTGACCGCAGTTCCGGGGACGACCGTACTGATTATGGTGCCTCCCATGATCGCGATTCTCTGTATGCGCGGTGCAGAGTACCTTCACACGAACTTTCCCGCCTACGGAATCGCGACCCGTGCCTTGACGATAGCCTATTTGTGTTTTCTTCCGATGACCGTGTTGTCCATGGACATTTTGCCCGCAGTCATGCTGCTCGTCGGATATATTCAGTTTTATACGCTGCTCCACGTTAAAGAGGTCCGAAATTATTATCATCTGCAGCTCATGTCGCTCTTTCTCTTGCTGGCGGCCTGTGTACAGATGCCCGAGCCGATAATCGCTGTAATTATGCTTACATTTCTCATCAGTGGCGTGTGGGCAACCCTGTCGCTGCGCCTCGTGGCCGAAGAGGTCCGCGCTGCCAACTGTGTTACGCCGGAAATTGTAGGAATAGACGATCTGAATCGCCACGCATTTCATGGCACCGTTGGAACGCGGAGGGGAAACCTGCCACTGACCGCAGTGGCCCTTTCCGTTCTTGCCGTAACGACGACGGTTTTTCTCTTCATGCTGACGCCGCGTATTGAGGCGGGTATGTTCGGCCGTAGCCAACAGGTGGTGGAAACTACGGGACTCACCGAAGAGGTCGACCTTACGTCCGGGTCGACCATCCTGGAGGATACAACGCCGGTTATGATGGTGCGATTCCCCGAAGAGCGCGGGGGACTCGTCCGTAGCGAAGACTGGCTCTATTGGCGCGTTTCGACACTGGGGCGTTATACGGGTAACAGCTGGGATCGCCAGGTTGGGGAATTCTTCGATCCCGGGATTCTGCATTCGGGATCCTATATTACAGAAACCAGCCTGAATACCGATCACACCGAATCGGAACTTGCCCGAAGTGCCCGGGAAGGCTACCAGGTAATTTATCTCGATGTTATTCCGGAAAAGGGAATTCCGGCGATGCAGTTGCCTCAGCGAATGGCCATAACGGAACAGACACGTGGAAAGCGACTTCGTTGGGGGAATGATGGCGATCTGACTATACTGCTGGATCGTTCGCCCAACGTGCGCCGTCTGAATTATGAGGTTTGGTCCGAACCGGGTAAGCCATCGATCGATGCCCTGCGTTCCGCCCCCGATTTCGATTCGGAGCCCGACGATGTTCGCTCCCGGAATTTTCTGGCACACAATTTGTCTCAGATGACCGTTCGGCTGACAGCGCGCGTTGTTGGTGATGCGGATAACGCTTATGATAAGGCCGACGCCATCCTGAAATTCTTGAGCAGTTCGGAATTCCTTTACACACGAAACATTCCTGATATGGGCAGTGCGCCTGTGATCGATACCTTTATTAACAGGTCAAGGCTGGGTCATTGCGAGTTGTTTGCCACGGCCATGGCACTCATGCTGCGTTCACAGGGGGTGCCTACGCGCGTCGTAAACGGCTACCGTGGGGGCGAGTGGGATGATTCCGCCGAAAGCTATACCATACGTGCCAATATGGCTCATTTATGGGTGGAGGCATGGTTTCCCGGGCAAGGTTGGGTAATATTTGATCCATCACCGCGTGGCGATGGCGACGAGGTGTCTCGAATGAAGCAACTGGAGCTGATGCTCTCCAGTGCCCTCCTGAGAAGTAAAATATTCTGGTTTCAGGAAGTGGTCGGTTTTGACCGGGCTATCCAGGTGAAACGTCTAAAGGATATATCCCTGGGGCTCATCCGTGATTTTTCATCTGGGGACGAATCGGTGAATGGCAGCACCGTCGGACTTGGGGGATATCAGGCCCGACGTGGGATGAGCCTGCTATACATCTTGTTTGTCGCCCTGATTGTCGCTGCCGTAGTTTCATACGTACGGCGTAAAAAAGCGAGCCCCCAGCAGACGTTTTCGCTCAATGCGGACCAGCTCCAGGTAATTCGCCTCTATGTGCTCCTGCGCAGAAAGCTCCAGAAATATGGTGTCGACTGCAAAGGGAAAACGGCTGAAGAACTGAAAGATGTCGTCGAAGATGGACGATGGGAAGCGTCGGAAATGGCCCTGGCGGTGTTGAAATGCTACAACATCGTGAGATTCGGTGGTGCTCCGTTGCGCAATGACGAGCTTTCAATATTGCGACGCAATCTCAAGAACTTTCGTCTTCGAGAAACGACCGGATAACGTTGGGGTCCCATCCTGTTATTGATTGAGAAGAATCCCGACCATGTTCAGCCCCCATAGGGCAACGGCAATATCGTCCTTACCATCATTGTTCAGGTCGGCAGCACAGAGGGCACGGGGCTGACCGCCTTCAAAGCTATAGGTGTTGCGCTTAAATTCCAGGAAGGATTTGTTCTTGCTGTTGTCCGTGCTGAGGGTGATAATCTGCTTCGACGAAAAACAAGCGGCAGCTATGTCGGGAAAACCATCCTGATTGAAGTCACCGAGGGTAATGTCTCTGACTTCATGTTCCAGCACTTCCCGATCGGGGCCCAGTAAGATCTCCTGAGAAACGGGGAACGAAAAATCACCTGCCCCATAGAATATTACGATTGAATCATCCGTGTAGCGGTGCGACACAACGAGATCGGCCTGCCCATCTTGATTGATGTCGGCGCTCTCGATCTTGTGGGGCAATCGCCCACGACTGGAAAAACGCTGGGTCTCCGTAAATTCACCCGCGCCGTCACCCCGCAAAATGGCAACCTCGTTCGTGGCCATCAGGGTAACGGCTACATCAAGAATTTTATCCAGATTGAAGTCTCCAAGTACCAGCGAAAAGGGGCCGCCTGTGATGGTGCTGATCCGGGGTGGTTTGAATATGATTTCCGAATCTCCATCCATGCAAACGAGCACGTCGCTGCCCCACCCAACGGCCACAACATCGCGCAGGCCATCCTTGTTGATATCACCGACGCGAATGGAGGTCAGGCCGGGCTTGTGGAAGATGGGCATGCCATCCCCATCCAATTGACGAAAGTAGTTCAGTTGTTCACTGGGTACGGGGAAATAGTTTGGCTTGAAGACGCCCTCGTCCTGCAAGTTCAGAAAGAGGCTGATATCCCGATGGCGCGATGCATGAAAACTGGCGACCAGGATGTCCGGCCAGCGGTGGGCATCAATATTTGCCACGGCAATAGCATAGGGGCCAAAGTCGGTCTTCAGCGACGGGTGATGCTTTTCATACTTGAGATCGCCCACGGCCACCAGCAGGGACAACTCATCGTTCGCCGGGCGTTCTTCACGGAGATCACTTAACGTGCCCCGATCTGCTGTAATGATTTCCGGCCACTCGTCGCCGTTGATGTCGACGGCCACAATCGCACTGGGGTTGGGTCCCACCTGAAACAGTTGGGATCGGGCTTTCAGCACCGCATTGGAATCGGCCGTGCAGATGAGGAGCGCGCTGGTCACCACCGCAGTCACGGAAAAAAATTGTCGTGGTGTTAATTTCATGTTTTTGTCCCCAATCGTGCCGCAAGGCGGATCGCCGCAATCAGGCTGTGTTCGCTGGCCACGCCGGTGCCGGCAATGTCAAAGGCCGTGCCGTGGTCGACGGAAGTGCGCACAATGGATGTTCCGAGGGTAACATTGACCCCTTCATCCATGGCGATCAATTTAAGCGGGATATGTCCCTGATCGTGATACATGGCAATGACCATATCGTAGAGGCCGGCCTGCATTTTTCGAAAAACCGTATCCGGCGGAAAGGGGCCATCACAGCAGATGCCTTTTGCTCGACATGCTTCGACGGCCGGGGCAATTTCTTCGATCTCTTCTCGTCCGAAGGCACCCTCTTCGCCCGCGTGGGGGTTGAGTCCGGCCACCGCGATTCGGGGCCTATCTATGCCGAGTGACAGTAAAGCGTCGTATCCAATCTGGACGGAATCGACGATTCTATCCTTTTTCACTTCGGCCAGGGCGTTGGCAAGGGAGAGGTGGCCCGTGATATGGACGATTCGCATGGTATCGGTAAAAAGGCACATACGATAGTCAGGTGAACCGGTGAGTTCGGCGACTAGTTCGGTGTGGCCGATGTAGTGGTAGCCTGCTGCATATATACAGGACTTGCTGATGGGGCACGTTACCATGCCGTCCATGCTGCCCTCGATGCAAGCCCGGGTTGCCGCCTCAATCCACATGACGGCACTGCGACCGGCCTCGGGATCCTGAACGCCGAAGCGCACGGGCGGTGCGGGATGGGAGGCATCAAAAACGGGGATGCCCTCGGAGAGGCGAAGTGCTTCATCGACTGATTTCACGGCGACGAAGTTGGGAAAGGTGGAAACGAGGCTTCGCACCGATTCCAGGGCCTTCACGCAGCCGAATATGACCGGCTTGCACCAGGATTCCGGGGTGTGGTCCGCGAAGAGCCGGGCAACGAGTTCGGGGCCGATGCCGTTTACATCGCCCAGCGTTATGGCGAGTCGGGGTAGACTCATGATAGGTCGTTCCATTCAGGTTGGGGGTGGTAAAGGGTAAAAGGGCTTGGCCCTTCACGCGCAGAAAGTCCTATTTGAAGGAGCGATTATCATACGAAACGTTGCCTAGCAGTAGCAACCGCGTTGGAGGTCATTTCCTTGTGATTCTTTCACGTATATTTCTTAATTTGGATGACAATACCCCTGTATCTATAGGCTCGATCGATTTTCCCTTGCTTTAGGTCCATTGCGATGCTATACTTCAATCTCTGTACCCGATGTGGTGAATTGGTCCTTTTGGGGAGGGATTGATCCGCTCCTTGAAAGCAGTTGAGGTGCAAAATTCGTATCGATTTAATGGCAGGAGAAGTGTGTCCAGCGGAAGGTTTCGTACTCTCATGGTTGGAGAAGTGTCAGCAACACCCAATGATCCCTTGTCCCATTCTGTGCAAGTCCAGTCAGCGGCTTCGGCAGAGGGATTTGATTGGGAGCATGTGGACGGTGTGCTCGACAAGGTGGCGGAGGAGTTGGGTGAGATACGGGATGCATTGAATGCCGATGATCGTGATCATGCACGGAGGGAGCTGGGGGATTTGTTACTCATTTCCGTAAATCTGGCGCGCTTTCTTGGTGCCGATCCTGGTGCAGAACTCCGACAAGCTACCGAACGCTTCGCGACACGCTTTTCTTTTTTGAAATCAGCGCTCTCTAAAGATGAAAAAACCATCAAAAGCTGCGCGGCCGACGAGTTGGAAGTGTATTGGAAGCGTATTAAACCTGATGCAGACAAAGTACTTATGAAGACCCTTGACATGGGTCCCGAAGATGGTGCAAACTCAAGTTCAGTTTTGTAGAAAAGCCTTGTATTTAAAGGCTAGAATGAGGCTGTGGATAAGTTGTACATAACCTGTTTATAACTTGTGGATAACTCAAAAAAATCAGGTTTTGGTGTGTAGGTTTCGGGGAGAGTGGTCGGCCGTATTGGAGATGATGGTGGGGAAGTATCTCTTGCGTACGACGATGGGGTGTCGTTCGCAGGGTTTTCAGTGGCCTCGTTTCGTTCAGCCGCGCGTAGTTCTTTGGTGAACGAATGGATAGTTTTCGTAGTCGGACAGGAGTGACGATGGCTTCAACAAGCAAATCAAACCCATGGCAACAGGCGCAGGTTCATTTACAGACCGCGCTCGACGAATACAGCTATAAGAACTGGTTTTCCCAGACGCGGTATGAGTCCTGTTCCAATGGGCAACTTACGGTTGGTGTGCCTAGTCAGTTTTTTGCGGACTGGCTACGTGATCATTACATGGACGCCGTATGTGATTCGCTTCGTAAAGTAATGCCTGATTTTGAATCGGTGAAGTTCATGCCTCGCCCTGACCATCCTGCCGAATCGAAGGAAAGCCGCGTGCCTTCCGCGGCTTCCTTACCGATGGGTCCCGCGCCGTCGACCACGCAGTCGAATACCATGGCGAAGGCGCCCGGCAGCCGTCGCACCTTCAACGGATTTAATCCCCGTTACACCTTTGATCGCTTTGTGATCGGGTCAGGAAATCGCTTTGCTCATGCGGCGGCCCGCGCCGTGGCCGAGTCGCCTGGTCGGGCCTACAATCCCTTGTTCCTCTATGGCGGCACCGGATTGGGAAAAACCCACCTGATGCAGGGGATTGGCCAGTTTCTACTGTCCCAGCGTCCGGAATTGCGTTGTGTCTTTATTTCGTCGGAGCATTTCACCAATCAGCTTATTCAGAGCATTGCGGAAAAATCGACACAAAAGTTTCGGGCGAAGTATCGGAAGGTCGATGTCCTCCTGATCGACGATATTCAGTTTATCGCAGGCAAAGAAGCCACCCAGGAAGAATTTTTTCATACCTTCAATGTGCTCTTCGACATGCACAAGCAGATTGTGCTCTCCAGCGATCGCAGCCCGAAAGAAATCCGGGGAATTGAAGAACGTTTGATATCCCGCTTCGAATGGGGCCTGGTAACCGATATTCAGCCACCCGATCTGGAGACCCGCGTCGCCATCCTGCAGCGAAAAGCGCAAGATGAAAACCTCACCGTCCCCGACGACGTGATGCGCTATATTGCGACCTATATTACAACCAATATTCGTGAGCTTGAGGGTGCCCTGATCACCGTCTTGGCCTATAGCCGTCTGACCGAAGAAAAGATTTCCATCAACATGGTGGAAGAAGTCCTGCGGGACTTGATCGGTTCGGAGAAGATTCGTCCCGTGACCATTGAACAGGTCCAGCGGGCCGTGGCCGATCACTTCGACGTCCGCATCTCCGACCTGCACGGTCGCAGTCGTCAGCGGCAGATTGTGAAACCACGGCAACTCGCCATGTATCTCTGTAAGGAGCTGATTCCCAGTCTCTCACTGAGTGATGTGGGCGGTGCTTTTGGCGGTAAAGATCACACAACCGTGCTCTATGCCTGCGAAAAAGTCTCTGTAGCGGTCAAAGAGTCGGCTACATCCCGCCAAATGGTGGAACAGCTCACCAAGACGATTCGGTCCTGAGTCCAGGGTAGGCGGGTCTTGGCCCGGCCCTGAAGCTTGTGCTAAGATCACGGCAGGAGAGTTACCGAATGTCTGTATTAAACGTTGTTTTATATCCCGATGACCCCCTTACCCGGAAAGCAGCACCTTTCACCGAAATTGGCCCCGAGTTGGTTCAATTGGCGGAGGATATGCTTGAAACCATGCACGCCTACGATGGGGTGGGCTTGGCCGGACCCCAAATCGGAATCGCCCGGCGCATTTTCGTGATGCAGCCCCCCGACGGGGAGGCGATTTGCCTGGTCAATCCTGAAATCGTGACGATGGAGGGACGTGTCGAGGGCGAAGAGGGGTGTTTGAGTATGCCCCGGGTCTATTCCGACCGTGTGCCTCGGGCCACCTATATAGAAGTAAAGGCCCTCGATCCCACCGGTGCCCCGATCCATTTTGAGGCCCACGATTTTGCGGCACGCATTATCCAACACGAGTATGACCATCTGGAGGGAATCCTTTTTCCCGATCGGCTGGATATTATTTCGCGGGAAGCGGTCCTCCAGGAATGGGACGATGTTCGTGCGGCCCTTGACGCCACTTCCGAACATACGGGCTGATTCCCATGCTTCTTGATTCACCCGCAGTGGAGCGACTTGTCGATGCCTTTCGACGTCTTCCGGGGGTTGGAAAACGTTCGGCAGAGCGCCTGGTACTGCATTTGTTGAGTGCGCCTGAATCGGAAGCCCGCCAACTCAGCGAATCCATCGCGACGGCCCGCGCACGGATTACCACCTGTTCCCAGTGTCGAAATCTGACCGAGGTGAATCCCTGTCTCATCTGCACCGACGATCGTCGCGACGGTAGTATCATTTGCGTGGTGGAGCAGCCGGCAGGGGCCATGGCGATTGAAAAGGGGGGCATGTATCGTGGCCGCTATCACGTGCTCCACGGCGTGTTAAACCCCTTGGAAGGGGTTGGTCCTTCCGAGTTGGCCCTGGAGCGTCTGTACGCCCGGGTAGACGCCGGTGACGTGGCCGAAGTTATCGTGGCCACCAACGCCACCGCCGAGGGCGAAGCAACGGCTTTGTACCTTTCCCGTCAACTCGGCCAGCGCAGTATACGCGTAAGCCGCATCGCCCACGGTGTGCCCATGGGCAGTGGTTTGGAGTTTTCGGACGAAGCCACCCTGTCTCATGCCATGGAAGGGCGCACGCTCCTGTAGTGCCTGACTCCTGGTGCCTCAGGTATCGCAGGGAAATTATTCTGCCAGGCGAATTCCGCTTCAGACCCTGTCGCCACGTATCTTCTTGCAGATGACCCCACAAAGCATGGACGTGCCGCGCGGCACGTCAGGTACGTGAAATATCGAATACACCATCCCTGCTATTTGCCCCTGAATTAATTCTTCGGGTCAATCGAGGCATCGGCTGCCGGCGCATCCGCGGCAGGTACGGGGGGGGCTGGCGCAGGGAACATGGTCGCAAAGTAGTTCTTCAATTTCGGCTCGACGCCAATAATCTTCAAGTCACTTACAAAAGTCTCTTCGTCTACGTTCCACGCATTTTCACTTTCAAGGGTGAGACGATAACGATTCATCATTTCCTGCTTGATTCCGTTAAGGGCAAGGGGAGCCAATAGTTCTAATTGTCCCCCGAACTCTTTGGCAATATGAATACGTATCTGGACCAGCACCGTATCGGCATTCTCAAAATCGACCGCAAATCGTATGTCAAAGACCTGAGCCAGTTGGGTCAACAGGGCCGCAAACTGCGAATTCGCCTGGAGTTTATCCAGCGAGGTATCCCAGATGGGGGCCAGCCCTCCGATGAGCGTTACGATCTCGCCATTTCGGTTATCGATCACGCCCTCGGCGACGTGGCCACCAACCAAGGTCAACATGTCCTCGGGCGCATCCAGCGTCCACGATTCGAGAATGGTGTCTTCCAGGCCATAGGGCAAGGGGAGTTCGCCCTCCATGGCCACGATACCGCGCTCCCGAAGGACGAAGCCCGCATCATTCCAAAGGACGGCGGGAAAGGCTTGCCGGAAGCTGGATTGGGTGTTCAGGTATTTGGTGAGCGCGGGGCCACCACGTTGCTCGTTCATGAACACAGTCAGGTTGAAGGCGTTGTTGGCATAGTCTGCGCCTCCGAGCAGGGCGATCTCGCGGGGCAATACCTTCGGGAGTAATTGGGGCATATCCCAGGGAAGCCAGGAGGGCAGGGGGAGATTGTCGGGGAAATAGGGTGTCAGGTCCTTTCCGAGCTGGATGGTGTCAATCGATACCCTGAGACGGGTCTCGGGCCGGGCCACGACTTCGTGATTGATTATGCTCGCCGTGAGGAGGCCATATTCATTGTTTGCCTTGTAGAAGGCAATGCCTCCGACGATGGCGCCAATCCCGATGAGAATGGCCAGGAGTATTCCAATTTTTTTTAACATACGTCTATTCGCTCCAGGTTTACTGGTTGTTGATGAATATTGAACTGGTCCGGAGCTACCCGGGCGGCTACCGCTACGACTTTTTCGTTGGATCGAGGTGGTAGTATACCGGGAATTGGTGTACTGCGTCGAAGCCAGACTTGCGATAGAGGTGGACTGCGGGGTTTGTACACGTTACACCCAGTGCAGCGTAGGTCAACCGATGGTTGGCAAACCCGTTGGTGAGGGCGCTCAGCAACGGACCACCTACGCCACGTCCCTGATAGTCGGGGTGGACTGCCATGTGTAACACAAATCCCATTTCTGCCACAATCTCACTACCGATAGCAAGTCCGATGCACGTTGTGCCATCCCAGGCCCCCAAGGCGAAACCGGGGGGGCAGGGGCCATAGAAGCCGGTCATTGAGTTGGATAGAAATAAGCACGCCTCCTCGGGAGATCGGACTTCTTCGTATAAATGGGATTCAGGGTGAGAAACATAGGCCAGGAACAGGAGCGCTGCCAACGCAGGTATGTCCTCTATACTTGCCTCCCGAACCTCATAATCACAAGGATCTCCAGTCGCACGGGTGTGGCAGTCTGTTTTCATGATGGTGCGTTCAACGTGCTTGTAGCCGACAGAATCAAAGGCAGGGCGTAGATCATGGGTTCCAAGTGGGATGAAATCGGTGTATACAGCGCGGGCCGCGTCGGCGGGCATGTCGTGGTGCATGTGACTGAGGAGCTCCAACGCATCGTCCGGTCCGCCATGTCCCGGCAAAACGTGAAAAAAAGAGAGAAGTTGTCGATCCGTGGAGGGGCGAACAAAAAGCAAGGCCCGAGCCTGATCGCCGTCCAGCGTCGCATAGGCTCGAATAGCGGGATGGCTGATCGTTGCGGCGAGTTGGGCAGGGCCATTCAGGCGATAGACCGCCGCAGCTGTCTTGCCATAAATACGGCCATATTCTGGCGAAATGGCCTCTACGAACTGCCGCAGATTGGCGGGGGCTTTGGTGATCCGGCGAATATCCATACGTTTACGCCTGAGGCTCCTGTCTGTCAGGGAGATGTGCTTGCAGGTGGGGGAAATAACGCCATCGAGGGCGTAAATGAGATATTTTTTACTTTTTCGGGTCTGGTTGCATACAATTAGCAGATGTGCCCCTCTAATTGGAAGGGTGCAATGGAATAGAGTCTGTCGAAAATAGAATACAGGATTCCTGTGACGGACGCGACGCAACAGTATGTATTGGGACGGTTTTTACGGCACCACTTTTTTACAATCCTCTGTCCATGGGTGATGGGCTCGGGCAGATGGCGCGGATCGACCCGGTAGGTGTCTCGTACGTGCGGGCTCTTCGGACGGATTGGCGGCAAATATCAGCGGCCCCGAGTGAGCTAGTTGTAGACGTACGAAGTGCAGGATTGTGGAGAGCTTGGAAGTCATCGGCGTTCAGCGTCGACGGTGACGTTTGGGGAAGGCATTGTAGTCCCCGTGTCGTAGAATACTTGGATCTATCGTGTGTGTAGATGAATGTGTCCAAAGGTGCCTATACCAACAGGGGCAGGCGCCGGACCCAGAGGATTAATTGGTATGAGTCTGAGCGATAGTAACGAAAACGACGGCATGTCAGGCGATTCATTGGAGCATTCCGATGAACCGCGCGATGGCAACGGCGAAGAAGCGGGCGTTTTCGTACGGGTGGCTGCCATTGTGCTGGTTCTGTTGGCTGGTGTTGGTTCGTTGATGGGCCTGTCGATGCTCAAGAAGCCTCCAGCAGAAGCGAATGTGACGGAGCGCTCACGTTTGGTCACCGCGATCCGGGTAGAGCCAGAGGATGTGTCGGTAAACGTTACGGGCCTCGGTGAAGTTCACGCATTGAATGTGATCCCCATTTCTCCCGAAGTACCGGGGACCATCGTTGAAATCTACCCCAACCTGGAAATGGGAGAAACGATCCCCAAAGGTGCGCTTCTGTTTAAGATCGATCAGCGGGATTATCTTGCGGCCAAAGCCCAGGCGGAGTCACAAGTAGCTCAGATAGACAAGACCATTGAGCGGATCAAGCGCCAGTCGTCTATTGATGAGTCACGGCTGAAGACCTTGGAACGGAGTGAGCGGTTGATGCAGAGCGATTTTGATCGCACCTGTGAGCTCTTTGAAAAAGATGATGTGGGAACCCGCTCAGCCGTAGACCATGCGGAAATGTCCCTCAATCAGGCGGCCGATGCCCATGACCAGCTGGCCCAGGCACTGGCACTCTATCCGGTGCAGATTCAGGAAGCCGCCAGCGGTTTGGATGGCGCGCGGGCCCAATTAGAAATGGCCGAGGCCAATCTGGCCCGCACGGAAGTGCGCGCGCCATTTGACGCCCGCATAAAACAGGTCGGTCTTGAAAAAGGTCAGTACGTCACCCCCGGAACGTCGGTGTTGACCCTCGCGGATGATCAGGTGCTGGAAATTTCCGTTTCCCTCGACAGTCGTGATGCGAAGAACTGGTTGCAATTCGATCTGGCCGAAAACACGGCTTCGTCGGCATGGTTTGGCCAATTGAAACCGGTTTCCTGTCGCGTTTCCTGGACCGAAGACCCCGAGCATCATAGCTGGGAAGGCACGATTCATCGGGTAGAAAAGTTTGACCAGAAAAACCGCACGCTGAACGTGGCGATTCGAATTCAGGGAGAAGATGCCCGACGAAGTACCGGTGGGCTACCTCTGGTAGAAGGTATGTTTTGTTCGGTGTCCATTCCCGGTAAGGCGATGAAGCAAGTCTATCGATTACCCCGTTGGGCAGTCACCTACGAAGGCAACGCGTATGTCATCCGTGACGGCCGCCTGGCCATTCAACACGTAGACGTGGTCCGAAGTGAAGGGGAGGAAACTTTCGTGCAGAGCGGTCTGAATCCCGGCGATCAAGTCATCACGACCCGCCTCACCAATCCCTTGCCCAATCAGTTGGTTCGGGTTGATGTTCCTCAGGAAAACGACGCATGAGAACGCTATTGAAGGCATTTACGCGTAATACCGTTTTTGCCAACATAATGCTGACCCTCTTTCTCGTAGTCGGCGGTATCGCCTCTTCAAAGATGGTGCGCGAAACCTTTCCTGAATTCAGCCTGGACTACATATCGGTTGTCGTGCCTTGGCCGGGCGCGGACCCGGAAGATGTGGAAGAAGGCATATCCCGGAAAATTGAAGAGTCTATTGAAGGCATAGAAGGCATCAAAACGTACACCTCCACGTCCGGCGAAAGTGCCGGGAGTGTCCTCATTGAAGTGGATGATCGATACGATACGGCCATCGTTAAAGAAAAAGTCCGCAACGAGGTGGACGCCATATCCACCTTTCCCCTGGAGGCGGAGAAGCCCATTACCGAAGAAGTTACGCTTCGCGCAGAGGTGCTGATGGTGGCGCTCGCAGGGGAATCCCTGACGGAGCGCCAACTCAAGGAGTGGGCGGAACAGGTTAAGGAAGAGATTCAACTCCTTGACCAGGTGAGTCAGGTTCAAATCATGGGGGCCCGGGAATATGAGATCGGTATTGAAGTCTCCGAATCGCGATTACGAGAATATGGACTGACCTTCTCCTACGTTTCGAACGCAATTCGCCAAAGCAGTATGAATCTCTCGGGTGGAACGGTACGGACCGCCGGAGAAGATATTCGCCTTCGCACGGTGGGGCGGAAGTATACGGGCGATGAACTCGCGAAGATTGTGGTATTGGCCAGCCCCGATGGGGATGTGGTGACGCTCGACCGTATTGCTACCATCGACGACGGCTTTTCAGAAGACAACGTCATTTCCCGGCTCAACGGGAAGCCCGCTATCAGCATCGCCGTGCTCAAGACGCAAGAAGAAGACGCACTGGCCATCGCCGAGTCCGTCCGTGCCTACGTGGCGATGAATGAGCGTAGCCTTCCTGAGGGCCTGGAAATGCGGGTCTGGAACGATACCTCCACGATGCTGGAGGGTCGAATCAGTCTGCTGGTCCGCAACGGGATCATTGGATTAATATTGGTTTTCTTCATTCTGTGGCTTTTCCTCGACGTGCGTCTGAGCTTCTGGGCGGGTATGGGGATGCCGATTAGTATCACGGGTGCGTTGGGCATTATGTGGATCGTTGGTGCCACCATCAATATGGTGTCCCTCTTCGGCCTCATCATGGTGCTCGGTATTATCGTAGACGACGCTATTGTCGTTGGCGAATCTATCTATGTAGCCCGAAAACGAGGGTTGGGACCGCTCGATGCGGCGGTGGAGGGTACCCGCGAGGTTTTCCTGCCCGTCGTGGCAGCGGTGACGACGACCATTGTCGCCTTTATCCCTCTGGCCTTTGTGGGTGGGATTATGGGCAAGTTTATTGCCATCGTGCCCGTTGTGGTCATCTCCTGTCTGGTTATTTCACTCGTTGAGTGTCTGATCCTGTTGCCCGCCCACTTGAATCATCTTCCCGATCCCAATGCGCGCTCAAACGACAACGGAAAGCGCCCCCACATCGCACGTCGCATTCACGCACTGGCCAACGTTGGTCTGGAGTGGTTGATAAACCAGGTGTATGCGCCATTTATCCGTTGGGCCCTGCGGTGGCGCTATGTGTGTCTGGCGGCAGCGGTATCTACTATCCTCGTTACGGGGGGACTTATCACCAGTGGTATTGCCAAGTTTGAAGTCTTTCCCAGCCTTGACTCCGACACCCTGACCGCCACGGTGGAATTTCCCGATGGAACGCCCTTCTCGGTGACACAGGATGCAGTAATACAATTGGAGAATGCCCTTGCTCGCATCGTTGATCGGGAAACAACGACCTCTGGCGATCCCCTCATTCGCAATACCTTTTCCCTGGTTGGTTCGATAATCACGGAAGGCCCGCCGCGCTATGGAAATAATCTGGGTGCCATCCGGGTTGAGCTGCTGGAATCGCAGGAACGAGGTATATTCTTCGAAGATCTCGCGGCCGACTGGGAAGAGGAAGTGGGGGACTTGCCCGGTGTAATCTCGTTGTCCGTCACGGGTATGGAAGCCGGGCCTCCCGGTGCCGCCATCGAAATCTGGCTCCAAGGCCATGACATGGAGACGCTGAAACGTGCGGCGACGGAGGTGAAAGATAAGCTGGCGAGTTACGATGGGGTGTACCAGATACAGGATGACTTCCGTCCTGGAAAAAATGAACTCAAGTTTACCTTGAAGCCCGAAGCCCGGGTGCTGGGCTTGACGGTTTCTGATTTGGCCCGTCAGGTCAATGCCGGCTATTTTGGCGAGGAAGCCTTTCGGCTGCAGCGTGGCCGGGATGATATTCGGGTCCGTGTGCGCTATACCGAAGAAGAGCGTACTCAGATAGCCGAATTGGAGCAACGACGTATTCGGACGCCCCAGGGGGTTGAAATTCCCCTGTATTCGATAGCCAATATCGAATACGGTGCCGGTCTTGCAAACATCAAGCGGACCGATGGGATGCGCCGGGTTGCGGTGACCGCTGAGGTGAATACCGCCGTTGCCAATACCGACGAAATTGTTGCCGCTATGGAAGAAGAGTTCTTTGTAGACCTGCAAAAGCACTATCCAGGAATGGTGGTTAACTTTCAGGGCGAAAAACGAAAGACCCAGGATTCTCTCGGGAGTCTCTGGATTGGGTTTCTCGTTGCCATGCTGGGTGTCTACAGCATTATCGCTACAATCTTCCGCTCTTACGTGCAGCCTATGGTAATCATGGTTACGGTGCCCTTCGGTATTATTGGCGCCATTCTCGGTCACTTGGCGATGGGGTTTAATCTTTCCATGATGAGCATGTTTGGTATGGTCGCCCTTTCCGGTGTCGTCGTCAATGATGCCATTGTCTTGATTGAATGTATCAACGGCTATATTGCACGTGGAATGCCCCTGCGGGAGGCCATCTGGCAGGGCGGCGTGCGCCGTTTTCGCGCGATTTTCCTGACGACGATCAGCACCTGTGGCGGCTTGACGCCCCTGATTCTTGAAAAAGATATTCAGGCGCAATTCCTCGTGCCCATGGCCGTATCGCTTGCCGCAGGCGTAGCGTTCGCCACGTTGCTCACCCTGATCCTTATTCCTTGTCTGTTATTGATTCTCAATGATTTTCGGCGACTTTTTTACTACTTTATCTTTCAGGCCTGGCCCGCACGCGAAGATGTGGAGCCCGCCCGAAAGCGCTTTATTGAAACCCATCCACTCGATGAAACCATGGCCCCGGCTAGCGCCGAACCATTTTCTGGCTGAGCGCCTGTTTTCGGAGACACAACCGCAATGAAATTCCCGATATCAGTCCCAATTGCCCTCCAATTATGCTGCGCATTCGTTGCACTTGGATGGCCTCTGTCGATTCACGGCGACGACGCGCCTGTTGTGGCGGTTGAGGCGGAGACGGTGCCGTCCACACCGGCGGAAAGCACCGATGTGGAGGCACCCGGCCCACCTGCAGTTGTGTTGACGCTGGAAAAGGCCCAGCAGATTGCCCTCGAAAATAATCCGTCGCTTTTTGCCGCCGCCGCACGAGTCAAACAGGCCCGCGCACGGGTCGATCAGGCCCGCTCCCTTTATTTTCCCCAGGTAGACGCGAGTTACAGCGCAACCCATACCCATCTGTCGTCAAACACCGTAGAAAATGCCAAGACCCAGGCCCTCAACGGCTCGGTAGCGGGCGCGCTGAGCCAGGGTGTACAGCATACCCTTCGGAATGGATTTTCCACCGGTTCATTGGGACAAATCGGCCTGTCAACGCTGTCCGGCCTCTACTCCGGGCTGCAAGCGAAGAATGCCTTTGACGAAGAGGTGGAGAACTACGCCGCATCGATTCAGGCATCCTATATCATCTTTGATGGATTCTCCCGTCACTACACCAATGCGACGGCCCGTTTTGGCCGCAGGGAAAGCGAAGCGGCCCGCCGTGAGGTGTATCGCCTTATTCTTGATGCCGTCGCTCAGAGTTATTATGGCGTGCAGCTCGCCCGCGAAAATGTCGCGATTGCCGAGGCCGATGAGGCGTTCAACGAACGGCAGCTGAAAGAGGCCAATCTCCGTCGTGATCGGGGTACCGGTTCCAAAAGCGATGTCTTGAATTTTGAAGTTCTCGTCCGCGCGGCCCGGGCCTCTCGCATATCGGCCGAGAGTAGTCGCGCCGTATCGCGCGTCGCCCTGGCGGCCCTTATGGGCCTTCCTGACGCCCATCTGGGCGACGAACTTACGGTGGCGCCACTGCCCGAAGTGCCCATGGAAGCGCTCGCGTTCAATCAGGATGAAAAGGTATCCTTTGCTCTGGAAGTCCGCCCCGATATGGAGCAATCCGAGTGGCAGGTGGAGCGCATAAAGGCCCAATTGGGCCAGCGTAAGTCAGTCTATTATCCCCAGGTATCGGCTTTTGCTGCACAAGAGGCCCAAACCAATGACAACGGGCGACTTGAAGAAGAGGATTTCGGCCATACGGTCGGCATCAATCTCTCCTACAGCCTTTTTGCCGGAGGCCGCAACCGCGCGAATGTGGCCGAGGCCCGCTATCAGTTGGAAGAAGCTGAGTTTATCCTGGACGAGCTCCGGATAGCCGTCGCTCAGGAGGTGCGCGAAGGTGCAATTAACCTCAAGGCAGCCGAGGAAACGCTGGCCCTGCAACGGGAGACCCGGGAATATGTGAATGATAACCGCGATCTCGTGGAGAAAGAATACCGCGCCGGACAGGGTACTCTCGTGCGTCTTAATCAGGCCCAACGTGATCTCATAGCGGCCGAAGCCCGCCTCGCATTGGCCCGCGTTGCAGTCAATTCTGCCCGTCATTCCCTCGAAACGGCCACGGGTGAAACTATTTCTCGGTTTGAGGGATACATATCCGAGGGCACCGAGTAGGGTGCTCGCAGTCAACGGGGGAAGTTGACTACGCCCCAGCGCGGTGTGTTACCGTACTTTTTCGTTTTTTACTCTTTTCTCGGGGACTAGCTTACAGGTGGATGTCCATGGATTTTGCTGAACTTTTTTCCAATCCTTCAATGATGCACGCTGCTGCGGTACATATGCCCATAGCGGCGGCTGTTTTCGGCTTTATATTTATCATATTGAGCGCGATCTTCCAGCGAAGCACGGCAATTCGTCTTGCTACGGTGCTGATTTTCGTAATTCTCGTCGCTTCGGCCTGGGTGGGCATTGAAACGGGTGAAGATGCCCGTGATCTCGTGCCCAATACCATTTCGACGGCGGTCTCCGACCAGATCTCAGCCCACGCCCATTCGGCGGAGCGGGTACTCTACGGGGGTATCGCAACGTTGGCCTTCGTCTTGATTTCCCTGATTCCGGTGAATTTCTTTCGGATTGGGGGCCTCTTGTGCGCTGCGGTTGGCGCTTTCGTCGTCAATATCCTCGTGGCCCAGACGGGCCACATGGGTGGGGCCCTGGTCTACAATGAAGGCGTAGGGACGCCCCTGATACATCAGAAGGCAACGCCTGTTGCGGTTGTGGAGCCGACGGAGGAGGTGTCCGAGGGCACTGCTGAAGAAACCCCCATGGTAGAAGTCGTCGTGGTCGAGCCCGAACCTGATCCATCGGCGGACTGGATTCCCATCCGCGAGATCGATATGGAAGAAGCCAAGTTGGTGAGCTATACCCGTGACGTCTGGCCTTTGTTGGATGATCAGTGTGTTGTATGCCATGAGTCCCCCGATGCCGACGGCGATTATGAAGTTACGTCTGTCGAGAAAATGCTGCTGTCTGGGAAAAAAGGTGGCCCTGGGGTCGTTCCCGGTAAGCCCGACGAAAGCTCGATTATTACATACATTCGTGGCAAGGTGAATCCGCGTATGCCCGAAGACGAAGACCCCCTTAGCGAGGACGACCTCCATATGCTGCGCATGTGGATTGCTGCCGGCGCTATCGATGATGGAGCCATTGCTGACGCTGGTGTTCCCGCAGAACCGGTAATGACGGAAGAAACCCCCGCGCCGGAGGCTGCTCCTGAAGTTGCCCCCGTGGAAGAAGAAATGACGGAGGAAGCTCCTGCTGTAGAGGCCCCCGCCGATGCTCCGGTTTCCGAAGCGACCCCGGATCTCGCTCCTGTCGTTGAGGAAATGAAGGAAGAGTCTCCCGCTGTAGAAGTTCCCGCCGATGCACCCGTTCCCGAAGTGGTTCCAGACGCGGCTCCCGCCGAAGAAGAAATGAAGGACGCCGCTCCTGCAGTTGAAGCGCCAGTCGATGCGCCCGCTCCCGAAACGGTCCCGGAGGCGGCACCTGCTACGGAAGATGCACCGGTGGCTGCTGAAGCGCCCGAGGCACCTGTAGAGGCGGCACCCGTGGAAGAGTCCGCTCCTGCGGAAGAGGCCGCACCGGCATTGGCCAATCAGGCCTGATTTCAGGGTAGTACATCATAAGATAAACGCTTTGCGCCACGAACTTTCGGTTCGTGGCGTTTTTGTGTCGCGTCGCCGTGTCGTCGTATTGCACGGACCGATATACGTCGCTCTGGAGGTCGTCATCGAGATTAAGTTATTTCGGTGGGAGGTGTATGTCCTGCTGTTTGCGAGGTTGGCCTGACGGGGAACCTGGCCCCCTCACGGGCAAGCCCTTGCAGGCTTGTCCGTGCCACCCGGTAGTCTTCCTTTTGCCCGCGTAGTAAACAATGTTTGGAGACGCAGTGGAAGCGTTCGGGATTTGGACTTCGCCCCAGAACAGACTATCTCGGTGGGCGTGTATGTCCTGCTGTTTGCGAGGTTGGCCTGACGGGGAATTCGGCCCCCTCACGGGCAAGCCCTTGCAGGCTTGTCCGTGCCACCCGATGATATTCTTTTTTCGTTGGGTACGCTTCCCGAGCTTGCCGCAACCATTTCCAATTGTCCCAACTATTTGGGCAAACGTAAAACACCCCGCAGGGCTTGGTGCCGTGCGGGGTGTTGCGACGTTTATTGGTTGAATTACTCGCTGACTTCCTTGATCTTCATTTCACCGGTGAGGGTGACACCGTCGCGAAGATTGGATGCGGTGCCGATGGCGTAGTCATCCTCTATCGAGGTGAGGGTGAGACGGCCAACGGGCTTCTGGCGGTGGGCGATAACTTTGCCGCCCACCTTGATGGGGTCGCCTTCTTCGAGAATGTTGAAGACCATGCCTTCTTTCGCCCCGTGCTTCTTGCTGAGATTGACGATAACCGCGTCATTGGAGGCCGCGTCTGCGATAAGTCCCTGAAGGGGCTCGGCAGAGGCCAGCTTCGCGGTCAACTCATCGATGACGGAGGCAACGACTGCCCGTGGGTTTGCCTCGTCCACCGATACGGAGGTCTGGAAGAAGATGCCCGTTGTTTCGGAGTCGATAAGGCGGAGATAAAGGAGGGTTTCTGAACCCATCTGGGCGAAATCGATGAAGCCCAGGTGACCGGCGGAAAGCACCTTGCCCAGACGGCGCTGGGTGTCGCTGCTGGCCAGTTCGGAGCTACCGAGGTTCAGTTCCTGGAGCAGTTTGTCGAGCATGACACGTTCGACGACCTGGATACCGTCCTTGCCCTGGACTTGGGATTCGATTTCACGCTGCAGCACGACATCGGTTCCGGCCCGGTCGAAGACAAAGTTCCCTTTGGTTTCACCGGGGAGAAAGGCCAATACAACAGGCCGGGAGGACCAGGGGTCTACCGGTTCGGCCTCGCCCTTGGCTTTCAATTCTTCGTAGCGCTTGCCCAGGTCACTGATAAGGCCCTGGATAAGTTCACCCCGTTTGATATCGTTGGCTTCTTCCAGCTCGGCCTGTACCTGCTGCAACATGAGGGACGAAAGTTCGTCGTCGCGGATGTTGCTGGCCTTTTCGAGGGTGGACTTGGCCATGACAAGGTCGTTTTCGCCACCCCGTTCGCGATAGGCTGCGCCTTCATTGCTCAGGGCCGCGACGTTATATTGGTCCAGCGACTGGGCTTCGGCGTAGGTGGTAATGGCGGTGTCGAGGTCGCCCGTGCTGTGGGCCAGTCGGCCTTGCGCGTTGACCGCTTCCGACTTCTGCCAACCATCAATCGGTGCGTTGGCAGCCATCTTCAGCGTCGCACCGGCGGCATCGAGGTCGCCCGATTTCATCTGGGCCTGGCCCTTGACGGCGAGTGCGTAGCCATCATCACCGGCTTTGTCCGCAGCGGCAATGGCACCGGCATAATCACCCTGTTCCAGGGCTACCTTCGCGAGGCCCGACTGGGAACCAATCTGACCAAATTCTTTTTCCGCTTCGTCCAGCTTGCCCTCGGCGAGGAGGATATAGCCGGAAAGCTCTTTTACGGCGTTGGCGTCTTCCCCGGCTTCCAGGGCGACGGCCGTGACCGCAGCGGCTTTGTCGGTCTTACGCTGCTGATACAGGTTTTCCGCGACTTCCCGAAGGAGATCGGCCTGCTTCTCGTCCCCACCACGAATAACCCGCTCGACGGAGCGCTCGGGCGTATAGACGAAGAGGGTGAGGGGCGTGACCGTCACATTGGAATACCAGGGTTGGCTGTTGATGGTGTCATCGGCGAGGAGGTAGTACTCGACCTTCATACGCTCTGCAAAGGCCTTCAGGGCCGCCTGGTCGGACTTCATGCCCAAGGCAATGATGGAGAGGTCGTCTTTGCTGTACATGCGCTTGAGGCGCTGTAGTTTCACGGCCAGGGCTTCACCCGTATCGGGCTTGAAGAAGTACAAAATGACCAGATCGGGATTCTTGTCGAGAATCGAGCTGATATTGACGGTGTTACCGAAGACGTCTTCCGCCTGAATGTCAGGACAGGGGTCGCCGGCATAGAAATCGGCCCGGGACTGCCCCGGGACCATCAACAGGGCCGCACACAGCAGCCCGCAAAATGCCAGATGTAGTTGTTTCATTGAGTTCTCCCCAACCAGTTATACCAGTCGTAAATTTACTGCAGTGATTGCATCCTTGGGAATTCTACCACTAAGTCCAATATATTACGAACCGGAAAGGAGTGGCGGCAGGAGGATGGATTGGGGCAAGGCACTATCGCCGGGCACAGCGGGACTATCGATGGAAATCGTTTTGTTCATGCCGTCCAGCATGATATTCACTTGAAGTTTGTCTGGTCGGGCATCGGCCGGGAATTTGAAGAGGGTGTCGGCGCTAACCCCCTTTCCTTCGTACAACACGTTGTTTTCCCCATCCGTAACGGTGAGATCGATGGCGTCGACCGGGTCCAGGGGACCTAGATCTCTCATGGGTATGTTGTTTCGATCGTGCTTCTTCATGATTTCATCATTTGGGGCGCGCCAGATATCGAGCTGAATACTGGCGAAATAGGGGGCATCGGCAGGCGCTGGAACCGTACCGTTTCCTTCTGGCGTTCCCATGTCAGGGGGCGTGGTACCGGCTGTTGGCGTATCAGAAGAGCCACCCGAAAGGACCATGACCGCACCAATGACGACGACGAGAGCCGCCGCGATGCCACCGAAAAGGATGCCTTTGTTGGGGCCAGCGGTGGCCGCAGCAGGCGTTGGGTCGAGTGTGGCACCGGGTATGGTGGAGGCCAACTGCTCGGGCGTTTCGGGCGCGGGGCCACCTCCCGCCACGGTTGCCGAGGGGGCGGCAGGTGCGCCTCCGGGTAAGGTCGCCTCGACCGCAGGGGGAGTGCCCGCCACGGTGGACTCGAGAGCGCCGGGGGCACCGCCGGGGAGGGTTGCGTCTACCGGTGGGGTTCCGCCGACTACGGTGGCACCTTGCGCGGTGGGCGCAGTTCCGGTGACCGTCGCGCTCAGGACAGCACTGCTGGGAGAGAGTTTTGCCGGATCGGGATGCTCTTTCAGGCTTTCCCGCAGCGCTGCGGCCATGGCGTTACCCGAACCATAGCGGGCGGCCGGTCGCTTACTCAGTGCCGTCATGATGACCTGAGCCAGGGCATCGGGCACATTGAAATTAAGCTCTGTCGGATTCACCGGATCCGTCTTGATGACGTGGTGCATTACCGTGCTGAGGGCTTCGCCACCGAAGGGCTTCTCGCCGGTGGTCAATTCGTAGAGGATGTTTCCCACGGAAAAGAGATCGGAGCGGCCATCGAGTTTCTGTCCCATGAACTGTTCGGGGCTCATATAGTGGGGCGTCCCGATGAGGGCCCCATCCTGGGTGAGGTTGGAGTCACTCACGTGGGCGATACCAAAATCGGCAACCTTCAGCGCCTGCCCCGTGGGCATGAGGATGTTGGCCGGCTTAATGTCCCGGTGCACCACGCCATTCGCGTGTGCGACGTCCAGGGCTTCGCAGATGCTCGCGCCAATTTCGACAATCTCGTCCATGCCCAGTTTGCGTTTGGAATCGATGACATCGCCCAAATCGCCGCCTTCGAGATACTCCATGGCGATGTAGGCAATCCCGTCTTCCTCGGCGGCGTCGTAGATCGTGATGATATTGGGGTGATTCAGTGCGCCTGCCGCTTGGGCTTCGCGGAGAAATCGCTCCATCATCTCATCGGCCATACCCGACGCTTCCACCACTTCACGTCGGGCGGTTTTGATCGCCACGCGACGGCCGATGTTGGGATCTTTGCCTTCATAGACGATACCCATGGCGCCTTTTCCCAATTCGCGCACCACTTCGTAGCGACCCAGTTTTTCGGGCATTTTTGGTTCAGCCACGCTTCTATTTCCTCATGGTAGATTTTGTCGAATCGAATGTACGGTTGTCTCGCCACTTGAGTGGCCGGACTCAATTATATCGGTATAGTCAGGACGCCTGCAGTTCTTTAATCCATCTCCGAACCTGCTCGGCATCGCGGGCATTGGGGGAGAGGGCCAGATAGGCGTTAAAATGTTTGACGGCCTCGGTGGCCTGTCCATTCTTCACATAGGCCAGGGCCAGATTGAAATGCACCTGGGGTGCATCGCTATTCAAATTCAGGCACGTGGTAAAACTACGTATGGCTTCATCCAGTTTTCCCGCACGACGATAGGCTTCTCCCAGGTCGTTGTGGGATTGGGCCTCGTCCGGTGCCAGTTTCAAGGCGTCGAAAAAAACAGCAGCGGCATCATCGTAGGCCTTGTGCTTCAGCAATAGCCGACCCAGGTTTCGTTTTACTTCTACGGCATCGGGACGGATTGCTTCGGCCCGTCGGTAGGTCTCAATGGCACGTAAATCCTCCCCAGCGATTGCCTCCGCGACGGCAAGGTTGAAAAACGATTCGTAAAATTGTGGAAGCAGCGTAGAGGCGAGTTCGTAGGCCTTGCGCTTTTCGGCGACGTCGACCGACAGGACCCCGCGGTTATACGCGTCTATGGCTCGCAACTCGGCTTCGCTGATACCCGCCACGGGAACGAGCACATCCTCATCAGCACCCAGGGACAGGGCTTCGTTCATAATGCCGAAATGCTGAAGCATGGGATAGGCATTGTTAATTTTATTGATGATGGTAAAATCGACTTCATTCAAGCCGCCGCTGATCAGGCCGATGAGGCGACCCTGGCGGTCAAAGACGGGGCCGCCACTGGACCCGTGGGTCGCGGTCAGGCTCGCAAGCACGACCGGGTAGCCGTCGTAGGTCTTGTTCGGATTGGCTACCGTGCCGGAAACGGTGGAAAATTCCAGATTGACGGGCGAGGCAATAGAAACGAGTGGGGCGCCGCCACGAAGGGGTGTCGCATCGCCGATCGTGGCAATCGAGGAGAGGGGCGTCTTTGCCTTGAAGAGGGAGAACTCAATGTCGGGCTGGACATCGACCAGGTCCAGACCAATGGTGGTGCCATCGGCAAACTTGGCGCTGAAGCCCGATACGCCAACGGCCTGGTGGGCGGTGGCCAGAATGTAGCCGTCTGGGTGAATTACGCAGCCGCTGCCTTGTACCGGCGTACCGTTGTCCGTACGTTTGCCATAAATCAATACGACGGTACCAATATTGCGAGCGACGATACCTTCGATATCGACGGTTTCGCACGGGGCGACGGGGCATAGGAGGAGGCATCCAAACAGGATGCCCAATACGATCCTGGACATGGTAACTCCTCACGGTACGGGCGCTGCGTTTTTATAATAGGCACGGGACCGATCAGAGTCAACGTTTACGTGATCGCTTTTGTGGGATTCCTGCCGACCTCCAAGGGAAAACGGCGTGCGCGGTTTTCCGAACCACGGGCCCTGTGGTAGGATGGATGTGGAGTTGGCACCAACATGGAGGTTTGTTTCGTGCGCACCAGAATAATCGTTGCGCTCCTGATAATGGGGCTTGGTATTTCGCCTGTTTTTGGCCAGGGAATGTTGTCGGACATGATGTCGGGCA
>CAXBPH010000015.1:0-44522 GCA_963977445.1 uncultured bacterium | reverse complement strand
AGGAGTACCAGATCGCGCGGCACGTCCATGGTTTGTCGTCTTATCTGCAAAAAATTGAGTGACTACATGATTCGCCAGAACCCATCGAGTCATCCGCTTACCTCCGGCATTTGAAGCATCAAAAAAATCATCCCCACTAATCGCCCATGAACCAATTAAAATGCCCGCGTCCTTGGGGGACGCGGGCATTTTTGATGGTCTAATTTTCGGCGCTAACTTATGGGATGGTTACCCAGGCACCGGGGGTACAGGCGGCACCGAGCTTTTTGCCCAGGTCAGAGGCTTTGATCTCGTTGAATATTTCGCCGGCACTGGGCAGTTGGTAGCGCTCACCGGGGGCACCCCGTTTGATGCGCTGTGCGGCATAGACCTGCTCCACGGCAGTCACGCTGAGTCCGTCATCTTTGTTGAGGCGGGCGATTTCGCTGTAGAGCGCCTTGCGGGCAGCATTTTCGCTGGCCAGGAGCTGTTGGGCTTCATTCTTTGCATCGGCGTCTTTCAGGTCGTCACATTCCTGAAGCTCGACGTAGCCGCGATTGGTCTCTCCAAAACAACCCGAAGATACCAGCTTGGAGACGGCGGCATTATTCTTCCGCAATTCCGTGGCAATCTGCTTCACTTTGGGTGAATCGGTCTTCATCTCTGCGGCATGGACGACCGTGAAGGGATCCAATGCTTGCAAGCTACGCTGAAGCCAGGAAGTCGGTTTGTCTTCCTCAAAACCCGGCAGGGCGTCGGTCTTGCCTTCGATGAAATCCAGCACATCCTCGGCCTGCTCCTGGACGTGTCGTATGTCGAGGGTGATATGGGCGTCGATTTTATGTTCGGTTCGTATAACGCAACCAACCAATAGGGCGATTATCAGGGCATTGAGCCCTATCATTCGTTTTTTCATGTTGGATCCTTCCTGTTTCCATACCAGACGCACAAGGTGCGACTCTATTCATTTTATAACGGAGCTTCCGAAAATTGCGAGTATTACTCATCCGCCCCTGTGCTGGAGCGAATGGCTTGTAACAAGGCTTCCGGCTCGGCCCGAATATCGACGGTAACATCCAGCGATTTACTTTCGAGGCGGGCAACCCCGACGATGTGGCCATCTTCCAGGCCTAAATCGAGGATGGCCTTGTCGAAGGGTCGTTGCTCGTCATTTCCGATGACTTTTTCGATAATTTTCTGTACCGATTTGCTGCCGACCGCGTCGTTTACGTACTGGGACATGAGGATTTGCCGTACCATGCTGCGGTTCATGGACAAGCTTTCTGTGGCGACCAAATCGACATCCAGGGCGGTCAAACCTTCGGTGGACAGGGCGACATCGGCGGTTCCGGTGACCCGCCCCGTCAGTATCACATCCGGGGGTTCAAAGACTTTGGTAAATTCGGCCAAGTCGATATTTTCAAAGCGCAAATCGCCCACCGTATGCCAAGTGGGGTCCCGGTAGTTCAGGGCAGCGTTCAAATGCATGCTACCGGACAAAAAGGTTGTTTCCAGCCCTTCGACGGCCACCCGCGTGTCGTCGACCTTCACGTTGGTATTGACGGCCCCAAAGGGCATGCCGTAGACGGACACTTTATTGGCGACCACCACGCCCGCACCATCCTCCGCGTTCCCGGGATTGTAGGTGCCTGTTGTGGCGAGATTTTCAAACTCGGCCATATCCTCGGTGAGGACCAGCTTTTCGGCGACAATATCCCACGCGGTATGGCCCGAAAAACCACCCGCTACAAACGCCAGCGAATCGCTCTTAATCGAGGCCTTTCCACCGATAACCTCTGCGATGTACCCAAGGACCTTCAATACGGTCATATCGGTTTCCAGGGCAAAAGGTGCCGCCGTCATAGAGAATTCTGTGTTTTCACCAGGAAACTGCAAGACCCACTCACCCATTTCGATTCGGGTACCCTCATCGAGCTGGGCCTGCATCGGGCTGAAGGAGAGTCGGTTTGCTGCGTATCCATATTCAAGACTGCCGAGTAGCTGAAGGGTTGAGCCATAGGGAACGCCATAGTCATCTCCATACATCAAATCAGTCGACGTGGCGTTAAAGTCGGTGAATTGAACGCCCTGATCATCAATCCGGAGGACGCCGGCAAGTTGGGCATTCCCGTACAATTCGGTGAATTGAAAAAGGGTGGCCAGCGCATCAAGGGAAAGGGACGATTCGACGGCCCCTTTGACCAAGGTTGATTTGGTAGCGACGTGCCAGTTCTTTGCGGTCAGGTCGACGGCACCCTCCTGGGCAAGGTGGAGAGACTTACCGTGAATGCCCCCGGTTGGAAGGTCGTATTGAAGATGGCCGTTTATCGTCAACGGTGCGGATTCTGACAAATTGAGACTGCCGTAGCCAAGCCCCTGACTGGTGAGATTGAGTTTCACCACCAGCGGAGCCCCGTCGGCGGGGATAGTCAGGTCCGCGTCACCCGAGAATACACCGTGCAGGTCTGGTAAGAGGGCCGCCCCCAGTAGGGTCTCTGTCCATTCTTTCACCGTAACATCACGGAGAACATTGGCCACATTGAAGGTAAAACCGAGAAGCCCGCCTATGGTCGATTGAACGGTGCCGTTGCTGAGGGACACTTCCGTTGTTGCATTAATGGTGTCACCGGCATCGCCGGGGGAATACGTGAGCTCGAGGGGAATGGGTGTCAGATCCCGATCACCGAATCGTGTTAAAAGGGACGTGTTCACTTCCCAGCCCGTTGGGCTCTGCCGGACGGTTCCCGTTCCACCGAGCGTATTCAAGGTGGGAAAGGTTTCGAGGACACTCTGATAGGAAGGCGGCAGCAGTGCGCCAATGACACCTCGGGGCCAGGGGGGCAGTTCGAAGGTGCCCGTGATGCCGTCGTCATCCTGTGCCAGTTGCCCGGTAAGGGCAATACCTTCTCCGAGGGCTATTTTTCCTTCGACGGCCGTCGTCGCGCCGTAACTCCCGTGGAGTGAAACCTGAAGGGGACCTTCGTAGTAGGGTGCCTCCTCGGGACCGATGCTGATACGAGTTACGTCCCCATCCAATTCGGCCGCTTCCACCTGGAGCCCCGTCTCGGGGATACGCAGCCCCAATTGCACATTGGAAAGGCGCATGGTATCGAAACGAATGGGGGTGGGAAGATGTTCGACGAGCATGGCCGACCACAGGGGATCATCGAGGGAGGCCTGGGGAATGGATATATTGAGCTGGGCTCCGTCTTCGCGGGTTACGACATCAATGGACCCATCCAGTTGGGCCAAACGCCCGAAATCGACGTGGGCTTTTGCCGATACATCGGTGCCTTGCCAATTGAGGGCCAGGTCCAGGGAACCGGGGTGGGCCTGAGGACCACCGGGCATGAATGCCGATTTCCAGGCAATACCTAAGTTTTGTGTGTCAACGGCAAGCGCACCGGCATCAAGCCCGTAGAGCTGGGCGCTGGCCATGAGGTTATCGATGCGCAGATAGTATCCCGGAAATCTGGCCTCGGCCCACAGCTCTGTCAGGGTGAGTTGCTCGGGAATCCAGGGAGCCGGATCGAAGGTACTTTCTGTGGGCGCAAAAAGAAAATCCTGCATGAACTGAAAGTTATTGGATGTTTTGTCCCGGTGGAAAGAGAACTGGGGACGGATCAAGGTGACCGACTCCAGGTGTCGCTGGGCGTTGGGGTCCCACCGATAGTCGATTGCCAGATCGTCTACCCGAAAGAAGGGCGCATAGACCTGGGACGCGGATTGTGTCAGTGCCAGTGATTGGATCGTAAGGGGGTTACGGAGTGAAACGCTCTCCACGTGTACGTCGGCCTGAAGAAAATTCGCGAGGACATCACGGAACACAATCCGCTGTGGAATGCCGCTGCTCAACAGGGCGGCCAGGCTCCCGACGGAGATCAAGAAAAGCAGTACCATCCAACGCAGCACACGGAGACAGCCTGAACGGGACTTGGTATTTTCCTTCGATGGCATCGTAGCCACGTGCTCCCTGGTTGGCACTGGAAGATTCCTGAACGGCGATGGTCTATTCGTTCGCTGCTTTTTCTGCTACCGCTTCATTGATCTTCAACCGGCCGATGATCGGCATTATTTTCGCCTGCTCAAAAAGGTCGCCTTCGGCGAGTTTGATATGGGTCACGTCAGCCAGGGGCTGGTCGAAGGTAGGATCAACATCGATCCACTTGCCTACCCAAACCTTTGCCCATTGGTGGAAATAGAAGCCGGGCGCGGAGCCAGAGACATAGACCAGACCGGCCACCTCACGGGCGGGCAATCCAGATGCACGGGCAAGGGCGATAAAGAGGATACTGTGCTCGGTGCAATCGCCTTCCAGATGCTCCAGGACTTCAATGGCGTTGGTCAGTCGGGCAGAAAAGGTGCTGCGCATATTGTCATGCACCCAATCACACAGGAGACGGGAAATCTCCAGGGCATCGGTTTCGTCGCCGATAATTTCTTTTGCCTTGGCAATTACCTTGGGGTTGTCGCTTTGGACAAACTGGGTAGCCTTAATCCAGGGAGACACCGCTTCATCGGCAATCGGAATGGTGGCCGGCTTAAAACTCTTCAGGTTGTAACGCTTGCCTTCAAAGAGATAGAACCCATCCGCTTCCGTAACGGCCTGGCGCTCGTCGTTGAACACGTGTCCTCCATCGATGGGGCCCCGTATTTCGAGGCGTAGCGATTTGCGTTTCCGGGGATTGGAAATGGGCGTTTCCACCATGGCGGCGTTGCTCACGATGACATCGTTGCTGTAGTCCACATCCTTGGCGAGGTGTTCGGGTTCGAGGCGCATCGTTACGAGGCCACCCGCCACCTGATCTTCGAGGGTCGTACCATCTTCGGCCACATACGAAAGGGAGTTTACCCCCATATCGGGCATGGTGGTGCTCACCTTATAGACGGTCGTCATTACGCCATCGAATTCCCGTTCTTCCTTACCCACAATGGTGCTCGTACCCGCCATCTCTTGTCGGTAGAGGGGTTCAAATACGGAAAAACTCTGGGACTTCCCTTCCTTGGGGTCATTCAACACCAGTTCGGCAAGTTTAATAGCGTCTCGGAGGGACTCTTTTGGTTTTGGAAAGGTGGCCGAGGCGGATACACCGCCCACCACACTGGTCAGCTCGAGAAATTCTCCCTGAACCGTACCCACGAAGGTGTTGGTTCCGGCAGGATCGACCACGGTGGATTCGATGGTCATGAGCTCACCATCTCGTGAATAGGTGCGACGGGACGTAATCTTCATGTCCTGCTTCTGCGCCGCCATGACAATCTGAAACTTGGAATCTTCCGTCACGACGATGGTGCCATCATCATTCTGCACCAATGAGTTGACCGCGAAACCCGCTTTCTGGTTGTTCATGTAGACGCCATACCAGCTTTCGCCCAGCATGGACGATACATCGATGGGTTCTGCAATAAGGTTCTGGGTAGTGATGAGGATGGCAATCAGGGTGATCGCACGTTTCATAACCTGCTCCTCTTTGCGTGCTTTCACGCGTACGGTACCAATCGTTATGTCTCGAAAATTATCGTATCGCCCGTATAGCCACGTATTCGATGGCGTTGCATATACGATGCCCACCGGGCTACTGCTGTTGACACCATAGGGCCAGTACAAGCAGAGACCACAAGTGATGCCCATAGTTCTCTCGGCCCCGCTGATGGTCTTGCCAGAGTTTTTCCACGGCACGCGATTCTATCGATACCGCGTCCAAGGCATCACTAGCTATGACTGTATCATAAAAGAGCTCTTTCAGGTCGTGGCGCATCCACTGCTGAATGGGCAGCGAGAAGCCCCGTTTTCGCTGTAAAAGTGTCTCTGGCGGTAATTTAGACCGCATGGCCTGCTTCAGAACCCGTTTGGATTGTCCCCGGCAGTATTTCAATGAAAAAGGCAGGGTCGCGGCAAACTCTACCAGTCGATAGTCGAGCAGGGGCACCCGGGCTTCGAGGCCATGGGCCATACTCATGCGATCCACTTTGGTAAGGATGTCGTCGGGCAAATAGCAATGGGTATCGACGTGTAACATGCGGTCACCATCGCAAGTAGCCCGGGCAGCCTCCCACTGGTGGGACAACTGATCGGCGGCGGATCCTGGCGTCCCCAACAAGGCGGTGCGCTGGGTCTCGTCGAAACAGGTAAGTCGTCGCTGGAAGCGGTCCATGGGACTGCGGTAACTGTCCTGATGAAAACGTCGGTAACGGTTCCATTGGGGCGTTTGGGGCAAGAACCCGAGTAGGGCACCCGCGACTGCACGCAGGGGCCGTGGAACGCGCCCATATCGGGCGGCGCGGAGGCTCATATGGGTCCAGGAATATCCGGCAAAAAGTTCATCGCCCCCATCGCCGGAGAGGGCCACGGTTACCTGCTCCCGGGCCATCCTCGACACGAGCCACATGGGCAGCATGGATGAATCCGCAAAGGGCTCGCCCATGTGGGCGACCAGGCTGGGCAAGACTTCTTCCATGTTGGGCGAAAGAATGGCTTCATGGTGATCGGTCTGAAACCGATCCGCCACCAGTCGGGCGTAGGCCAGCTCGTTGGCGTCTTTGTCAGCAAAACCGATACTGAAGGTCTTCAATGGTTGCGTCAGTTGCTGGCTCAAGGTCGCGACCACGGCGCTGGAATCCAGTCCCCCACTGAGAAAAGCGCCGAGGGGCACATCGCTCCGTTGGCGCAGACGCACGGCGTCCTCCAGCAGGGTGTCCAGTTGCTCCGCCGCACTATCCAGGGTCCAGGAAGTATCCGGTTCGTAATTTAACTGCCAGTAGGACCGCTCTTCCCATTCGCCACGACGAAAGACGAGGCAGTGACCGGGGCGCAGCTTGTGTATGCCTTGGTAGATCGTGTCGGGCGCGGGCACATAGAGATACTGGAGGTACGCGTGGAGGGCCTCTGAATTCAGGGTCTGATCCACGAGTTCATGACGGAGCATGGGCTTTATTTCAGAGGAGAACACGAAGTTCCCACGGTGACTACCGAAAAACAGGGGTTTAATGCCCAGACGGTCACGGACCAGCACAAGGGTCTCCGTCGACTGGGTGTAAATGGCGGCGGCAAACATGCCATTGCAGCGTGAGAAAACGTCCATACCCCACGTGGCGAATCCCTGGAGCAAGACTTCGGTGTCGCCCCCCGTGCGAAACACGCAACCCAGACCTTCCAGTGTTGCGCGCAATTCGAGGTAGTTGTAGATTTCCCCGTTGTACACCATGACGTGTTCGCCATCGGCGGTTTGCATGGGCTGATGGCTTGCAACGGTGGTGTCGATGACACTGAGACGTCGGTGACCCAGATCGACCTGGGCGCTCTGCCACGTGCCGGCGTCATCGGGTCCCCGATGAGACAGGGCGGCATTCATTTGCTGGATAAGGGTGTCGCGGTCATCCGGGGGGGCGTTACGCCAGATCACCCCGTTGATACCACACATGGTCAGGAGCCTTTGCGGAGTTTCTGCTGAACAAGACGGTGGTAGAGATGGCGATACTGGTCCACCATGGCGTCGAGGGGCAGATTCTCGCGGACCCAGACGCCCGCGGCCTGACCGATCCGCTCTCTACGCGCCGGGTCATCCAGCAGCGCACAGACGGCGTCCGCAAAATTCGCCGCCGTCCGTTCCGATATGAGGACCCCGGTCTTGTCGTTGACGATGAGCTCTGGTATACCGCCCACGGGGGCCGCTACACAGGGGGTGCGCGATGACATGGCTTCCATCACCGCATTGGGAAAGCCTTCGATCTTCGACGTCAACACGGCTACATCCACCACACTCAGCAAATCGGCCACTTCTCCGACGGTGCCGATGCGGGTAAAATGCTCTTCCATGCGCTTTCGGTAAATGAGATTTCGCATCTGATCGACGAGCTTACCCGTCCCTATGAGAAGAAAATGGACATCTTTCCGCTGCTTCAGGATGCGTTCCGCCATGTCGACGAAGAGCCGGTGATCTTTTACCGGGCTGAAATTGGCGACCATACCCACGATATAGGTTTTGGGCGGCAATTTGAATCGGGCCACAATCTGCGACCTGGGCACGGTGGAGACGTATTGGTCGGCATCAACGCCATTGCGAATAACCGAGTAATTCGCCGGGTCATTTCGCTCGCGTTTTGCGGCGTAGTCTGCGACCGCCTGGCTGTTGGCGACAATGTGATCGGCGTAGCGATTGGCACGTCGCTGGAGAAAGACGTGGCGCCGTTTCTGCCAGACGGCCAACTCTCGGCGACTCGAAACAATGATGGGTATACCCACGTTCCGGGCCGCGCGATTGGCAAAGAGGTCAAAGCCAGAAAGGTAGGTGTGCATGATATGGGGCAGGTGGGCCTGAAAAATATGCTGGAGTCGGCCCTGCACGCGAAAGTCCCAGCCCGACGGTGCGTCTAATACCCGCACATAGACACCCACCCGGCGGGCGTCACCAATGAGCGCCCCTTCACTGCGGGTGCAGATGAGGGTCATTTCGAAATCGTGGGCCAGCCCCTTCATCAGGTGGAGCAACTGAATCTCACTCCCCCCCACACGCATGGTGGGAATGACCCAGGCTATTCTCGGACGCCCTGCCATCAGGCCTGCTCCAGATGTTGGTGCAGCCGGGGTGCAGCCACCTTCAGCGAAAAACGCTCTTCCACGGTAATGCGTGCGGCTTCGCCCAGTCGTTGACGAAGCTGGGGATCCCGGAGCGCCTCTAATCCTTCGCGCCAATCGTCTACGCTATCCGCCAACCATCCATTTTCACCATGGGTGATCATATCGGTCACCGCGCCGTAGGGGGTGGCAATACAGGGGATACCCACGGCCATGTAGAGGAGGGCCTTGAGGGCACACTTCCCCTGTGTCCAAGTATCACGGTGCAAGGGCATTAGACCCACGCTGAAGGATTGCAACAATTTGACCTCCGTGTCATAGTTCCACGTTGCGTATTCTGCTCTGGAACAGTGTACCTCCTTTGGCCCGGCTCCCGCCACCATGAGTTCGCCATCGGCAAGCCCGTCCAGGGCCGGCGCAATGGTCTTGAGACTCGTGCTGGTGCTTGGGGCGCCCATCCAACCCACCCTGAAATCGCGAAGTGGCTTAGCAGCGGGTGCGAATCGGTCCGTGTCCACTACCGTAGGCCAGAGCGTCCCCGTCCCTCCAGCTTCCGCCACTTCGGCAGCGAGCCAGGCATTGCCACACAGAACCTTTTCGGCGCGGCCCATGAGTCGACGGACCTGGTCGGGATCTTCCGCAAGGGACCAGGGAAATCGGAGGGGATGGGGCGGTGCGAGATGGACGGCGTCGTCGATGTCGAGAATCAGGCGGCGACTGCGATGGCAGAGCAATCGGTCGAAGCCGTGAATATAGGAGGACATAACGGCCTTTTGCAGGAAGACCAGGTCATACTTTCCCGCACCGAGAATCTGGCGGAGTCGTGTGGGCGTTTCGTAGGCGTGATACCACAAAGCCCGCCCCACCCGATCGGGACCGGTGTGACGGCGCCAGACGTCCGAAGAGGTAGGCGATAGCACGGTACACTCGACCCCGTGTTCACGGAGATAGGGTAGAAACTGATGGACCCGATACCGTGGGCTGGCCGCGTCTTCCGGGTAGAGGGTGAGAAAGAGCACCTTCATGGGCGCGGGGTCAACGCAAGGCGTTGCTCCACGAGTTCCAGCACCTGCGCGGGCGATATACTTTCCAGGCAGCTTTCGTGGCCCTCAGGGCATACGCCCGGCGCGCCCACGGTTTTCGCATGGTTCCAAAAGCCGCTACAGGGTGCCGTACTCCGAATGGGGGTAAAATCGGGGTCGTCTTTGATGAGCATGTCCGGATCGGTAGGCCCGAAGAGGCCGATGACGGGAGTACCCGCTGCCCGGGCCAGGTGCATCAACCCCGAATCACAGGCGATCACGAGATCCGCAGCATGGAGTACCCGTGCGGCCTCGTCTACCGTCGTTTGGCCCGTCAGATCCCAGCCACAGGGCAATCCTTCGCCCGCCTGCCCCATGACGACCAAGCGACAACCTTGCCGGGTGAGGGGGTCTCCCAAGGCCTTCCAATGGGCACGGGCCCAACGTTTACTCGGCCAAGACGCCCCGGGTGCCAGGGCGATGAGGGGCCCCTTCCCTGGCGGAATCCTCAGGTGGGTCGGCAAGGTCCAGTCGCTAAAGAACAAGGCAGGTAGGGTGTTGTCTGGGCAGGGCATGCCGAGGGTCGCACTGTATGCGGCAAGACGATTCTGGAAGCGGGACGCGCCGCGCAGGAGCACATAACGGTCCACCAGGACCGGTGGCGCTTCGGACGCGTGGACATGGGGGTGGTCTTTGAACAAGACCGGGTAATTGCTGAGTACGTGGATGTGGGCCTGGGGATAGCGCTGATGAAGGGCCTCAAAAACCGGCAGGGCCATAATCTCATCACCGAGACGCCAGTTCAGTTCGACAAGGAGGTGTCGCTCCAGGCCACGAAGCCCCTTGAGGTGCCAACGAAACCAACGCAGGACACGCAGTATGCGACGTCGCAGGGGTCCGAATTGTTCCTCATAGCTGGGGGTCATGGTCTGCTATTTCCAACCGTCATGGCTTACCGAGACGGGCATATAGGGCCGCCAACCGCGAGGCATAGGTGTCCAGGCCATAGCGTCGCCGTGCGACCTCCAGCCCCTTCTCGACACAGGCCTCTTCGAGCAACGGATCAGCAATCAGCCGCGTCAGGGCTTCGTGAAGGGCGAAAAAATCATTGGGCTGACACAGGAGCGCGCTATCTTCGACAATTTCCGGTATGGCACCGCTGTGGGTGGTGACCACGGGTGTGCCACAGGCCATGCTTTCCATGAGAGACATGCCGAATTGTTCCTGCCAGGTCTCGGTGGCAATACTCGGCAACACGAACACATCAGCACTCTGGAACAGAGTCGGCATCTCGCTGTAGGGACGGGTGCCCACAAAGTGACAATGCTCCATGATATCGAGGCGACGGGCGAGCCGGTCTATACGGTCTTGTCCGGGGCCTGAACCCACGATGACCAATTGGATTCGGTCCCCCGTGGTGGAGTCAGCAATCAATTCGCGCAGGGCCAGCAACAGAAAGTCGAGTCCTTTTCGGGGCAACAGCCAGCCCACAAAAAGAATGACGAAGGCGTCCTCTTCAACGTCGAGGGCCTTACGGTCACCGGCACCGGGCTGGAAACAGTTCAAATCGACACCGGGGTCAATAACGCTGATTTTTTCCGGATCGGCCCCTTCGATCACCAGCGTGCGTTTGGAACGTTCCGTGTGCACGATAAAATGATCGGCCTCTGCGAGGGCTCTTGCCTTGCGTTCGCGATAACGTTCCGTAGACTCCATGTTGAAGGGTATGTTGTCCCACACCATGATGCAGACCGGCATGCCCCATTTCCGTTTCGCTTCCAGGGCCTCTTCGGTCCAGTCGGTGAAAAGTTCCCAGGTCTGAATCATGTCGAAGTGCTGCAATTGGGTATGGAAGGGCAGGATATGGGGAGTTCGGTTTCGATAGCGATAGGTCAACAGATTGACCCAACGCCGCCAGATTGGCCCGGACTGGTAGTCGAAATAAATCGGCGTGGTGGACAGGCCACTTTCGTCGGCACCCCGCTCCGCGAAATACTGCTGAATCTCTGAGTCGGCGCGAAAGGCCGTGACCGCTACGTCTTCCCCGAGCCGGGTGAAGGCGGCAAGGTGCCACGGGTTAAAGCGATTGCCTTTGAGTACAGCCAGTTTCATAGGACGTGACCGCACTGGGTAAGGGTAGGAGGTTGGGCATTCCTGCCCGACATAAAGGGAACGTCTAACATTGAAGTAAACAGCGGGATTGCGATACCAACTGGAATGCAGAGACGAAACGAGCCATATTCCTTGTGTGTTTCCAAAGGATTGTTTGACGCAGGGCCTTGGTTGGACCTCATGCTCGACAGGTACGTTGTGTCGGGCAGGAATGCCCGACCTCCTATAATCCACGTTTCCAGACTCATGATGGGGCCGTTTCGTCGCCCCAAAAGTGGGCCTCTAATACCTTGCGCGCGGCGTCACGATCCTGGGGAATATCGATATGCCGCTCCACGCATTTTTTCTCGTAGTTTTCCATGGAACAAATCACACGGGCGGGATTGCCGGCGACGACGGAATTTGGGGGTACCGACCTGGTCACCACGCTGCAGGCTCCGACAATACAGTTTTCGCCAATGGTGACGAAGGGCAAAATTGTTGCCCGCACGCCAATCTGGCAGTTATCGCCAATTTCGATGGGACCAAAGCCCGTGAGGGACTCGTATTTTTCCTGAAAGGGCCAGTTGAGGCCGTGGTTGACGAAGGTCACGTCGTTAGAAACGCAAACACGATTACCAATCTTGATAAGCCAGGGTTCAGCACCGAAATCCGTGGCATAGATGCGGCAGTCTGCGCCGATGCGCACCCCCATTTCCCGGAGCGTCTTAATTATGGTGGGTTGGGAGCCGTAGCGCAGTTTAAGTTTTTGCAGGATACGTTGGAATGTCATGGGTGTGATTGGACCTTCGTCGATATTTCGTGGGGTCATTCAATCAAACCGGGTGGGGTTTAAGCAATATTGTGCCTGTGAGTTATACGCAGCAACCATCCTGAACAATGTCTTTCATCAGCTTTACAGCCCCACCGGGCTTGTCAGTGGCACCCAAACGTGATTCTTCGTTTCGCTACTGTAATCTGGGCAGTATGCGACGGGCTTTGCGATCATCGGACAAGAAACACCAATTCACCTCACGGAAGGCGCTCCGGAGCAATCGTTACGTCGCTGGGGGCTTTTCCATGCGCCAGAATATGTGGAGGCTGCTAGTGGGGCAGGCTTGGGCGATTCCGGGGCCCAGGGCAGCGAAGAGTCGTTGCAGTCGAAATTGGATGGCTTCGGGGGTCTTGGGGTGATCCACCCAGGGACACAGGCCCAGGCCGACTTCGGCACCGTGGCCGATTCCGGTAATAGGCGCGAAACCAGCATCGCCGTAGATCTTGCGAACAAAACGGGGTGTCAGGGGTTGCTCCAGTTCCTGGGGCTGCCAGCGTCCGAAGGGTGCCCAGGTGTCTTTTTCATACCAGCCGAGCCCTTCGTAGATTTTTTTTACCAGACCGGCAACGTTGCCGTAGTTGGGGGCGCTGAGAAAATACACGCCGCCAGGACCCGAAAGAACTCCCGGGCAACCTGGGCGGGCTGGGGAAAGTGCTCGGAAGCATCGATACACAGGAGGACATCCATGCTGTTATCAGGGAAGGGCAGGCAGGCCGCGTCGGCACGGACGAGGGGAAAGCCGCCGCGACTGATGACAAAATCGGCACCTATATAGGTGCCGCCCTGTGCCTTGACCACGTCTTCCACATAGCCCCGTCCACAGCCCACATCGAGGACACGTTTTTGGGCGAAGTCGATGTTGAGTCGGGTCAGTACGTCGGTCAGGAGTTCGTCGTTTATGCCGTCCACACCGCCGAAGGGGGAACTCACCATGCGGGGATTGTCGCGATAGAATTTCTGAATGGAATCCTTGGCCATGGTCAGTACCACACCATTTTTCGGGCGAAACGGCTGCCCATATAGACGGCGACGGGACGGAGCACGGGATAACACCACTCGGCACCGTTGCGCAGACTCCCCCGCTTCAGTTCCCGGAGCCATTGAATGTATTTCTTTGGACTGGCCAGATCGGCGAGCAGGTCTCCTTCGTGGTAGGCACAACCCATTTCGCGGAGGGCGAGTCCTTCATTGCGACAGCGGCGGTAGACCCCTTTGAGGGTGTAGTTGTGGTGGTGCAACACGGGGGCGTCGCTGGGAAAGGCGATGGGAATACCGGCGGCATGCAGCTTCATCTGAAAGCCAAAATCTTCGCCCGTGGCCTGGGGCTCGATGCGGAGCTCTTCCCACACGGCGCGGCGCACGGCCGTGTTGGCAAAGGACAGACCTTTGCCGTAGCGGGCGGTGAACTTTCCGATTTCGCGGGTGAAGTAATAGTAGCCGTTTTTTTCCCATTGGAATTGGGGAAAGTCGCGGGCGGGGTCGGGAATAGACGAGCCACAGGAGACGCCCAGGTCGGGGTCGTCCAACGGGGCCACCAAACGTGCCAGCCAGTCGGGGCCCGAGGGTACGGCATCCTGCGAGAGGCTCACCATGATGTCCCCCCGGGACTCTTCAAACATACGCTCCCGGAGGCGGCCCCAGTCGAAGGTGTCTTGGTCGATATGAATTACACGGACCGGGTGCTCTGCCAGGGCGTCGAGGGTGCCATCGGTCGAACCCGAGTCAAAGGCGAGCACTTCGAAGGGCCGGTCTATTTCCTGGGCGAATACCTGCGCCAAGGCACGACGCAGAATGTCGCCACCATTGCGACAGGGAATAGCGACGGTGATATCGGGCGATTGACTGGGCATGAGTCTCCTGTGCGACGTGTGTGCGCACTACCAAGGCGCGATTGGGACTATACCGCGAGAGCCGGGTGTCATCCAAGCTGGACGATGGGAAGGGGTGCTCGATTCATGGGACGAGTGGGACTGGTGGGACCGGTGGGACGGATGTTCCCAAGAAGCCCACAAGACCCATAGGACGCTGAATGGTGGCATTGTGCTGCTGGGCAACTGGGTCCGTGTTCCTTGGGAAGATTCTCCTCGTCACTCTCGTATTTGGTACTCATTCGTAGTGGGTCCACATCCGAATTACCTTGACGATTCTTTCCGACTCAAGCACCTGGTAGACCAGACGATGTTGGATATTAATTCGACGGGAGCAGGCTCCTTCGAGATCGCCCACCAGTTTTTCGAAGGGCGGTGGTGTCTGGTAGGGGTCTCGTTTCACGATATCCAGTAGCGTCATGGCCTTATCCCTCAGTCCGGACGAGGTGAGTTTCTTCGCATCTTTCTGGGCTTGCTTCGTGTAGACGAGCGTCCAGGTCACCAGTCCAGTTCCGTGGCGCATTCATCAACGGGCGATTCCAGCCCCGCTTTGATGGACTCCCGCATGCCGGGCACGGAAAGCAAGTGGAGCGTCTCCGTAATGGCGTTCCAATCCGCCTCGGATACCAACACGGCATTGCCCCGTTTTCCCGTAATCACGATGGGCTCGTGGGTCGCGGTTGTTTCATCGATTAGACTGTAGAGCTTTCCGCGCGCTTCGGTAGCATTGAGTATGTTCATGGGATGAACCTCCGCCTACAGCGTACGCCAACACGTACGCCCTGTCAAGCATCACGGATGTTACGCGCGGATCATTCAATGTTAGCGGCGGTCCCTAGGCATCAGACTCCTTGCGGAAATTTCGGTAAACGGGGCTACGGTGACATCCACTTTTTCTGACATCGATTTGGGTCAAGGCACCCGAACCCGCTCTTCGTACGTCTACGCCGCACGAAAAGCGGGATCGGGTGGCACCATTGGGCTGGCATTGAAAAATCAGGGGCTTATCACGTCAGTCCTTCGGGGCTTGTGTCGTCTTCCGCCCCTTGTGTAAGCTCTCGCCATGACCCCTGACGATGATTTCCAGAGCCGTCCCCGCTTGAGTGCCCTGCTGCTTTGGCTGGTGCCGTGTGTCGTCCTGCTGGACTCGCTGTGGGCCTTGTGCTTCGGGCACTGGTGGCCTGAGGGAGATATTGAACACGGACTACTGGGCCTTTTCGCTCTTTGGCTCCTGACGGGGGTAGCGATCGGGTTGCCCGGCCTACGACGGCGTCTCGGTGCCCACTGGCGGGAAATCCTCCTCCTCACGATTATTTGTGTCATCGGCTGGACCACCCTTGAGGTGGGTTCCCACGTGGTGGAGAGCCGCTTTCACCCCCACAACCCCTTTCACACCCGGGGCCCGGATATTCACTACACCCGCCACACCAACACGACGGATACACCGGGCATTTATGGCGATTCCGTTTTCAGCACCGGTCCCAATAGTATTCGCGCAGTCGCCCCGCCCCGGGCCGACCAGACGACCCGTGTGTTGTGCATCGGTGGCAGCACGACGGAATGTGTCTACCTCGATGACACGGAAACTTGGCCAACCCTGCTGGAGAGAAACGTGTCAGCCGCCCTGGGCACCCAAAAGCTGTGGGTGGGCAATGTGGGCATTAGTGGCTTCTACACGCGGGATCACCTCCAATTTCTGGAAGATTCGCCTCTGTTGAATGGCGTGACGGTGCTGGTGGTCCAACCGGGTATCAATGATATGTGGCGCTATCTGGCGAAGGAAGAGAATTACACCAATATGGCCCGGTTTGACGCCGAGCCCACGGCGGGCGTCGTCGATACCGCGCCCGCCCCCACGCCCTATTTTCCCTGGTGGACCCAATCTCGCGTCATCCAGCTTTTTCACACTTTACGGGCAGACCCGCCGCCGCCGGAGGCCCAGGAAGGGATCGGGGGGCTGGAGTACCGTATACGTCGGGAAAAACGGGCGAAGGCGGAACTCGTTGGTGATCTGCCAGACATCCAACCCGGCCTTCGCGATTATACGACACGGATTCGCACCATGATCGGGCTGGGTCGAACACGAGGTATCGCCGTCGTGTTCACCACACAACCCGTGGTCTGGCGTGATGATCTCCCCGCCGATGTGGCGGCGTTGTGCTGGTTTGGCTGGCTGGAAGATGGCCGTTATTTGCGCCTGGGGGCCCTACGGGAGGCGATGGACGCCTATAACGCCACGCTGCTGAAGGTATGTGAGGAAGAAGGGGTCCCTTGTGTTGACTTGTCGTCGATGAACGGGCGACCGGAATATTACTACGACGATTGCCATTTCACCGAGGCCGGGGCGGAAGAAGTGGCCACGCAGATAGCCCCAACCCTCGCGGCGCTGCTGGAAAAATAAGGCCGCAGTTGGATTCAACGGCGTGCGGCTGGATTGGAACCGTCGCTATTTGGGACAATAGATGCCCACCCTGAATCCCCGAATCGTTGGCGCATCGACGCTGGTGTGCATGGGACGGGTGAACATCAGGCAATCACGGCGGGCAACCGCATCTACCTTAATCCTCAGGAGAGTATCCCGAATGGCGACCAAAGAATTTCCCCTTACCCCCGAAGCAGTGACCCCGGTCAATACCGCCCACCGAAAAATCGCCACGGCATTACCCGCCCCTTCCTCTATCCCCACGTTGGAGCGCCTCCGGGCTATCGAGCCCCGCAGTATGGGCGGCCAGCCCCCCATCCTCTGGGATCACGGCCATGGCGAATATATCAATGACGCCGACGGCAACCAGTGGATCGATTTTTCCAGTGGCGTGTTGGTGACGTCCAGTGGTCACGGACGTCCGGAAATCTGCGAGGCCATCACGGCCATGGCGAAGAAGGGCATGTATTATGCCTACGCCTTCCCCACGGAAATCCGTGCCCAGCTCATTGAAGAGATTCAGAGCTACTTGCCGGCGCCGTTGAAGCGTATTTTTCTGTTGACGACGGGTTCAGAAGCCACGGAGTGCTGCATCAAGCTGGCGCGCACGAAAGGCATGCAGATCGGGGGCAAAGAGAAATCGGTCCTCGTATCCTTCAGCAACGCCTTCCACGGCCGCACGATGGGCTCCCAGTTTGCCGGTGGTATTCCGGGATTAAAAACTTGGATGGGCGACCTGGACCCACGATTCGTCACCGTGCCCTTCCCCGATGGCTATCGTCAGGAAGATGTGAGTTTTCAGGTCTTCGAAGACGCCCTCGCTGCCCAAGGCATCAAGCCCGAGAACGTGTGTGGTGTTATGAGCGAAACCTTCCAGGGCTGCAATGCGACCCTTATGCCAGCGCCCTATGCCCAGGCCCTCCGCGCGTGGTGCGACAAGCATCAGGCGGTTTTGATTTTTGATGAAGTGCAGGCAGGCTTCGGCCGGGCTGGTAAGGCCTTCGGCTTCCAGCACCTGGGCGTCGTGCCTGATCTGGCGGCCTGTGGTAAGGGCATTTCGGGCGGCACGGCCCTCTCCGCCGTGGTGGGCACGGAAGAGCTCATGACCATGTATGGTCCCGGCGAAATGACCAGTACCCACTCGGCCAACGCGATTTCTGCGGCGGGTGCCCTGGCCAACCTTCAGGTCGTGAAGAAGGAAGGGCTCATCGAGAATGCCGCGAAACTGGAATCGGTGTTGAAGGAAGGGGCCGCTGCTATCACCGCGGCCTCGAAGGGCCGTATTGGTGCCCATGACGCCGTCGGGCTCGTGTGTTCCCTCCAGTGTCGTCCTACCGACTCGGGCACAGACCCGGACCCCGACCTCGCGTGGCACATTGTCTATGAATGCTACAAGCGTGGCCTCCTGCTCTTCGCCCCCGTGGGTGTCGGTGGTGGCGCCGTCAAGATTTGCCCGCCCTTGGTCATCAAAGAAGAGGCCCTGCGCGAAGGATTGAAGGTAATTGAAGAGGTTGTTGCTGAGCTGGTGTAGAACCCTCGCGAATAACTTTACTAACTCGTCGCCGTTCCGAACGCTCATTTGGGTATTCTGGACGGCGATTTTTCTTTTCGTGGGAGTGCAATGCACGTCTGGGGAACTTCTAGCCGCGAAGTGGAATAATTGCTGAATTCTGGCCCGACTCATGATAGGATTGAGCGGTCAAAGAATGAGGACTGACCGACATGAAAGCTGAAGATGTCATTGAAATGGCCTATCTACTGACTCCGAAGGAACGTCTCCACGTTGTAGATTCTATTCTAAAGTCTCTGGGGCCACCCGACCCAAAGTTGAGGCCGCCTGGATGGTTGAAATAGAGAGGCGCATGGAAGAAGTGCGCAACGGCACCGTCGAGCTAATACCGGGTGAAGAGGTCTTTGCACGGATTCGAGAACGCTTTGGCTACGAATGAGCGCCAATAGATTTGATGGATCCGCTGAACCCAAGCGTTCTGCTGGTTCGGCTCTAATCATGGCCATTGGAAGCTCCACGCACGAACCCGTCAGGACTCGCTCAGGCTCGCCTTTTGGGTATCGCGCGGCACGATTAGCGGGGCTGCACTTATGTCATAAGTTCGGCAATGCCACATCGCCGCGTTTCCCGTCCCTTGGCGGAAAACTTCGACGCTCCCGACGAGCGTCGGGAGCGTCTCTCTCAGTATGAAGGCAATTGCCACATGCGGAACCGCCCACGCCGTCTTCAAAATAGGCGATGATTCATCTTGAACATTTTCCAAGTCATCCGATTTCCAGTTTCCCGAATTGGGGCTATGGGGCGCCGGTCTCGGACGCGCCGTAGGAGTGCGGCTCGCCGGCATTACGTCGAAGACGTAAGAATAACGAGCTGGTTTTAAATGAGTTCTATCTCCGCTTATGTAGAGAAAAACAGCTCCATTTCTCCGCGCGTAAGGCAGAATAGATGGGCACGTCCTATACCAGGTCCTTCAACTTCAGATAAACCTCCATCTCGACAAAACCATCCTTGTTGACGTCGTTGAGATAATGTTCCATCGACGGGTAATCGTCGGGCTCAAAACCGCTTTCCGGCAACCAGGTATTGAAAATGGTGAGGTGTGCCTGGCTGGTATCCTCCGCAGCGCCCTTGTAATAGACCCGGGCGTATTTTCCAGCCGGAATCGACGAGCGTCCGAAGGGGGCATTTACCTGTACATCCGGCGGGATGACCAGGGACGCTTCATAGCGACACTTCTCGACCGGAGTCACCGCCGGGTTGCTGTGACACAGGGCGAAGTACTGTTGTTCGTCCGCAGGAATACCTGCAGACGTTCCCCATTCGATCAATTTCTTCCAGGTCTGATGGATTGATTCAGGGAGGTACCCCTGTGGACTATTAAGGAAACAAATGGCTGCTTCCTCCCGTTCAATGACATCTACGTGCATTTTTCTATCCTCTTCGTTGATGGAATCATTGTGCCTGCCGTCAGGCACAAGACGAGGATACAATTCGCAGGGGTCAAAGGTTTTTCCATACTTGCGCGATAGTTTTCCTATCTTGCTTATTGTCGATCCCGTTGGGTTTCGAATCTGGCTTGGGGAAACACCAAAATAGGCCCTGAAGGCCTTGGAAAAGTTTGCCGTGGACGAATAGCCCACGGCGACGGCCACATCGGTTACCCGCAATGTGCGCTCGTAGACCAACAGGTGGACCGCCGTTTCCATACGCCGGCGAACGACGTAGTCATTGACCGACTCGCCCATAATCGACTGGAAGATGCGATGAAAATGGAAGGGCGAGAAATGGCTGGACGCGGCAATATCATCAAGGCACAGGGATTGATCGAGATTCTCTTCGATGAATCGGAGTGCCAGCGCCACGCGATCGCGGTATCGCTCGAGGGTCATTTCGCGGGTACGATCTTGCGTGTCCATACGTTCTGGTCAATTCCTTCCCAAAAAAACGGACGGCCCCCGGCATTCTTTGCGTGGGGCCGTCAGGTGACGATACATAGATTTGTCATAACCAGGGAGATTGGGGCAGAACAACCTGTCCTATTCCATGGGATACTTCAGGCCCCAATCCGCACGGATGCCATCCAGAATGCCCATCATCGCCAAGGTCGTCTCATGGGGCATGATGTCGCTCTCCAATTTGCCTTCCCGCAGGCAGCGGTGCACTTCGAGGGCTTCGTACTCATATCCGTTACAGATGTGGGGGAGTTCCTTCGTTTCGACCACGGCTTCATTCTTGGTCAGGCTCACCTTGGTGGCATTCCAGAAGGAGTCGTGAATCGTAATCATGCCGTCCGTGCCCATGATGTAGCCATCGTAGGGGGTGTTCGTTTGAACCGCACTGCCGAGCAGGGCAAGACCACCGCCTTCGTAACCCAGGAGGTAGGTCGATTGTTCGTCCACACCATTCCGTCCCAGATAGGCGAGACTCCGAACTTCCGTCGGATGTTTACGGAAGGCCATGTGCGCCAGGGTGATGGGGTAGATGCCTACATCGAGGAGGGCGCCACCGCCGAGATTGGGGTCAAACAGGGGCGCGTCGTCGCAGCGGAATCCGAAGTTGGCCTGCACCATGCGCACTTCACCGATAGCACCGGAATCGATCCAGTCCATGGCCTGTTGTAAGGCAGGAATGAAGCGGGTCCACATGGCTTCCATGATGAAAGATTTGGCCTCTTTCGCCACGGCGTAGACTTTTTCGGATTGTTCGCGATTGATACAAAAGGGCTTCTCGCAAAGAACAGCCTTGCCCGCCTTCAGGCACAAAATGCTGTTGTCCATGTGCAAGGAATTCAAGGTCGCAATGTAGATCGCGTCCACCTCGGGGTCGGCGGCCAGCGCTTCATAGGAACCATGGCGGTTGGGGATGCCGTAGGTTTCCCCAAAGGCGTCGGCACTCGCCTGGGTCCGGGAACCCACGGCCGTCACGACGGCGTCGTCCAGGGACTGGAGGGCTTTGGTAAACGTATTGGCAATATGGCCGGTGCCGAGGATACCCCAGCGGATTTTGTCAGACACGGTGTGAACTCCTTCGTATACTACAGGTAATGCAAAATAACAATTTAATTGGGGGGAATTACTTTTTGCCCTTGGGGTCAAGGTTTTTTGTGAGGTCTTCCGCCGTGACGGTGGAAACCACACCACCTTCGGGAACCTCCAGGCCGGTAATCCAGACCAGGCCATTGAGCACGACTTTACGGAAATCGTCGTTGCCCCAGTTGGTATGGATATGTCCCCCGGTAAAACCAATGCCACGACCGCCGTCGGGTCGTTCTACCGCCCACATCATGGTTTCCGGCTTGCCCTTGTCCGCCTGGATGTGTTCGTAGGGCCCCTTGGGGTACACATAGGGGCCGTCGCGCACGTCGTCCGAAGGCGTGCCCACCAGCAGCGGGGTAATGCCAGCGAGGTCATCGCGAAAACGCATGTGCATATACCATTCGTCTTTGATTTCGAAGGGCTTTACGCCCCGGGTGACCGGGTGGTCGGGAAAGGCCTCATACGCCGGACTCCACATGGGGTTGCAGGAGTATCCTGAATCGTAGTGGCCACCGATCCATTTTTTAAATTCTGCACCGCCATTTTCGGCGGTCACTTCAACACCGTAATGGGCACACATGAGGCCCACGCCCTGGTCCATCAGCTTGCCGAGAAAGGCCAGGTGACCCTCCTGCACGGCGGGGTGATTGGCACCGCCATCCATATACATGAGGATACCGTCTTTGCCATCGAAAATGGACTCATCTTCGGGCCAGCCATTGAGGTGGAAGGTAACTTCGAGCCCCTCCACCGATTCCAGGCACTTGGCCAGCAGTTGGACGCCCGCGTTGAACTCATGGTCGCCCGGCCCGTGACTGGGGGTGCCGGCGAGCAGCAGGAGCTGTTTTGAATCTGCGGCCTGGGCCTGGGGCACCAGACTGATTGCAGTCAGTGCGACAATCGCAAGGGATTTTAAAAGGGAATGCATTCCGTGGGTCTCCTCAGGATAATTAAATGCCGGGCGTGCCACGCGGCGCGCCTCGTCTCTATCAGATGGAGGACACAGCCTAGCGCATGGCGGGGGATAGGCGCAACGGGATTACTCGGGATTCAACCCCCGGACGAGTTTCCACGCCCGTTCCACAAAATCACGTTCACTATCATAGGTCATCCGGGTGACGGCCTCCGCAAGGGGCACCCAATGGGGGTCAAAGAGGGCTTCTTCCTCACTCATGGGCTGGGGAGGCTGATGTCGGGGGTCGGAAAGCTCCATCAGGTAATATTGCTCTTCCCGTTCGTGCTGTTTATTGCGAAAGGTGAAACTGGAATGGCCCGTTCCAAGATCCTTGGTGATTCGGAGGTGGCAATAACCAGATTCCTCACAAACCTCACGCATGGCCGCCGTGGGGGCGTTTTCACCCGGATCGATGTGCCCTTTCGGCAGGCGCACTTCGTGGACCATCTGGCCATCCCGCTCGATATCGCGGACAATTACCAGGACCTCCTGACGCGCATTAATTACGACACCCCCGGCCGTTTTGTGGTATTTGGTATTCATAACACTCCCAATGGTGCGCCCGCTCCCTGATCAATCAAATCGCAACACGATTTTGTCGTCTTCCACGTCAACCGTCACGTCACCCCCTTTTTCCAGGCGACCAAACAATAATTCTTCCGCGAGGGGCGTTTCAATTTCTAATCCGATGAGCCGCGCGAGGGGGCGGGCACCATAGGTCGCGTCATAGCCCTTGTCCGCAAGCCAGCGGCGGGCCGTCGGGGCCAGCTTAATCGCGACTTTTTTGTCAGCGAGCTGGTGCTCCAATTGAATGAAGAATTTATCCACCACCTGCTCAATGACATCCATGGAGAGGGGGTTGAAGGGAACAATCGCATCCAGACGATTCCGAAATTCGGGCGTGAAGGCCTTTTCGATGGCTTTCATACTCTTGTGACGGCTGTCATGTTCTCCTGCCTGGAATCCGATGGTGCCGGCAGCCAGCTCTCTCGCGCCTGCGTTGGAGGTCATAATCAGGATGACGTTTCGGAAATCCGCCTTCTTGCCCATGTTGTCCGTGAGCGATGCACTGTCCATAACCTGCAACAGGATGCCATAAATATCGGGATGGGCCTTCTCCAACTCATCCAGGAGGAGCACGGTGTACGGATTGCGTCGAATCTCATCCACCAGTAGTCCGCCCTGATCGAAGCCCACGTAACCGGGAGGGGCACCAATCAGCCGGGACACCGCATGCTTTTCCATGTATTCGCTCATGTCGTAGCGCGCGAAATGGTTGCCCAGATTCCGGGCAAGCTGGCGTGCCACTTCCGTCTTACCTACACCCGTGGGGCCCGTGAAAAGGAAGGATCCAATCGGTTTGTCGGGGCGACCCAGTCCGGCCCGTGAGCGTTTGATGGCCCGGGTAATCTGGGTGATGGCGTCGTCCTGCCCGAAAACCACATGTTTCAGCTCGAAATCGATGGAACTCAACCGCTCTTTGTCGGAAGAGGAGACGCTCCGCGCGGGAATTTTGGCAATTTCTGCGATGACCATTTCGATATCATGGGGGCGAATTGTCTTTCGTTCCACACCGGGAGCCAACCGAACGGCCGCCGCCGCTTCATCCATGACATCGATGGCCTTATCGGGCAAAAATCGGTCGTTGATATGCTTGGAAGAAAGCTCGGCCGCAACGCGCAACGCGGAATCCGTGTATTGGATGCCGTGGTGGTCCTCATACCGTTGTTTCAGGCCCCGCAAGATGCGTACGGTCTCAGCGACGGTGGGCTCATCAATATCAATCTTCTGAAAGCGTCGGCTCAGGCCACGATCTTTTTCAAAATGGTTCTTATACTCTTCATAGGTGGTGGAGCCGATGCAGCGGAGTTCCCCCGACGCCAGCGCCGGCTTCAATATGGTCGACGCGTCCATGCTGGACTCCGTCGTGGCACCTGCCCCGACGATAGTGTGGATTTCGTCAATGTACAGAACGTATTCCGGCTTGCCCTGCAGCTCCTTCAATACCGATTTCAGGCGTTGTTCGAAGTCACCCCGGAATTTTGTGCCCGCAAGCATCCCGGCGAGATCCACCGAGATGATTTGCACATCCGCCAGTTGCTTCGGCACCCGCCCCTCGTAAATCGCCAGAGCGAGGCCTTCCGCCAGGGCGGTTTTACCCACACCCGGCTCTCCGACGAAAATAGGATTGTTCTTTTTTCGGCGGCAGAGGATGCGAACCGTCCGCTTCAGTTCTTCCTCGCGGCCAATAAGGGGATCGATGGCACCGGTAGCGGCCTTTTCATTCAGATTGGTGGTGAAAGATTCCCGGGCACTGCGGCGGGGTGCGCCATCGCCATCTTCATCCTCCTCCTCACCAAGTTCCGAATCGTCCCCGATAAATTCAACACCATCGGCCGTAATACCATGGGAGATATAATTCAGTATGTCGAGGCGGGCAATGCCATCTTCCTGGAGAATCCAGGCGGCGTGGGAATCGTCTTCCTCCAGCATGGCCGCCAGGATGTCGCCTGCGTCGACCGCATCGCGTCCTGAATATTGCACATGGAGAAAAGCCCGCTGCATGAGCCGATCAAAGGCCGTGGTCTGTTGGATGGTCGGCTGGACCCCATCGGGTGCCGTTTCCATCTCTTCCTTAAAGAAATCTTCGAGCTGCTGCTCCAGATGGGCCAGATTGCCCCCGCAGGCGCGAAGGATGTCGGCCCCCCGCGCATCATGAAGGATGGCAAAGAGCACATGTTCGCTGGAAAGATACTCATGGCGGCGTTCGCGGGCTTCTCGGAGGGCTTCGCCGAGGGTTGCTTCAAATTCTTTACTGATCATAAATATCGCACCTCGAACTCGGAGTTTGGTAACCGGTCACTCTGGCTCCAGGGTACAACGGAGAGGAAACTCCATCCGCCGTGCCAGTTTATGAACCTGCTTTACCTTTGTTTCCGCAATGGATTTTATATATACACCTGCAACGCCCGTCCCATTCTTGTGGACATTTAACATGATCACCAGGGCTTCCTCGTGGGAGCGGCGGAAGATGCCCCGAAGGACCTCCACCACAAATTCCTGGGTCGTGAAGTCGTCATTAAGGAGTAACACCTTATAACGCTTGGGGCGTTCAAATTTTTGCCTGTCTTTCAGGGCTGCGCCCTGGCCGGATTGGCCTATGTATTCCGCCACGCCACTTCCGCTCCTTCGTCAAGGCACTTGGCCTCAAATTATGCCTTGATTGACTTCGTTTCATGCGCATTAATGATAGCACAGTTGAGCAACCCCATGCCTTCGGGGTACAATCACCGCCTACATGGAGTATACAGACAATGTCGGATCAAGGTTATATCAATTACTTCGAAGTGCTGGGGCTGACCGAAACCTGTAAAATCGGTGAAGTGCGCAACAGTTATAAGAAAGTCATCAAGCAGCTGCTCATGGAGATTGGTCGGTCGACCATCACCGACAGTCGCCGTGATGCTTTTTTGCTGGATATCGCAAAGCTCAATGCGGCCTACTATATATTGAGGGACAACGATCGTCGCCAACAATATATAGATGACCGAGCCCGGATAATTTCCCTCGAAGCACAGTGGAACGTCGCCGTCGAGAAAAATTCCGATGAGATGGACTCGCTGCGCCGCGCCTACGATGGGGCCCTTAAGCACTTTCTATCCACCTACATGGAAGAACTCATGCTGGAGGCCGGTCGCGACCGGGAGTGTGTAGAAGCCAGTCGCTGGAGCCGTGCCCACGAGCGCCACGCCAGTCGGGTGCTGCGCCATTTTCGCCAGCGTCTGTACCACGAAATTCATGAGCGTTTGCCCTTCTACCAGATTACCCCTCCCGAAATTGATTGGGATCAGCGGGCCCAGCTGGTAGCCGAGACCCTCGCCGATGGGAGTGCCGTCTAATGGCCAGAAATAAAGTTACGGTGAAACCCGCCGTGGATCAAGCGACAATCGATAAATGCCTCGCCAAAACCGTGGCGGAAGGGGATATCGTCAATTTTCGTTTCCTCTTTGTCTCCTACTCGCCATTGCGTGATAGTTCCACCGAGAATATCGCCGATGAACGTTATGCCTACCTGACGGAGGAAGACGCCTCGGGGACGCTCTTTGATGGTGCCCTCCAGGCCGTTCAGGAACCCGCAGTACGGGAACACGTCATGGCCCAATTGGCCAAGAATGGCCCCGCCCAGTTGCCGGCCAGCCTGGTTACGTTGTTGGCGGATAATGCGGTTCGGCTCGGCAAATATCGCGCTGCTGCCCAGGCCTATGAACTTCTCCGTATTCGGGGTCGGATTCAGAAGGTCTATCTCGAACAGGCCGATGAAGCCCTGGATAAGGGTGATATCACCACGGCGGTGCGGGGTTATCGCATCGCCATGGGCCTCGACTACGACTATGCGGCCTTTCCCGAACCCATGCCCACGCCGTCGAATTATCAGAGCAAGGCCCAGATACTCCATGCGGAATATCCCCGCCGTCCCGAAGATGCCCTGGCATTGCAGCCCCCGGAGACCCACGTCAATGTGGCGTTGGGGTATTTGCTGTTGAATTCTGAAATGGCCGGGCGACTAGAATCCCGGACACTGGAACAACGCCTTGCCTTCCTCGTGGAGCTGGTCCACCAGATTGACCCGGAATGGGCGGCCTTTGTTGCCCGCTATAAAGACGCCATCCGCCTGGTGGAAAAAATTGGTTCGCGCCTTCAGCAGCAAGCCAATAAAGAAGCCCGCGTCGGGTTGGCCGAAGAAATTGAGGCCCAGCATCAGGAAGAGGATCCGGCAGAAATTCCCCGGCTTCTGCTGGGGCGCGTCCTGACCAATGAGGCCTGGTGGGATTATGTAAAAGAACTCGCCTATGCCCACCCCGCCGGTGTGCTTTTTGTAGTGCGCCAGTTTGTTACCCGTGATCTCGAAATCATCATGCCCCGGTATGTAAAGGAATCGCCCCTGATTCAGGCACTGGGTCTGGCGTTAGATTAAGGATTACTCAGGCGCGTCGGCCTGTGGAAGGAGCAGCATGGGTTTAGTCTTTGATCTGCACCTGCACACCCGGCGTCATTCTGCCTGCAGTGCCATAGACGAATCGCTCCTCATTGATCGGGCGGTCCGCAAGGGACTGGATGGCCTCGTGCTTACGGAGCATCATTATCAGTGGACGCGGGAGGAAATGGATGAGCTCGTGGACACATCCGGGCATCCGGGTTTTATCCTCCTGGCCGGTTTCGAGTATAGCTCCTCCAAGGGTGATATACTGATATATGGATTGGATCCCGAGCAGGTGGCCGCCTTTGAGCCGGGTCGCCCGCCAGAAGTGATGTTGGCTAAGGCACAAGAGATGGGGGCTGTCTGTGTGGCCGCCCATCCGACCCGGGCCGCCATCCCCTTTGATGAACGAATATTGGACATGCCTTTCGAGGCATTGGAAGTGAAGAGCGTAAATCTCGCGCCCCATGAGCAACGGCTGGCCAAAAAGCTTGCCGATGACCTCGGGCGGCGCGTTACTACATCGAGCGATGCCCATCGTCTGGAAGACGTGGGGGCCTATGCCACCGAGTTTCTGAACCCGGTCCAATCGATGGAAGACTTGCGGAATTCGCTGCGGCATGGTACATTTCGACCATACTCAGTCGCTGGACAAGGATGACAAGTTGGACGTGCAAGATCGCGTAGAACCCTCGAAAGAGGGGGAAGAACCGCCACAGGATATGCGGCGGGAAGTTACCGAATTGGTCAAGATGGTTGTACTCTTCTTGATTGTTTTTTGGGGTCTAAAGGCTTTTGTTATTGAGGGTTACGAGGTTCAGGGGGATTCCATGATTCCCACCTTGGAAGACCGCGAACGAATTCTGGTCTTCAAATTGCCCACCAAGCTCGCCAATCTGCCTTTTATTGGTGGCTTTCGGCCGCTGGATCCCGGTGATATTGTGGTTTTCGACAGCAATGTTGAGCCCAATAAGCGCTATATCAAGCGCGTCATCGCTGCCGGGGCGCCCCTCGCAAGTCGCAATACGGTGGAAGCCGACGCGGTACATCCCGATGGATTCGACCCGGATAGTGTCAAGGTCCTCTTTGAATACGGCTCCGTGTACGTCAACAATCAAAAGATTGACGAGCCCTATTTAGTTCACGAAGAACAGCAGTCCCCCGATGTTCGTGAGCCGCTCTATCTGGATGCGGGCGAGTTCTATGTTCTCGGTGATCACCGAAGTGTCAGCAAAGACAGCCGCAGTTTCCAGGAAGTTCACGAAGAGCAGATCATTGGCAAGGCGCTTATTCGGATTTGGCCCTTGAGCAGTTTCGGCTGGCTGTGATGACGGGCCCCATCACGTTGGGGCAGGTCAGACCAAGGCGAATTCCGCAACGCAAAACTCTATTCCCATGCGACCCACCCCTGGAGACCTCGTGTGACAAAAAAAACACTGCTCTTCAGTGATGTCCACCTCAAGGCCATAGCGGAGGACAAAGGGCGTCATCAGGAATTTATCGACTTCCTTCACCGCTTTTCACCCGATGAGTTCGATACCTTCATTTGCCTGGGCGATCTCTTTGACTTCTGGTTCGAGTATGGCAATGTTATCTTCTCCGATTTCTTCGACGTATTACGGGCCTTTGCCGACATTCGCGATAAGGGCGTCGAGCTCCATCTGATTTGTGGCAACCACGATTTCTGGGCCGGCCGTTTTCTTCGCGATGAGTTGGGCTTTCATATCCACCCCGATATTATGGAACACCAATTCGGTTCCTTGCGGGGCCATCTGGTCCATGGGGATGGCATCAATCCCGAAGACCGCCGATACCGGGCCTACAAGAAGTTTGCCCGCAATCCCTTCGTGGTCAGCGCATTTCGGTGCATTCATCCCGACTGGGCCATGGCCATCGCCCGAGGGGTGAGCCATGGCAGCCGCACCTTTCTGGGGACCGACGATCCGGCCAATGGACCCGAGGCCCAATCCCTTCGACGTTACGCGACCAAGGTGTTGGCCGAGGGTGCCGCCGATGTCGTCGTGTGTGGCCATGCCCACGCGCCTGTCCTGGAGCAATTGCCCACGCCCACCGGCGAGGGACACTATATCAATACAGGAGATTGGCTGGTCCATCGCTCCCACACCATCTGGGATGGAGAGACCTTCACCCAGTATATTGAAGGGCCCGGCATCTCACCGAAAGGGTGAATTTACGGGTCGGAATGCTGCCAGTACTTGAACGGGTTGGAGCGGACTGCTAAGTTATGAATGGCGGTTGCATCGGGGTAACTGCGGCAGAACTCCCATTTCTTAACGAGGAGACCTTCATGATTAGCATGTTTCGATCCCTCTTCGAAGCTGCCGAAAAAGGGGATGTAAAGCGGCTCACAACGTTGATCGACAAAGGCAAGTCGGCCGATGAGCGCAATAGTGAGCGGGCAACGCCCCTGGGGCTGGCAGCCAGCGGAGGCCACGTCGACGCGCTTCGCCTGCTCCTGCGTTGTGGTGCGGAAGTGAACCGAAGTGGCCGCAATGGCAATACGGCCCTCTATTATGCCGCAAAGGGTGGGCACACGACCGTTGCCCAGATTTTGATAACACAGGGGGCCCAGGTAGACAAGGCCCCCAAGAAAGGGGTCACCCCCCTGTTGGCAGCGGCGGCCCAAGGCCATACGGATGTTGCGACGCTGCTCCTCGACAATGGTGCAGACATCGAGGCCGTTGAGTCCCACGGCCGCACCGCACTGGTGCTCGCCATTGATAAGGGCCGCCTCGAGTTGGTCGAAATGCTCTTGAAGCGTGGAGCCAACGTGGAGCATACCCACGCAGCGGGGTGCAGGCCACTCATGCTTGCGGTTCGGCGAAGTGACCCGGTCATCGTGCGTCTGCTTCTCGAAAATGGCGTCCAGGTAGACGCAAGAGACGATGAGCACCGTTCCGCCCTGCAGTTGGCCGTCGCCGCAGGAGGGATGGAGTCGATGGAGCTGCTTCTGGCGGCAGGTGGTGATCCAGACCAGCGGACACCCGGTGAAAACTGGTCCCTCGCAACCCTGGCCCACAATGGCGGTTTCGAGCGGGTTGCCAATCGCCTTCAACGGCTGGAAGCAGAGCGCCACTCCCGATAGCTCCGTTCCTCAAATGGGGTGCAGGAGTCACCAGATTCCGTCCCGCGGGATGGTGCCATCGCGCAAGAACGGTGGGCGTACTCGCTACAATCTTTTTTGCCATCCCCATGGGCAAATGAGCCCAAGGTCCTGTTTGACTCTAGGGCAATTCATTTGTTACGCTACCAAGATGCCGTCTTGTGCGGTAAATCCATTCTTTAAAGGAGATGAGTTCTTCTCATGAGTCAAGCAACAGAAATCACGGAATCAAACCGGCAGCTAATGGAGTCCATCATGATGGATGGGCTCTCCGAACTGGATTCGGAGCTCGAAGCCGAACTGGCTGCCAATAGTATGGAATCCCTCTTCGGTGAGGGCGCCCAGAACTTCAAAGAAGGCGAAGTTGTTCGCGGGAAGGTCATGGAAATATCCGATGACCGCGTTCTCGTAGACATCGGATACAAGAGTGAGGGCATCGTTCCCTGCTCCGAGTTCCTGCAGGCCGACAAAATGGCCGTAGGCGACGAATTCGATTTCTACATTGAAGATCCCGAAAACGACGCCGGTCTTCCTGTCCTGTCTAAAATGAAAGCAGACCGGATTAAGAACTGGGAAAAAGTCCAGGAGATCTACGAAGCAGACGGCACCATCGAAGGTACCATCGTTCGTCGGGTCAAGGGCGGCCTGAAAGTCGACATTGGTATCGACGCCTTCATGCCGGCCAGCCAGCTGACTTTCCGCCCCATGGGCGACCTCGAGCGCTATATTGGCGAGTCGATGGAACTCAAGATCATCAAGCTGACCAAGCGCCGCCGCAATGTGGTGGTGAGCCGTCGTAAGTTGCTCGAAGAGCAGCGCGCCGGTGAAAAAGAAAAGCTGCTTGAAACCATAGAAGTAGGCAAGATCCTCAAGGGCGAAGTGAAGAACATCACCGATTTCGGTGCCTTCGTCGACGTTGGTGGTATCGACGGCCTCCTTCACGTCACCGACATGAGCTGGGGCCGGGTCAAGCACCCTTCCCAGGTTGTTCAGGTTGGCCAGGAAATCGAAGTTATGGTCCTCAGCTTCGACCCGCAGTCTGAGCGTATCAGCCTGGGTCTGAAGCAGAAGAGCGACAACCCCTGGAAGACGGCCGTTGACCGTTATCCCGTGGGTAATGTTGTTCGTGGCCGCGTAGTCAGCATGACCGACTACGGTGCATTCGTCCAGTTGGAAGAAGGCATCGAAGGCATGGTTCACGTCAGCGAAATGAGCTGGACCCGCCGCGTGCGTCACCCCAATGAAATCCTTGAGTTGGATGCGGAAGTCGACGTCATGGTACTTACCGTGGATCCCGACTCCGAAAAGATCGCCCTGGGTATCAAACAGACCCAGCCCAACCCCTGGAAGCAGCTTGCCGAGCGTTACCCCGTCAACTCGACGGTTACGGGTATTGTTCGCAACCTCACCGACTACGGCGCGTTTGTTCAGATCGAAGAAGGTATCGACGGTCTGCTCCACGTGAGCGATATTTCCTGGACGAAGAAAGTTCCTCATCCCTCCGAAGTACTGGAAAAGGGTCAGGAAATTCCCGTCAAGATTCTCAGCATCGACCCCGAGACCGAAAAGATCAGCGTGGGTATGAAGCAGCTTGAGACCGACCCCTGGTTGGCCGTCATTGAGAAAATGCCTATGGGCAGCGTGGTCGAAGTAGAGATTGCCAAGCTCGTGAGCTTTGGTGCCTTCGCCAAGTTGGACAATGGCATCGAAGGTCTGATTCACGTGAGCGAGCTTTCGAGCGACCGCGTGCAGAAGCCCGAAGAAGTCCTCAATATCGGTGACAAGGTAACGGCGAAAGTCATCAGCATCAGTGCTGCTGACCGCAAGATTGGCTTGAGCATCCGCGAAGCCCAGCGTGACCTGGACAGTACCCTGATGAGCGAACACGGCGAAAGCGGTGGTAAGGTCGATGTGGGTGCCGTTATGCAGGGATCCGTACCGGATACCATGATGCAGGCTGGTCGTAGTCTTGCCGACGTTGCTCACGAAATGATGGCAGCAGTCAGCAAGGCAGAAGCCGCCCGTACCGCTGCTGTAGCCGCCGAAGCAGAAGCCGAAGCGACTGCCGCTGCAGCCGCATCGGAAGAAGCTCCTGCCGCAACAGAGGAAGCTCCCGCCGCCACGGAGGAAGCTCCCGCCGCAACGGAGGAAGCTCCTGCAGCGACAGAAGAAGCTGTAAAGAGCGCAGAATCCGAAACGACTGAGTAAAACCTATCGTTTTATTGACGTGATGCTACAAGAGCGCCGCCAGGTGAATGCCCCGCGGCGCTCTTTTTCACGTTGAGACCGGTTAGCACACTGTGCAACAGGAAAAAGCATGCATATACGGGGTTATAGCAGCGTATCTATAATCCAGGAACCCATGGCCAGCGAGTGTTGCGTCGCGACAACCGCCGAACTATGACTTGAAACGAACGTAAGGAGACAGGGACTGATGGCTACGGCAAACGTTGCAAATCACCCTATGGCGGGTAAAACCATGACCGGCGCCGATATGGTGATTCAGGTCCTCGCAGATGAAGGCACCGACGCCATATTCGGTTACAGCGGCGGTGCAATCCTGCCCACCTATGATGCGGTCTTTCGCTGGAACACCGAGCATCCCGAACAGGAAATCAAACTACTGGTCCCTGCCAATGAGCAAGGCGCTGGCTTTATGGCCGCGGGCTACTCACGCGTAACGGGCAAGGTAGGCGTGACTCTCGTGACTTCAGGCCCCGGTGCCACCAATACGGTTACACCTGTCCGCGACGCCATGGCCGACTCGATTCCCATGATTGTTATCTGCGGCCAGGTTCCCCGCGCAGCCGTCGGTACCGATGCCTTCCAGGAAGCACCCGTTTTCAATATCATGAGCAGCTGTGCGAAGCACGTTTTCCTCGTGAAAGAACCCGAGCAACTCGAAGCGACCGTTCGTGCGGCCTTCCACATCGCCCGCAGTGGCCGACCCGGCCCGGTCGTCATCGATATCCCCAAAGACGTGCAAAACTGGGAAGGCGAATTCTCCGGTACGGGAACCCTCGAGCTCAAAGGCTATCAGGCCCGCCTCGATAGGATGGAGCGATCCACCCTGCCCGAGAAAAAGGCCAAAGAATTCATGGAATTGCTGAAGACCGCCAAACGGCCCCTCATTTATGCGGGCGGCGGGGTAATCAACAGCAATGCCAGTAAAGAACTCACCGAGTTCGCTCATAAATTTCAAATCCCGGTGGTTACCACCCTCATGGGTATCGGCTGCATCGATACCACCGACCCCCTGTGTCTCCATATGCTCGGTATGCACGGCACGGCCTATGCCAACTATGCCGTTGAAGATTGCGATTTTCTAATTGCTGTCGGTGCCCGATTTGACGATCGTGTGGCCGGAAAGCCCGATGCCTTTGCGGCGCGCGCAAAAATCGCCCATATTGATATCGACGCAGCAGAAATCGGTAAAGTAAAGGTCGTCGATTGGCACCACGTTGGTGACGCGGGCCTCACGCTCCGCACCCTGACGGCTGCCGGTGGTAAAGCGGAACTTACGCACAAGTCCTGGGTGGAATACGTCCAGGCCCTTAAAGCAAAGCACCACATGGCCTTTAACACCGAAAGCGATGTTATTCAGCCCCAGGAAGTGCTGGCACTCATCAACGAGATTACCAAAGGTGAAGCTATTGTCACGACCGGTGTTGGACAGCACCAGATGTTTGCTGCCCAATACTTCGATTTCAAAGAACCCCGCACCTGGCTGACCTCCGGAAGCATGGGCACCATGGGCTACGGCCTCCCGGCCGCCGTCGGCGCTCAGGTAGGTTGCCCCGATAAGATTGTTATCGACGTCGATGGCGATGGCAGCATTCGGATGAATCTCGGTGAAATGGAGACCTGCACCAACTACGATCTTCCCGTGAAGGTCCTCCTCCTGAACAACCGGGGTGACGGTATGGTGGTTCAGTGGCAGACCCTTTATTTTGGCAGCCGCTTTTCCGGCACCGACAAAACACTGCACCAGAAAGATTTCGTCGCCGCCGCCAAGGCCGATGGCTATAAATTCGCCGAGCGTGTCGAAGACCGCGATGACCTCAAAAAGGTCATCGAAGACTTCATCAAGTTTGACGGTCCCGCTTTTCTCGAAGTAATGACCGATAGCAACGCCTTCGTCTACCCCATGGTCGGCCCCGGTCTTTCCTACAAAGACATGCTCACCGGTCCCCACATAACCGGACGTGAAGAAGACGGTATCGCCGAACTCGATGCGGCAGACGCCTTCTAGGCGCAACGCCCTATTCCATAATTTTAAATGGCCCTGACTTTTGTAACGAAGTCAGGGCCGATTTTTATTAGAGCCGATTTCCGTCAAATAAGTGGGTCGCTCGTGCGACCTCTTCGGACGGTTCCGGATCCAGGGCACTCGTTTCGGTGAGCGTGGGTTGGTAAACGAGTCGGATGGGTTCGCTCCGTTCACCCCGATGCCATTCGGCCAATAGCTCCAGTCCCTCCGACGCGGCCTCGCGGACAGGGAGCCAGAGGTGAGCAACGGCCTCGTTGAGCAGGGCGTGCTGGAGGGAGTAGGTCCAGCAGACGATGTCGAAGTCCTTGCCCACCCGGCGGCCCGCACGGCGTGCACTATCACGGATGGCGGTGGCATTCTCCGCGCCGCTGGCCTCCACGAGTGCGGTAACGCCAGGGTCGTTGAGTAGGCGATAGGTAGCGCGGGCAACTTCCGACGCATCAAAGGATACGGGTTGTATGAGCCGCTTTTCCGGTGCGATGTCAAAGGCTTCCAGGGCGCGCAGATAGCCTCGTTCACGCTCCACGCCCGGTTGGAAACCAGGCAGCCCCTGCAGAAGACCAATTCGCCGATGTCCTCTGCTGACCAGGCAAGCGACCGAATCATAGGTGGCCTGCTCGTAGTCTACCGTCGCGCAGCTGCATTCCGGCAGGCTGTCGAGTCGGCCCAGTGTCAAATAGGGTATCCCCGAATGATGAACGCGGGCGATGATCGAGTCGTCACTCGCCATCGGGCCGGCAAAAAAGGCGACACTACACCGTTTTTCCCAGACGCTTCGCGCATAATCACGGTTCTTTCCATCGGCGTAGGGGTTCAGGTCGATGGCGATGCGGTCGCCCTGCGTTCCAAAGATGCGGTAAAGCTCGGAGCACATATCGAGAAAGAAGTTCCGGCCCACAGGAATTATATTCGGTGGTGCCGGAAAAATCAGGCCCACACTGCCCTCTTGTTCCGTGCGGAGCGAGCGGGCACCCAGGTGGGGGTGATATTGAAGTTCCTCTGCGGCCTGCACGATGCGAAGGCGGGTCGCCTCGGCGACATTGGGTTTTCCATTCAGCGCCCGACTGACCGTGTTGGCCGATACGGATGCGCGCCGCGCCACATCATAAATGGTTGGGCGTTCGTTGGTTTTAAGCACGATGTAATCCCTGTACGTGTACAAATCCAAAGGCTTTTTGGATTTGAGTGGTATAGCATGTGGGGGTATTAAAGAAAAATTTATCTGGCCCGAACGTATCTATATTATCGATAATAATGCGAGCTGTCAAGGGTCGTGGAGAGAATTAGTAAACAAATATACCATAAAACGACAATATAACTCGTTGAATAGAGGGATAGGGTACTTGACAGTTTAGAGAATACATGATAACTTATTAACGATAATATTATCTGTGTAGGCACGGCGCAAATCCACGCCGTCGTCAAATTTAGTAATTCATTCGTTTTATCTGGAGAGAGTCTAATGTCAAAAAAAGGATTTACCCTCATCGAATTGCTCGTCGTGATTGCCATTATTGGCATCCTGGCAGCAATCCTGCTTCCGGCACTCGCCCGTGCCCGTGAAGCCGCCCGCCGTGCCAGTTGCCAGAACAATCTCAAGCAACTCGGTATCGTATTGAAAATGTATGCCAACGAGAGCCAAGGCGAAAAGCTGCCCGACGTCGGCATCAAAGATGTCCTGCCGCCCGCTGGTAACGCAGACTATTCCAGCATTAAGCTGAATTTTGGCCCCTACGTGCCCCAGATTTATCCGGAGTACCTCACGGACGCCAACGTGTTTCAGTGCCCCTCCGACCCCGGCGCGACTTCCGACAATTGGACGGCTAGTGATGGCACCAATCTCTTCGGGCGCACCGACTATGACGGCACCTTTCCCCAGGCGGCCAACAATAAAGGCTGTAATCATGGCGGTACCTGCATGAACGCGGTCGACCAGAGCTATGGCTACACCGGATACATCTGGGATCAGGTAGACGACAATGATCCTATCGGACCGGTTGGACCCGTGACCAATGCCCTCCTGGGAGCAACGGGTAATGGTCCCGCCCAGGCAATGGCGTGGCTTGAAGGAATCATTGCTGGTATAGCGGGTTCCGGATTTTACCCCCCGAGCACGGAAGCAGACGCTCGTGGTATCAATGCGATTACGGAAGGCGACGTGAGCGTGCCCGCACCCAACGGTACCGCCGGTGGTAGCACGGTTCTTCACCTCCGTGAAGGTATCGAACGCTTCATGATCACGGACATCAACAACGCGGCCGCCAGTTCCAGGGCCCAGTCCGAGATCTTCGTCATGTGGGACCGAATCAGCACCACGCCTTCGGACTTTAACCACGTTCCCGGTGGTTCCAATGTGCTCTATCTCGATGGTCACGTGGAATTCATCAAGTATCCTGGTGACGCGGCGCCGGTACAGGGTAATTTCGCGGCATTTGATTCCCTCGTAAATGAAGGTGGCTGATAACTCATCCTCCTGATCGAACAGGCCCTGGCGTCCACGGGATGCCAGGGCCTGTTCTGTGTATCAGACACCTTATAGCCAGCCTTCAGTCCTATACAGGTCTCCACGACATGTTTTCAAGATCAACAATCCCCGTGACAATATAGGGCCATAAGTAATGCTCAACCGCCGCGACTTCGACCAACGCCCGCCTGGTGTTATCTGTCTGAAAGCGCCACAAGAGCGAAATCTCCCGCCGATCTTCTTTTCGTCTACACAAGGGCGTGGGGTATCCTGTAAACACAACCGAGGAGCGCATAGAAATGAACCCATGTACGCGTAAGAATTGGCCGTGGAGAGGCTTCGCTATATCGGCCGCTCTCCTGATATGCCTCATACCAAAGGCCACTGCCGAAGAAACACGCCGGATTACGGTCGCCGAATATCATGACAAGATGATCGGTGGCTGGATCGGCCAGATGGCGGGCGTCGGCTGGGGATTTCCTACGGAATTCGAATGGCTCAGCGAAATAATTCCCGAGGACAAAATGCCGGTATGGACCCCCGAAACCATCAATCAATTTGACCAGGATGACATGTATGTCGAGATGACCTTCATGAAGACCCTGGAAGATTATGGCTTCGACGTATCTGACCGCCAGGCCGGCATAGATTTTGCCAATAGCGAATACACCTTGTGGCACGCAAACGGAGAAGGGCGGAAGCTATTGCGAAAGGGCATCGCACCGCCCGATTCTGGCCATCCCGCCTTCAATAAACACGCCGACGATATCGACTATCAAATCGAAGCTGATTTCGCAGGATTAATTGCACCCGGCATGCCCAATATCGCCATCGCCCTCGGTGACAAATTTGGCCATATCATGAATTACGGCGACGGTGTCTACGGGGGGCAATTCATGAGCGCCATGTATGCCGAGGCCTTTTTTGAGACGGACCGTTTCAAACTCGTCGAGGCGGGGCTGCGCGCGATTCCCGCAGAGAGTCAATACGCCGAGTGCATCCGTGACACGGTCGCCTGGTGCAAGGCCAATCCAGACGACTGGCAAGCCACGTGGCATCGTTTGCAGGAGAAATACCACGAAAACCCGGAAGGTAGAAAATTCGTCTGCAAATACAGTGAAAAGGGAAATATAGACGCCAAGTTTAATGGGGCCTATGTCGTTATTGGACTTCTTTATGGCGAAGGGGACATGGACAAAACCATTATCATCGCGACCCGTTGTGGCCAGGACTCCGACTGCAATCCGGCCAGCGCAGCGGGCATACTTGCCACCACGCTGGGGCGCAAAAAACTGGCCGATAAATTTACCATCGCGCTGGACCTGAACACGGAATTCAAACACACTGCCTACACTTTTCCCGCCCTCATCCAAGCGACGGAACGGCTCGCCCGCACCGCACTCGCTCGCGCTGGAGGACGTATCGAGACCGACCCCGAAGGAAATGAAACCTTCGTAATTCCCCTGCGCCCGACCAAACCCAGCGCACTCGAACAATCCTGGAAAGCCGGCCCCCCCGCAGAAAGTCGCTATTCGGAGGAAGAGATGAAAAAGATCACCGTGCGGGACTAAAATTCGGGCTGTGGAACTTTTGGGTACAGTTACCAACGGGCTCTACGTGTCTTTGCCGTGTTTGAGTTCACTTGCCCGTCGGAAACTGTCCCCACCGTGCACCGCCGGGACAGTATCCCCCGTGCAACCTATCAACACGTCAGTGGAACAACGCCTGCAGCGGGGGTGACTGTACCGATGGGCCTGGAGAGAGTTGGACATGTCCAACAGGGGGTTGACCATTCCTGGTCGACACAAAGCCCACGCCAAATTCCACAGGGCACGTGATGTTGTTCAGGGGATGTGACGTACGGCGTTCCTTTCCCCGGCAGTTCGTACCTTTTCGCCATAAATACGCCTGGAGAGTAATAGAATCATCCCCCGATAAAAGTATCATCCCAACAAAAATCCCGGCGGCCCTGGTGGACCGCCGGGCGTTGTTGCACGCAGCGTAATAGCGTCTTTGTACCATTCAGTGTTTGTGGGGCTTGGCGCCGTCTTCGTCCACATGGTAGCCCGGAGGCAGGTCGGTCGAAGTGCCGGGTGCCTTCGGATGATGAACGAGGTCCTCAATGGCCAGGACCGCTTTGTCGAAGCGGGCGATGGCCTCCCGCGTCTTCTCGGCGTTGCCTGCGTGGGCCTCGGCATCAATGGCCTTCGCGGCAGCCGCACCCTCATCCAACCAAAGGTCAAAGAGGGCGTGGTCCACCTTGTAGTCGGTCACCATACTGCGAAGGCTTAGCAGGTCGGTGTGTATTTCAGCAACGGGGTGGTGCGCTTCGAGTACCTCGGCATCACTCTTCGCCGACTTGTAGGCCTTCCGCGTTTCGAATATCCGGTCGATTACAGCGTCATAAGGTTGTGCCGGACCGTGGTCTTCATGCTCCGTTGTTGTCGATGCACCATGGTCGGCATGGGGGGCACCGCCCGGCGAATCCACGTGGAATCCGGCGGGAACCGTGCCGGCCTGGCTCATGCCCAGGTCTTCGTGGGCGTCGAGATGTTTCTCGAGGTTGCCGACGGCCATGGGGTCATTCTGGTGTTCATAGCCATGCAACTGCATGAGCACCAGCAGGCCACCAACGATGATGAGGCCCGTATTGGCCGCCATGCTGAAGCGCTGAAAGGATGCGGTATGACGCCACGCGGCCAACAGACTCAACATGACGACAAGCGCCACGACCTGACCAACTTCCACACCCACGTTGAAGGCGAGTATCTTACCCAGCAAGTCCAGGCCGGTGCCGATGGTCAACTGCTGGAGACGGGTGGACAGTCCAAAGCCGTGTATCAAGCCGAAGATAAATACCATGGCGATAAGATTAGGCGATTCCATGTTGAAATACTTCTTAAAGCCGCCAATATTATCAAAGCCCTTGTAACAGACCGTAAGCGCAATGACGGCGTCTACCAGGTAATAATTGGCCTGAATGCCCAGGAAGGTGGCACCAATAAGGGTGATACAGTGCCCCAATGTGAACGCCGTTACAAACTTCACGATGTCCTTGAATTTACTCAGAAAAAACAGGACTCCGAAGAGGAATAGCAGGTGGTCATATCCCGTGAGCATGTGCACGGCTCCCTGGCGGAGGAATTCCAGAATTCCGCCTCCCTGAGCGCGAATCTGGTCGGCTTCCGACATGGCATGTCCGAATGCCGGGGCGCATTGGAAGGCTACAGCGACAAGAAGTAACGGCACCGTTTTCTTTTTCATTGGAAAAGACTCCTTAGAGGTACTTGGTTATCTCCTGGAATTCTTCCAGGTGCTTTTTCCGGTTCTCACGGGAATCGAACAGGCTCTCATCGAGACATCCTTCAATGTGCTGTTGCACGAAGGCCCGCTTCGCATTCTCAATGGCGTGGGAGACGGCGTGGAGTTGCTGCGCTACCTTGAGGCAGGGCTGTTCTTCCTCGATCATCTGGATTACCTTGACCAAATGGCCATTGGCGCGCCGAAGGCGATTTACGATCTCGGGGTGGTGGGGGTGCTTATGTTTGTGGTCGTGGCTCATGGTCATATCCTATCCCCCAGGAGGGGATAAGTCAACCTATGAGGGAGAAGTCGATAAATGCTTTGCACGTCTTCTAAGGCTTTGTGTACAGGTAGGATTCGCCCCAGGCCATAATAAGCACGGGGTGCTCCGAGGCGAGGAGGGCGTCGTAGCTGCTCTCGATGAAAACGCTATCGCCCCAGTAGGGCATGCGGTCCCAGGCCTGATGGCCCATCTCAATCATATGGCCGAGGATGGTAAGTTTCGGGGCCGTACCCTCTACGTAGCGCAGGGGGTCGTCCATCCAGCAATTCGTCATGACCACGTCCACATCCACCTGCTCTTTCACGTGATCGATCCATTCGAAGTCCCGATGGTCAGGGTTGGTGGGGTCGTTGTACTGATCGCCGTTGTGAACAAAGGTGAGACCTTCCGGGGTGGTAACCGCCACGTTATTACACAAATGGCCGCCCTGGTGGCCGGGGTAGACAATGACGTCCAGTGTGACGGCACCGTTCTGGATGGGCAGTTGCTGTACCACACCCACCTTTCGCTCCATGCGGTTCAGGCGCTCGTATACGGGCGCCAGGTCGAAGCCATATTCGGGATACCGCTTTTCGGCGGAAAACGTATCGGAAGTAGCCACAACGGGCTTACTCTGGTCCATCATGGTCCGGGCGATGAAGGGATCGGCATGGTCATAGTGCCAATGGCTGATGAACAAGACATCGCACTGGTTGGCCAGCCGCGTCGCCAGTTCGTCGGCAATGGGGAAGCCGGGCGTGGGGATACCCACCTTCTCGCCGCTCCCATCTTGTCCCACCGTGCGCGCTGGCCCCCGAAACAGGTCAAAGCCGAGGGTAACGCTCTTTGTGCGCACAACGTAGCCGTGGTTGTAGAGTTGCCAGATCCGCGCACCTTCGGGCACCGTGGTGTTTTCGATTTCCGTGATAGCGTTCTCGATACGCTCGTGGTGGAAGGCAATAAGCTCGGGTCGATTGGGTGCATAGGGCTCGTGGACCACGGCATCGAGCAGGCTGAAGGCCAATTGCCGTTCCAACGGCGGTTTCGGGGTAGGCGGATTTGCTTTCAAGATGGTGCGGACCCGGTCGAGAAAGACGGCCGCCTGTCGCGCCATAAAGTGGTCGTCCCGGGCTTCCAGGGTCGGGTTCACGTGGGCACGTGTGGCCTCTTCGGCCAAGGAGATACACGAAAGGCCCGTCATGAGGGCAGCGAAGATAGGCAGCGAGATACGCATGGATAAGTGCTCCAGGTTGGCGAATGTTGTCGATTCTAGCATGGATGCCCCCCGCTTGCGCGAGGCCCATAAATGGGAACGGGATTCCCAAGGCACGTTTTGATCCAAACGGGTTTCATCGTTACTATCATAGCTTCCCTGTACCTTTGGAGACCTATCCCATGTTGTTTCGGATGATTTTTACCTTTGCCCTTTGTGTTCCCGGTCTTGCCTTGTCGCAACTGCCGGATACATCCACCCACACCAATGCCACGGGCATGACCCTGGTGCGGATCGAGGCAGGTGCCTTCACCATGGGTGGCGAGACCACGCCCCTGCCCGAATCACTGACGGGCAATCAGGAAAACCGCATTAACGGCGATTTCGATGAACACCCGCGCCACGAGGTGACCATCAGCCAGCCGTTCTATATGGGCGCAACCGAAGTGACCAATGCCCAATTCGAGCAATTCGACCCGGACCACCGAGCCTTGCGCGGCAAGCTGGGTTTCTCCCGGAAAGATGAGGAAGCGGTTATTTTCGTGTCCTGGGAGGAAGCCCAGGCCTATTGTGATTGGCTGAGCGAAAAGGAGGGCCAAGCCTATCGACTGCCCACCGAAGCCGAGTGGGAATTCGCCTGTCGCGCGGGCACCGAATCCATTTTCTACACGGGCGATGAACTCCCGGAAAGCTACCACAAAAACCAGACTAAAAGCTGGTACCCCGACCCCTTTCGCGTCGAAAACTACCCCATGGACTACGATGACCAAATCGTATCCCTCGTAGTGGCCCAGACTCCCGCAAATCCCTTGGGGCTCTATGATATGCATGGCAACGTGGAGGAATGGTGCCAGGACTGGTATGGCCCCTATGAAACGGGCCCACAGACCGATCCGGTGGGGCGGGTGGGTGGTCGCTATCGTGTCACCCGCGGCGGCAGCCATGGCACCGTGCCCTATTACCTCCGCACGGCAAACCGCAGCGCCACTGTCCCACAGGATCGCAACTGGCTCATCGGTTTTCGTGTCGTCATGGCACCCCAACCCCAATCCACACCGCTGCCATTGCCACCACTTCCCCGACACCAACAAGACGTCCAACAGACCGCGCCCAATTATGCCGCTGCGAACGCAAGCGCCTCGCCCCGCTTTGAGGGGCCCATACCCTATGTGAAGATTCCGGAAAATTCACAAGGACCCCTCTATTCGCGTCACAACCACGACCCGGCCCTGGTGGAGTGCCCCAACGGTGACCTCCTCGCCATCTGGTATTCCACGGTGACTGAGCAGAGTCGCGAACTGGGCCTGGCGGCAGCACGCCTTCGATATGGTGCCACCGAATGGGACGATGCCGCGCCCTTCTGGGACGTGCCCGACCGCAATGACCACGGACCCGCCGCCTGGAACGATGGGGAAGGTAACATTCATGTGTACGTGGGGCTCTCTACTGCGGCGACGTGGGGGAACCTGGCCGTGGTGACCATAATGTCCTCAGACAGTGGCGCCACATGGAGCGAAGCCCGAATCATCATGCCCGAACATGGCACCCGCCACCTGCCCGTGGAGTCCGTTTTCCCCATGGCCGACGGCACCTGGCTGCTGCCCTGTGATGCCCGCTCCCAGGGTCATGGTGGCACGTCGATTCACCTGAGCACCGACCAGGGTGAGACCTGGAACGACGCCGGTGGAAAGCTCGCGGGTATCCATGCCGGCGTGACCCAGCTGACCGACGGGCGACTCTTCGGATTCGGACGTGGCGACGACGTTTCCGGCAACGATGGCGTTCTCTATATGCCTCAAAGTATATCCAGCGACCGGGGCAAATCCTGGTCCGTCTCCGCCAGCTCCTTTCCGCCGATTCGCAGCGGTCAGCGTCTGGTCCTTACCCGCCTGCAATCGGGACCACTCCTTATCGTAAGTTTTGCCAACGACCCCATGGAAATGACCGATGCCCACGGCGAATCCAATGCCTGCACCGGTCTTTTCGCAGCCCTCTCCTACGACGACGGCGCAACCTGGCCGACCAAGCGCCTTATCAGCGATGCTTCGGGACGGACGATTGAGTTCATGGATGGCCGTCCCTTCGAAATGACGTCAACCAACGGTGAGCCCAAAGGCTATATGAGCGCCTGCCAGACCCCCGAAGGGATGATTCAACTCATTAGCAGCCGCCAGCACTACGCCTTCAACCGCGCCTGGATCGAAATGAAGAAATAAATTCGCGTACCCGACCGAATTACACGCTTTCACAAGGGTGCATGTAAGAAATAACGTAAACGGGCCACACCGAGGTTCATGCCTCCGTGTGGCCTGTTTTGTTTGGTTCATGGGCAATTAAAAGGTACCAACAAAGACTCACTCCGCCAAAACAAACTGAATTCACCAATCGTGCCGCGCGATCCGGTATTTCCGGTCGAAGATGCGCCGAAGGAGGATTCGTGCGCGGATTGGGAGATACGACTACGTATCTACATCAGGGCCAAGGCCAAGCACAATGCGCTATTTCCAATGACCAATTGAAGACTTTCCACAACTACACAGACTCCAATGACGTCCCCCAGCCCCTTCGCACGAACTGGAGTACCAGATCGCGCGGCACGTCTATGGTTTGTCGTTT
>CAXBPH010000014.1:0-45711 GCA_963977445.1 uncultured bacterium | reverse complement strand
AGACATGACTATTTTCGTGGCCGATGGCGCAACGGGCGAAACCCTGTTTTCGGCACCGACGCCGGCCATGCCGCCAAACACCGAGCCGCCCTATGACACCTTTCCCCGCATTCTGGGCGACAGTCTCTATTTCTGCGACCTTCAGGGCAAAGGATGGGACTCGGATATCATCATCAAAGATCGTTATCAAAGCCTGTGGGCCCTGAACAACAAACTCGAAATTCTCTGGCAGGCCCAGTGCAACACCGGCCATTATCCCTATGCCTATGATGTGGACGGCGACGGCAAAGACGAACTCATGGCAGGCTATACCCTGTTTGATGACGACGGCACGGTCTTGTTTACCAATGAAGACACCATTGAAGACCATGCGGACGGGGTGGCCATTGTTCCCTTCGAGGCGGGCAAGCCCCCCATGCTGCTGAGTGCCTCCAGCGATGAGGGCATGTTCTTCGCCGACATGGATGGAAAAATCCTGAAGCATCATTTCCTGGGTCACGTACAAAATCCGGCGGTGGCTGATTTCCGTCCTGATTTACCGGGCCTGGAATCCATCTCAATCAATTTCTGGGGCAACCAGGGCATCGTCCACTACTACGACGCTACGGGCGATATCATTCACGAGTTTGAACCGGCACAGCACGGCAGCATGTGCCTGCCCATCAATTGGACCGGCCAGCCCGGCGAATTCTGGATATTATCCGCCAATGTGGACGATGGCGGTCTTTTCGATGGCTGGGGCCGTCGGGTGCTGAAGTTTCCTGCAGACGGCCACCCGGACATGTGTAATGCGGTCCTCGATATCACAGGTGACGGCCGAGAAGAAATTGTGGTCTGGGATCCGCTGGAAATGTGGGTCTATACCCAAGCCGACAGCCCCCTCCCATCCGTGCCTTTTGTCACCGAGAAGAATCCCCTGTATAACTATTCCAACTATCAAACGACCGTTTCCATACCGGTGGAGAACACGACGACCAGCTACAAGGCGATCAATGCTTCCAAGTTTCAAGACAGCATCTCCCACTGGGCAAAGAAATATGGTCGCGACCGCAAGGACCGTCGCTTCGCGCCGACACAAATCGTCGAAATCGGAGATAACATCCTCCGCTATCAGAATAAAGACGGAGGCTGGCCCAAAGATCTCGATTGGCTGGCCGATATCGATGAAGCGACCGTCCGGGAACTCCGGGGCGATTCCCTGCTGCGCAGTACGCTGGACAACCACAGCACCTACTCGCAGGTTGACTACCTCGCCAAAGTCTACGACCAGTGTAAGGCTCCACGATTCCGGGAAGGCGCAGAGAAGGGCCTTGATTTCATCTTGCAGGAGCAACGACCTACGGGTGGCTGGCGCGGTGCGGATGTAGACGCTATCACCTTCAACGACGATGTCATGACGGGCGTGATGGAACTGCTACTGGATATTCAGCAAGGCACCAATCATTTTTCCTGGCTGGATGAATCACGACGGACGGCCAGTAGCGATGCCCTTCAGAAAGGCATCGAATGCACCCTGGCCTGCCAAATCGTTGTGGACGGCAAAAAGACGGCCTGGTGCCAGCAGCATGACCACGAGACGTTTGCGCCGGTAGATGCCAGAAAATACGAGCTCGCTTCCATCGCCTCCCGGGAGAGCACCGACGTATTGCATTTTCTGATGTCCCTGCCCAACCCCGACGCGCAGGTCACGGAAGCGATCAATGCGGGTGTGGCGTGGCTCAAGGAAGTCGAAGTCTCCGGGCTCCGCCTCGATAGCGTGGCCATCACCCCCGTGCGCTTCGAAAACCACACGGCCACGGCCGACCGCATCGTGGTGGAAGACCCAACGGCACCGACACTCTGGGCACGCTTCTATGGCATCAACGATCAGCGGCCACTGTTTTGCCGGCGCGATGGCACCCAGGTGGATAGCCTTGCGGAGGTAGACCTCGAACGGCGGACTGGGTATGCGTGGTATGGTGTCTGGGCGAAAAAGTTGTTGGACCGGGACTTCCCGAGATGGCAACAGCAGTGGAAGACCGCCAATCGGTAAAAGTAGAAACAGGCACAACGGCTACAGTTAGGCCGTTGTGCCTGATTTTTTTTGGGGGCGTTAACAAGCCGTGTGCTGCAATCAGCCTCTGATTTTCTTCACCAATTCCCCAACGGCACGGCAGCGCTGGGTAATTCCGGTCCAATCACCATTCGCCAAATCTTCCTTGCGGGCAATCCAGGTACCACCCGCCGCCGCGACGACCGCGAGTGACAGGTAGGTGTCGAGATTCTCCAGGCTGACGCCACCGGTGGGCACAAAGCGAACACCGGTGTGGGCGTAGGGGCCGGAGAGCGCACTCAACATGGCGGGCCCACCCAGGGCTCCGGCGGGGAAAAACTTCAATACGGTACATCCCAGTGCCATGGCCCCTTCGATGTCGGAAGGTGTGGCGACACCGGGGATGAAGGGCAGGTTCAGCGCGGCCGCCCGGGTGACGATTTGGGGATTGGTCCCGGGTGCCAGGGCAAATTGGGCACCGCACGCGGCGGCAGCTTCCAGATTCTCCAGGGTCAGCACCGTGCCGGCACCCAGAATCAGTTCCGGACGTTTCTCGTGGAGTAAGGCAATCACCTCGGGGGCCACTTTGGTGCGAAAGGTAATTTCCGCAATGGGCAATCCCCCTTCAAGCAGGGCATCGGCCAGGGGCAGGGCAGCCTCCAGGGTCTCGATGGCGATTACAGGAACCACACCGTAGGGCGTGATGCGGTCGAGTACGCTTGTTTCAGACATATTGGTTCTCCGCGTAGTGGCAGGGACAGAAGGCATCACCGAAGAGGGGCAAGCGCTTCAGGAGGAGGAGTGGGGCTCGGTGTTGGGGAGAATTTCTCCACCGTGGCTTCCGCCATGGACCCGCTCGGCTTCGCCAAGCCCGAGGGCTGCCCGGTTGGCACGGTGGTCAATCACGGTCTGATCGAAAATCCCCGCGAGACAGGCAATGACGTCCGCACGATGGTTGTCGGAGGGCTCTTCGATGAAGGCGTAGTATACAAACACGTCTTGCTCATCCGTAGACTTCACACGGAGCTTTTCGGAATTTGCCGCCAGCTCTGCCGGGCGAATTCCCCCCTCCGACGCCATAAGATTGATGCCCCCTTCCAGTACCACATCGATGTAGCGCAGGCCCAGTTCATGGCGACACAGCTCGAGGAGTAAACGGCGCTCTACGCTGCGTGCATGGCTGTCGAGGCATTGCTTGGCGTAATTGGCCAGCGCGTGAAAGAGGCGGTTTTTCTGTCGTCGTTCAAAAAGGGCACGAAATGTGGTGGGGCGCAGATAGCCCGCCAACCACGCGATATAAACAAGGGTACCGGCATAGAGGGCGTAGGGAATACCACTCCAGGGGGAGTTGAGGGGAATCAGCGCCGAAAGAACGGCCGCTGTCGCGAGACTCAGGGCCACTCCATAGAGGGTCAATACGACCTGAGGCTGGGAATAGCCCTTACCCAGGAGGCGGTGGTGGGTGTGGTGATTATCGCCCGCGAATATCGGTACACCCCGGAGGTAGCGCCGAATAATGGAAATAAAGGTCTCAAAAATGGGAAAGCTCAGGGCGAGCATGGGGGTGAGCAGAATCACGGCAGTTTCGTATTTCGGCGACCCCATGAGCGACATGGTAGCGAGAAAATAGCCGATAAACATGCTGCCCGTGTCCCCGAGGAAGATACGTGCCGGGGGGAAATTAAAGCAGAGAAAGCCCAGAAGGGTGCCGGCGAGGGCCGCGCCAACAAAGGTCACAAAAAGGTTGCCCTGAATAATGCTCAATATGACCAGGGCAAGTACCCCGACCAGGGCGATGCCCGAAGCGAGTCCATCGACCCCATCGATAAGGTTGAAGGCGTTGATCATGCCCACAATCCAGAGGACGGTCAGCATGCCGCCGAAAAAGACGCCCAGATTGAGGGTGCCGACGAGGGGGATATCCACATCGGTGAGACCGTGGCCCGAAACGCAGACAAAGGAGGCGACAACGACCTGCCCCAGGAGCTTCCAGCGGGCCCGCATCCCCCGGGTATCGTCCACCAGACCCAGGGCGAGAATGGCCAGGGAACCCAGAATTAAGACGATTCCGTCGGAACGAAACTGGGCGATGGTCATGAGTGTGCTGAAATACCCGGGATATTCGGTATGGAAATACGCAAAATTCAGGACAATATAGTGGCCCGCAATGCTGGTAAACACGCCAATAACGAGCAGGGGAAGGGCAACACCGAGCCCCCCCAAGAGGGGCATGGCCCCCTCAAAGACCTTGCGATAGCCACCACGATCGACCGCGCCGACCCGTCGGGCAAAGCGCATGACGAGGGGCACCAAGAGGAGGGAGACTATCAAGTTGCCCAAAAACAGGCTGGCAACTAAGGTTAATAACTGTACCAGGGTCAACAGTGCACCTTTCCGCCGACATATATTTCGGGCATGCAGGACCGTTCATTTATACACTTCTACGTGTCAATAATTATAGCCTCAACGCAGGAGTCTGATCAATGGCAAATGCTTGACTTGGAAGTGCCTGAAGCGGGCGTGATAGAATCACGACCTGATAAATAGCCTTATTTGGAGGGGTGCCGTGTGCGCCCCACCTGCTGTATTTCTCAGGCACCTCAGGTGTGAAGTACTACCCGAAGACAGGGGATCACAAGCCGATTGTACCGGCTTGTTCCCCGCTATTCGCCTATATATTTGGAGCGTTTAATGACAAGTGCACGTGATGGACAGGGCAACAACGGTGAATTGGATCTTGGTGAGATTCTCAGAGAGCTGTACCGCTGGAAGTGGGTCATCCTTGGCGTCACATTCCTTGCCGGCGTATTGAGCGCCGCCTATAGTCTGACCCGCCCGAACATTTACGAATCGTCCGCAGCACTGATAATTCGTGAGCCACAACGGGCAATCGATCCCGCAATTGGGGAGACCCAGACGACCGACTCCCCCACGCTCTCCGTTGAAACGCTCCAAACCCTCACAGAGTCGACCGAAATCACTTGGTCCCTGTTTGAGAAACTCCTTGAAAAAGGTCAATTGGAAATGCCAGAAGAGGGTGGCAAGCAGACCCTTTTTAGAGGCTTTCAGCGAAATCTTCGGACAGAATTGAAAAAACAACAGTCCCGCACGTCCGGGAGTTCCATTGAGCTCCTGCCGATTATCGTGCTTACGGCCCAGGCTGAGTCTCCAGAGCAGGCGGAAGTTGTTGCCAACGAGTGGGCCGCGCTGGTGGAAGCAAAGAGCAGCGAAATCTACAGCAACGGCGTGAAGGCTCTTGGTACCTTTATCGGAGATATGTACACCAATTCGAACGATTCTCTGGTCAAACTGGAAAAAACGCTTGCCAGTGTAGAGCTCGAAGCCAGTCTTGCCTTGAAACAAGCCCGCCTAAAAACGCTGACAGAAAAAATCACGGAACTCGAAGGAGCCATTTTCGATATCGAAATCGAATCGGCGGTGAATAAGGTCGCGATTGAAGAAGGGGAAAAGCGCATTCTCGAACAGAAGGTAAACGATGAGTGGATCGGCACCGTAGCGGAAGACGCCTTGCTTAAGAATGAGCCCTATCCATTTTCCCAAGAGGGGCTCTCTGCGCAGGCCCTCAAGGTGCTGGACCTTTCCCAACAGAAAGTGCGTCAGACAGAAGCACTCCGCATGTTTCGGCGGGACCAGAACCTTCTGGGCAAGGAAAAGCGATTTGCCCACAGCCAGATAGATATGGAACGCATTCTGGCGGAAAAGGCCAAGGTGGATGATGAACTCCCTTCGGTGGAGACGGCGCTCAGTGCCCTGACCGGGCAGTTGGATGACATTCCTGAGACCATAACGCTCAACAAGGCGATTACCGATGACGCACTTTGGGACCTTCACTTGAATGGAAGTAGCCTGGAAGGTAAAGGGTTGACTCCCTTGAAGACGGAGGTGCTGAACCCCCTCTACCAGTCAACACGGGAAGCCATTGTTGAACTTAGCTCGAAATCCGAGACGTTGCGGGGGAGTGCAAAGCAGCTTGAGCAAAGTGAAGTGTTGGTCATGACTCTCGCCGAAGAGCTCGAGAGCGAGATTGATACCATCACGGAAGAGCTCGATAGGCGTGAAGTAGCGCTGGAAGCCACCAAAAACGCTATCGCATTGCTGCGCGATGACTACCTGGAAGAGTCCAAACTCGTCGAGGAACTTCGTCTCAAGAATTTGCGTAGCCAGGCAGAACGGACAATGCGCGAAGAGCTCCGGAACACATTGATGACCGATGCCCAGTCACTGGAAAAAAGCATTTCAGAATTTACACTCAACATCGACTCTCTGACGCGGGAAACGGAGAAAACCCTGAATGTTCGCACGGCACTGGCCTCGAAAGCCGAGGAAGTCGCACTACTTGAGGTTTCTACCGAGAATGCGACCAGAACAGGCACCGCGATACTCTATAACGCACAGGCCAACCCCATTAAGGTTGCCCCGTCTCGCAGTAAGTTTGTGTTGACCGCAATGGCGGGTGCCATGCTGTTATGCGCGTTTATCGCGTGTGCCGCCAAACTCCTGGAGGAGCCGGGAAAAGCACGTTAGCCCTTTCGTCGACCCCGGCAGACTTGGCGCACATAACATTGAGCAGGCCGCTGAACGACCCATCGTCAGCAGGATGAAAAAACAGGCTTTTGACGAGAAATGGAATACTATGCACGATCAGTTGCTTTCCAGGATTCAATCTCAAGAAGCGCCTGTGGGTGTTATCGGGCTGGGTTACGTGGGGCTCCCCCTGATTCGTGCGTATATAAACGCCGGATTTCGCGTGGTCGGCTTTGACACCGACATCAAGAAAGTCGCGCTACTCAATGCCGGGGAAAGCTATATAAAGCACATTCCCTCCGCATGGCTCCAGGAATGGACCGCTGCGGGCAAATTTTCTGCCACTGCAGAGATGGACCGGCTTTCCGAAGTTGACGCCTTGCTGGTCTGTGTGCCTACTCCGCTAGGCGAAAGTCGCGAACCGGACCTGTCTTATGTCGAGTCGACCTGTGAGGCAATTTCCGCGCGATTACGGCCCGGGCAATTGGTCGTTCTGGAGAGCACCACCTACCCGGGAACAACCCGAGAAGTGATGCTGCCCATTCTGGAGAAAAGCGGACTTCGGGCGGGCACGGACTTCTTCTTGGCATACAGCCCAGAGCGGGAAGATCCCGGCAACCCCAATTACACGGCCGATGGCATCCCAAAATTAGTTGGTGGTCTCGATGAAGCTTCGACCGCGTTGGCCGTCGCCCTATACAGCCAGGCAATCGTAAGTATTATCCCCGTCTCTTCGTGTGAAGTCGCCGAGGCGGCTAAGATTGTAGAGAACACTTACCGTGCTGTAAACATTGCCATGGCCAACGAACTCAAGGTCATTTTTGATCGTCTAGGCATTGACGTTTGGGAAGTTATTGACGCCGCAAAGACCAAACCTTTCGGTTTTCAGGCATTTTATCCCGGCCCGGGCCTGGGTGGTCATTGTATCCCCATTGACCCGTTTTATCTCAGCTGGGTAGCCCGGCGGGCCAATCTCTCCACGCGGTTTATAGAATTGGCGGGTGAAATCAACCGGGACATGCCCAACTACGTCGTTGCACGGGTTGTGGACGCACTGAACAGCCAGAAAAAGCCCGTCCATGGAAGTCATATATGTATCCTGGGGGCGGCCTACAAGAAAGATGTCGACGACCCACGGGAGAGCCCTGCTTTCGAACTTATCGAACGTCTGATGGAAAAAGGGGCCATTGTTTCCTACAGCGACCCCCATATTTCCGTGTTGCCAAAAATGAGAAGTTGGCCCCATATCCCCGACCTGAAGAGTCAGCCCCTTACACCCGCATTCCTGAAAGAGAAGGATTGTGTGTTGATTGTGACGGCCCATAGTGCCTTTGACTACGAGCTGATTCTGGAACATGCCCCGCTTATCGTCGATACCCGAAACGCGTTGGGCGAACTGGCTGCGGGTGACACCAGCGGAAAAGTGTGGAAAGCGTAGTTCCATTGACTTCGTGTCGGATAGGGAACTTTTTCCTCTAAATATGCATTATTTGTTATCGGGGAATGTGTGTGGATGGATGGCCTGCGCCCGTTGGCGGTATTACAGGACATTCCTGTATGATAGGGAGCTGTATTTTCGTATTGCTCGTTTCGGCACCTCTGTACCGATCAATATTTGTATGAATACTACAACCAATGCGATCTTGGAAGGTAAAAAAGTACCATGACAAAACCCAACTATCAGAATCGACGGACTCTTAGTATGCTCCTGAGTGTAGTTTCTGGAGCCGTATTGCTGTGTGCAGGCTGCGGGAGCGGCAAGAATTCCACAACGGAACCCGCTCAAAAGGAAGTCGCTGTCACTCAGCCCGCACCGAAGGCTGCTGAAATGCCTGTGGAAAAGGCCGTAGAAAAAGCACCGGCAGTTGCAAAAGCACCGGAACCGGCCCCTGCCCCAGAGGAAAAAACGGTGAAGCCCGTCGCTGAACTACTGGCCTCAGCAGAAAATCTCATCGACGTATACGGAATTGTCCAGGAATCGAAGGACGGGGAACGTACGCTTTCCGACGAAGAACGCGCCGCGATCGACACCAAGTGGACGGAACTCCTCACCGCCGCGAACAGCCCTCTGACCATGTGTGATGAACTCGATGTCGTAGCTTTCGACTTCACGCGTACCGGAAAAAAAGGCTATCTTCACACCCTTTCCCTGTTGTTCGAGGTAAAGTCTGAATTCACCAAAGACTATTTGATCAGCGTCATGGGTAAAGCCGATGCCAGTCACGTAGAGCAACTTCCGGAAAGCAGCCAGAAAGCCGGGTTTGCTGCGTGGGGTTTTGGCCCCAATCCGCCCACATCCAGCTGGAAATCTGAGGCGTTGACTATCGCAGGAAAATCCTATCTGCTGATTACCCGTGCATGCCCCCAGTCCCGCGACATACCCTATGAAATTCAGATGATTCTCTATTGGAATGACGACGATGGTCGAATGGTCGGGCGCTATGGTAAACAAGTAAATCTCGGATGGGTTGTAGACTTGGGCGAGTAATTCTTGCCCGACAATCCCTTAGAGGCCGAATACCGGTTTGCGTATGCAATTTCAGAATCGGACAAACGCTTCGACGCTATGGGTATTTCCCGATCTTGACGCAAGTTTTTTGCCGAACTTTCTTGATGCCAATTCCGAAGGTATTGTATGGACGCCGCCCAAATGGGTGGTATCGTGGTCCGTGTTTCAGGAAATAACAACGGAAGCCCCATACTTATTATGCGTCGCAAACAGGGGCAGTGACTCATTGCTTTTTTTGCGAAACTGATTCTCATCACCAGGTACTGAGCCAGTAATCAAGGCGTATTAGTTTTCCAGCGCATCGGATTGGATTACGAAAAACTGATCGACGTGAAGGACGCTTCTGTTTCCAAGGGAAACAGCAACTAATTGAATGTTGACGCTCCATAGCCTTGTCCAAAAGCACCCCCCATGTAGATGCCTTGTGACCGACCAATAGAGATGGAGTAATGTTTGACCTGGCGTGCCAAAGAGGCTGTAGGCCCTACTTGCGTGCGTTTCATGAAAATACCCGTGTTGTCTGCGTCGACTCTACGTCCGAACTCTTGATCAGATCTGATAGAGAGAATATCTCCTGATGCGTATACTTTATTTTGCCCCGCCGAATGTGGGATTAATGGGTGATTTTGGCGGTGTCCTTCGCCTGATGCGACTTCACGAAATGTCCTTGGTGGCGATGGGTCACACAGTTGATTACCTATCGCCGTGGGATGCGCCCGATCTGGGCTCCTATGACGTGTGCCACGCCTTCATGGCAAACGGGAATAGCTATTCGGTTGCGGAAATCCTGCACCATTCTCTCCCCCTTGTGGTATCCCCGATCATTGACAATCTACATAGTAACTTTTCCCTACGCCTCAACGTCTGGCTGGATCATAAACTTCCCGTATTTTATTCCCATATCGGTCGCTGTGCAGCAATGTGCCAAATGGCGGATAAAGTCTGCCTCATGTCCAGTGAGGAGCAGCGTTGTCTCACCGAAGGATTGGGGGTCACCTCGTCCAGCGCAGTCACCCCCTGCCCAATCGTAGATGATAGCGCAGCACCCTGTTCCGAACGGTTCAACACCTATTCGGACACCCCCTATATCCTGTTTCTGGGTGACGGCGGCAATCCAAGAAAAAACGTACTTCGCTTGATTGAGGCCGTTTCGGGGCTCGACACCCCCCTGCTCATTGGGGGCATGATTTCTGAAGGCGTAGTGGGCAATCGGGTAAAGGCACTGGCCAATTCCACACCGAACGTCACGTTGGTTGGCCGCCTCAGCGCTGGCGAGAAGACCTATCTCCTGCAACACGCAGCCGTCTTTGTCTTGCCATCGTTGATGGAAGGCCTGGGGCTTGCTGCCACGGAAGCGGCACTGTTGGGAACCACCGTTGTCGTCACGACAGCAGGTGGGCCACGGGACTACTTTGAAGACCTGGCCTACTATGTGGACCCCAATTCGGTTTCCGATATACGGGACAAGATTGTCGTTGCGTTGCGGGAACCACGGGATGCGTCGAAGCGTATGAAAGAGTCCTTCAGCGTGGAAGCCATGGGCAGACATCTGGATGCCCAATACCAGGACGCCATCTCCACATTTAGTCAACGAAACGTCGCGTCCACACCGCATTAATACGGGGCCTCGGCCTGTTTCGTGAAACGTCGTCAATCAAGCTCCTAAAGGATACCCGCCCTATGAAACTTCTAATCATAGGTCATCATATCGTCGTCAAAGCGTACCAGGAACTGTGGGTGGCCGCCGCGACCCAGTTTCCGGATAATCAGATAGAAATTGTCTACCCGGAAGTGTATGAACAGGCGGGCCTGGTAAAGGCTGAAGCCCTGGACCCCGAGCGGGTACCGGTGCATCCGTTGAAGGCCCCTTTTGGTCGGGCAGGGCGTCAACATCTCCATTTCTATCTCGGGCTGGACCGTGCCTTGGACCGCATCAAACCAGACTATGTCTATGCCCTCGAAGAGTCCAATTCCCTGGTGACGGTACAAATTGCACGGGCCTGCGCGAAGCGAAAGATTCCCTATTGTTTCTGGACCTCCCTCAACGAAGTCCGGATCTACAAAGAAATGTATGGCCGCCTGAATATTCGCCACTCTCTCTACCACTGGTGCCAACAATACATCTTTAAGACGTGTGCGGGTGCTCCCGTCGGGCACCCGGGGGGGAATTAATGAGAAATTCGGCCGCGTGCTCATCGAAGCCATGGCTGCCCGAACCGTGGCGGTGGGTTGTGACGACGGCGGTATCGCAGCGGTCTGCGAAAATCACAGCTACGATGTGGTGGGCCGGAAGCAAATTGAGGGACTTCGCGATGACTCGGGCATCTTGATTGACACGCCGGAAAACGAGCCCACATGATTCCGCTTAAGAAAGCCATCCACATACTTACCCTAAAAAAAGACGCGGTATTGTCGGGTTCGTATTCCTGGGCAAACCAATTATTGACCTTTGGACCCATGGCAAAGTGGAGACGAACAAACCCCTGTTGATTTTGCTCGGGATCTATGTATTGATACGAATCTGGTGCGCCGTAATCGGCACACTTTTGCGCGCCCTCGGGCGGGTTAAGTACCAGGGATATATGACCTTTGCGGAAGCGATCCTTCACCTTTCGCTTGGTATCTACATGTTGAATATAATGGTATTGATCGGCCTTGCCCTGGCCTCGGCCATCAGTATCCTGCTTACCCGTGCGTGGGCCTGCCCCATCGAGTTTTTCTTCGCCTTCCGCACGCTGAAACTCAATACTCCCAAGGAGTGACCCGGCTGGAACTCGGCGGGCCAGACCGGTAGACTTGTCGGACAGCCCATCGAAAGCTTCTGGCGGTCGCGGAGGCGACACACACTTCGGTGAAAACTGCCTGCTTCGGAAGACCGACAGGCGCAAGAAATACGGATACTTATGACGAATCATCGAAATCAGATGCGAATGCCGGCGTTGCTCCTCCTCGGATGGGTTACCTATTCCTTCGCCCTGTTTAATGTGGGTCGCTTTTCGATCACCATCATGCTGCTGACTTCTCTGCTGATGTGTCTTCATGGGCTGAAGTCGCCCCGGCTACTCACCTTTTCGACCCTCTCCCTGCTCCTCTCCGGTCTGATTGCCTGGCTCGTTTCTTTTTTCTTGTATGGCGAGGTGGAGAAACCCCTTACCCACCTGATCCAGTACCTCCTCGTCATCGGTGTATTTATAAGCATGCGTACACTGCAATGGGAAGAAGTCTTTCCGCGATTTCGAAAACTCTTGTTCTGGTTGGCCGCACTCGTCTTGATTTATGGTGCCTACCAGTTTTTCGCCCGTTCTCACAACCTGCCCTTTGCCTATTTGCCCATTACCAATCTCCAACTCGGCGCGGATGAAGGTTTTCAGCGGGGCATATCGAATGTAGCGCTCGGTGCCGGCATCTTTACCCGTGTTTCTTCTTTTTTCGCCGAGCCCTCTGATCTTGGACGGTTCATGCTCTGGGTTTTCGCCGTGGGATATGCCTGTGAACGTGGGCGTCTTCGCACGCTCCTGGTGGGCCTTGGCATTACCGGAATTCTGGTCTCCCAATCGATGGGCGGTGTCGTGGGCGGCGTCTTCCTTGTCGGCGTGATCACCCTCTTAAAGCGTGATCTCCGGCGTGCTGCAATGTTTGTCGTAGTGGGCTCGTTGGCACTCGTCGCGGTCGCCTATTTTATTCCTCAGAGCCTGGAGACCCTTGCAAACCGTGCCGAAACCATTGCATCCGGCGGAAGCGAACGACTGCTGCAGCGAGGACGTTTCGCGGATATGGGTGACAATCTTCGGCTTTTTATGGAGGCGCCTCTTCTGGGCCACGGTCTGGCCTCCGTTAAAATTGTCGCCCCCGACAATGTAGTTGCCAGTGCGTGGGAACTGCTCCTGATCGAACGTGGGCTCCTCGGCACCATCCTATTCATGGCCCCATTCTTCGTTATCTTCCTGAAACTCGGACTTACCCACAAGTCACAGGGGAGTCTCGGAAAAACAGCGCTCGTCTTGTTAATCGTGGAAATGTACAGCTTCGCCACCTTCTCCTCCGTTTTCTTCCCCGTCACCTATCTGGCCCTGGGGCTCGCGGTATACGCGGTGGCAACCAGCCCGAGTAGCCCAACGCCGCTGGATGAAGAGAGCGAGGCGCTTGGTGAGGCCAAGGATGGGCCGGTTGCGTCCACTTCGGAAATGACGCCGACGTGAAATGGGGAAGCATTGCTTTCCAGCCACGACACTTTTTCAAGTAGACACGTCGATTCGACGAAGGAATTATAGTCAGTGACCAACGACAATAACATCGAGGCCATATTCGTCTCGGGCACGTGGCCCAAGAGCAGCACGGGGGCGGAAATCGCCGCCCGCTCGGCCCTTCATCTTTATGCGGACCGCTTTCAGCATGTCCACTTTTTTGGTCCGGCCGATGAAGCCTTTGAGGGCGGTTCGGAATGGGATGAATCACAAATCAGCTGGGTACGTATCCCCTATGTGCGCGGCCCCTTGTGGTTGCGCTTTCTCAAGAGTATTTTTTCGGCGGACCCAGCCATTACGGTGCGCTTTCGTGCGGCATCGGAGAGCTTTCTCCGTGAAATCACCCGCATCCTCGCGGACTGTGAGGCGCAGGGCCGTTCCGTCGTCTTGATTTATGATGACCTCCCAGCGAGCTGTCTGGTGCCCGATGTGCGGAAGGCATTCCCCGGGCTGGTGCAGGTGGTTCGCAGCCACAATGTCCTTGTGAAGGGGTTCGCCGGACTGGATCAGCAGGGCTCCCTACTGAGTCGAATGGCCTGGCGTCTGGAGCTGGCGAAGATTCGTAAATTTGAAATTAAGGTGTGCACCGGTGCGGATATTTTCTGGGCCATTTCGGCGGATGATGATCGGGACTATCGGGAACTGCTGGACATCAAGGCCGACGGTATCGTGGGCCTGAGTCTGGAGAGCGAGCCCTATGCGACCGTGCCGCCGGGCGACGCCTGCACGGTGGTCCATGTGGGTTCCGCCGATTTGCGCAAGGGCCGGGGCCTCCGGGATTTTATTGAGCATGCCTGGCCGACAATCCGCACGAAGGTGCCCCAGGCCCGTCTGGTGCTGGGTGGCCGGGGTACGGAGAACTACGCGGACGCCGCGTTGGGTATTGAAGGACTGGGCTTTGTGGACAGCGACCACGATGTGCTGCAAGCGGGCCAGATTTTCATCAATCCCCAGAAAATCGGCTCGGGCATTCAGCTCAAAAGCGTGGTGGCCATATTTGCGGGAAAAGCGTTGGTTTCGACCCAGATGGGCATCGAGGGCATCCCCGGAAAAGATGGGGAACACTTTGTGGTGGCCGAATCGCCCGAAGAAATGGCGGCGCGCATCATCGCATTGATGGAACACCCGGAGGAAGCCCAGCGCATCGCCGACCAGGCACGGGCGACCGTCGCTCAGGCCTTCAGCGCGGAACACTTCAAAGAGTCAACCCAAGCAGAACTCGACGCCGTTGTTCGACGGGTCCAGGAACACACTTCGCAGGATAAGGGCTAAACCTACCCCAGGGACAGCGCGTGCGCTGCTATCATTGAGCATTATGTCGGTCATTCGAACACTCCGTACCATACGCCACTTGCAGACACGGCAAATCGTGGGACAATTGCGCAATCGGCTCCGTCCCTTTGTAGAACGCCCCACGCCGTTTTTCCAGCAGGCCGTACCCGAGCGCGCCGAATGTCGCTGGCCCTCGGCGCCCAAATTCCTTGCACCCGGGGCGCAGGAAAACACCGCCGCCGACCTGAGCGTGGGTCAACTCACGTTCGTGGGCGAGGAAGCATCCATTGGCTGGCCCCCCGCCGACTGGCGCGTGCCTGCGCTGCCCAAGCTCTGGCAATACAACCTCCATTATTTTGAGTGGCTGTGGGCGCTCGATTTTGACGATGCCCGCACAATCACCCTCGACTGGATCGAACGCCACCCCCTGGATCGCAAGCAGGTGGGTTGGGAACCCTACCCCACGTCCCTCCGCCTGATGAATCTAACGGCAGTATTCTTTGGGCGCTACCGGCAGGAAACGGAGACGGATGAGGCGTTTCATCAGGCCCTCTGGCGAAGCATTTACCTGCAGGCGGGCTGGCTCCAGTCTCATTTGGAAACCCACCTGCTCGGCAATCATCTATTCGAAAACGGCGCGGCACTTGCCTTCACCGGCAGCTGCTTTTCAGGTGCAGTCGCCCAGGGTTGGCTGGAAACGGGGCTGAACGTACTTAGAGACGAACTCCCCGAACAGATTCCGGGCGATGGGATGCACTTTGAGCGCTCCCCCATGTATCACAGCCGCATGGTGTACCTGTTTCAATTGTTGCTGGCGACGGACCATGGAGCGATTGCTTCGGTGTTGGATCCGTTGGCTGACAGGGTGACCCGGGCCCTGGCCATGCTTTGCCATCCCGATGGGGATATTGCCCTGCTGAATGATAGCGCTTTTGGGATTTATAGCCCTCCGAAGGACCTATTGCCCCCGGAAGTTGAACACAGCGTTGGGCCCTGGGCCTTACCCGATGGGGGCTACTTCGGCGGACGCACCGCTGAGGGTACCTATCTCATTTGTGATGCCGGGGACGTTGGGCCCGACTACATTCCCGGCCACGCCCATGGCGACATCTTTTCCTATGAGCTTTCTCTTGCCGGCCATCGTGTCGTGGTCGACAGCGGCGTCTATGACTATGTGCCGGGGGCCATGCGGGCCTATTGTCGTTCCACGGCGGCCCACAACACGGTAAGCATCGAAGACCAGGACCAATGCGAGTTCTGGGGGGCCTTTCGAGTCGCCCGACGCGGCAAACCCCATGAGGTGATGTGGACCCCCGCTCCCGAAGGTTTTCAACTCACGGGGTGGCACGATGGCTACCACCGTCTGCCCGGAAAACCCACCCACCACCGCGAGTTCCGTTGGCAGGAAGGGCAAGGATTGACCGTCCGGGACCGTATTTCGGCCAGCCAACCCGTCAAATCGGTGACCAGGGTACATTTACACCCCCTATGTCGTGTAAAATTGACCGGTCCCCGCGAAGCCACGATTACCTATGCTGCGGGCACCTTTCGTGTCGTTTTTGTCGGCTCGGGGACACTAACGGTGGAAACGACCTGGTATTGTCCGCAATTTGGTCGCAAGGAAGAAAACGCCACCCTGGCGTTTACGATGGAAGGGAAGGAATCCGAAGTGACGTATAGCGTCATCCCGGACTAAGGGGAAGGTCCACGACCTGGAAATGATGCTTTTCCACCTCCCCCGACCCTATTTTTATGATTACAGTAGTTCTCTCGGACTGAAGGCACCATGCGGATTCTCTTTCTCTCACACTATTTTCCCCCCGAAGGCAACGCTCCAGCGTCGCGAACCCACGAAAACTGTAAACGCTGGGTCCGTGAGGGCCATGAGGTCACGGTGATTACCGGTGCCCCGAGCGTTCCCGATGGCGTGGTCTACGAAGGGTATAGCAATCCATTTGGCCCCCAGCGAGAAGTGGTTGATGGCATCGAGGTTATCCGTATCTGGACCTATATCGCCGCCAACAAGGGAACCCTGCTCCGCATTCTCAATTTTGTGACCTATATGATAAGCGCGACCGTGGTGGGCCTTTTCAGCCGCCGTGCGGATGTGATTATCGCCACCTCACCCCAGTTTTTTTGTGGCTGGGCCGGGGTGCTGGTCAGCTTCTTCCGTCGCACGCCTCTGTTGTTGGAAATACGCGATATCTGGCCCGAATCCATCCAGGCCGTGGGGGCCATGCAGGGCGGACCCGCCGTGCGCCTGCTGGAATGGCTGGAGCTCCGCATGTATGGGGCCGCCCACCACATTGTTACGGTGGGCGACGGCTATCGGAAGCGACTGCTGGCAAAGCATGTCCCTGAAGACAAAGTTTCCATCGTCATGAACGGTGTTGACCGGGATTTGTTTTCCCCGCGAGACAAATCGAGTGAGCTCATTGAGCGCTATGGCTTGAAAGACAAGTTTGTCTGCTCCTACATCGGCACCATTGGCATGGCCTGCGCCCTCGATGTGGTGCTGCGGGCAGCAACGGCCTTGCGGAATGAAGGGCGAGAGGATATTGTCTTTCTGCTCGTGGGCGACGGCGCGACCCGGGCCGCACTCGCAACGGAAGCCGAGAAACTGGGTCTGGACAACGTCATTTTTACTGGCCGCCAGGATAAGGGTATAATGCCAGACTTTCTGTCCATAACGGATGCCTGCCTCGTTCATCTCAAGAAAACCGACCTCTTTACCTCGGTAATGCCGTCGAAGATTTTTGAGGCGGGCGGCATGGCACGGCCCCTCATTATGGGTGTGGAAGGAAACGCAGCGGAGATCGTTCGCGAAGCGGGCATGGGCCTCTTTATGGAGCCCGAAGACGCATCCGCCCTGGTCGCTGCCGTGAAAGAGCTGGCCGACCACCCGGAGCTGGCCGAAAAACTGGGCCAATCGGGTCACGAATATATCGTTACGAATTTTGATCGGGACAAACTGGCGTCGAATTATCTCGCCATTATTAAAGACATGCTTACGGCAAGCAAAGGTAAATGATGAAGATTCTCGTGGTTATGGGCACGCGCCCGGAAGCAATTAAGATGGCGCCAATCGTCAACGAGTTGCGCAGTCGTACAGACGACTTTGAGGTCGCGGTTTGCCTCACGGCACAACACCGTGAGTTGCTGGACCAGGTGATCGAGGTGTTCTCCCTTTCGGTGGAATATGATCTCAACCTGATGAAACCCAACCAGACCATCTTCGACATCACGACGAATGTGCTGAATGGCATGGCCGGTGTGTTGGACGACTTCCAGCCCGACGTGGTCCTCGTCCATGGCGACACCACGACGACCTTTGCCTCCGCCCTGGCGTGTTATTACAAGAATGTGCGCGTGGGCCATGTGGAAGCGGGGCTCCGCACCTATGACAAGTATCGCCCCTTCCCGGAAGAAATGAATCGGGTGTTGGGCGATGCCCTGTGCGACTATCACTACGCCCCCACAGAAGGCTCACGGGATAACCTGCTCAAGGAAAACATTGCCGAGGCGGGCATCCACATTACGGGCAACACGGTTATTGACGCCCTGTTGGAAGTGACGAAACGTCCTTTTGAATTCAGCGACCCCTTGCTCCAGTCCGTCGGCACCGAGCGACGGCTCATCCTGGTTACGGCCCACCGCCGCGAAAGCTTTGGTGATCGCTTTGACCAGATGTGCACCGCGATTCGCGATCTTGCGGCCCGGAATGAAGACGTGGAAATCGTCTATCCGGTACATCCCAATCCCAACGTATTGCGGTCCGTGGACAAGATTCTTCGTGGGCAGGATCGGGTCCACCTGATTGCCCCCCTGGACTATCTCCCCTTTGTACACCTGTTGAAAAAGGCCACCATCGTATTGACCGATTCCGGCGGCATACAGGAAGAGGCCCCATCGCTGGGCAAGCCTGTCTTGGTGATGCGGGAAATGACCGAACGTCCCGAAGCGGTAGACGCCGGCACCGCCATGCTCGTGGGTAACACCTACGAAGGCATTGTGGAAAACGTCCAGCGACTCCTTGATGACCCGTCGGCCTTTGGTGCCATGGCAAACGCCGTGAACCCCTATGGCGATGGCCTGGCCAGTAAACGTATTGCAGACCACCTGTTGACTTTGAAGAAGGACCAATCATGAAAAAAGTTTGTGTGATGGGGCTGGGCTATATCGGCCTCCCTACGGCCAGCGTATTGGCTTCTAACGGTTTCCAGGTGCTCGGTGTCGATACAAAGGCGAGTGTGGTTGATACGGTCAACGAAGGCAATATTCACATCGAAGAGCCCGGCCTCCACACCATGGTGAAGGCCGCGACCGGCTCCGGCAATCTGCGCGCCTCCCTCTCCCCGGAAGCGTCGGATGTCTTCTTTCTGTCCGTCCCAACCCCAATGGACGAAGACAAGAAGGCCGATATGGCCTACGTGCAGCAAGCGACGGAAATGATTGTCCCCTTTTTGAAGCAAGGGGATCTGGTCATTCTGGAATCCACCTCACCTCCCGGCACCTGTCGCGATTTGATTTGCCCCATTCTGGAAGCCGCAGGATTCGCGGTCGGCACGGATATCTATCTGGCCCATTGTCCCGAGCGGGTGTTGCCGGGACGCATCCTCAAAGAGCTGATCGAAAATGACCGCGTCATCGGCGGCTTCGGTCCGGATTGCGCCAAAGAAGCAGAGGCTATTTACAGCAAATTTGTCGAAGGTGGCATTTTCCTCACCGACGTGACGACGGCCGAAATGGTCAAAGTCATTGAAAACACCTTCCGCGACGTAAACATTGCCCTGGCCAACGAAGCGGCCGTCCTCTGTGAAAAGCTGGGTATCCAATTCAGCGACGTGGCCCGTTTGGCCAATCGCCATCCCCGGGTAAACCTCCATACGGCAGGCCCCGGCGTGGGTGGTCATTGCATCTCGGTGGACCCCTGGTTTCTGATTGAGAAATTCCCCGAAGACACCGCGGTCATGCACGCCGCACGAAAACGTAACGACTCCATGCCCGCCCACGTGGTGGAAAGCGTCAATGCGCTGGTCGGGAAACTCACCGAGCCCAAGATTGCGACCCTCGGCCTGGCCTATAAAGGTAACGTCGACGACATGCGGGAAAGCCCCTCCGTCACGGTGGTCGGCCTCCTTCGTGCCGCAGGAAAAAATGTGGCTGCCCATGACCCCTATGCGAAAGACAGCACGGTCGGCACGGTAGACCTCGACGGCACCCTGCAGGGTGCGGATTGTCTGGTACTCCTCACCGATCACGATGAGTACAAGGCTTTGGATCCCACCGTTGTGGCCGAGCAGGTTCGCACGAAGATTCTGTTTGATACCCGCAACCAGCTGGACCACGATGCCTGGCGTAATGCCGGTTTTGAGGTGAAGGTGTTGGGGGCGGGTACGGTTTAAGGCGATTGGATTTTTGGATGGGTTAATTCTGTGCCCCCCTTGTGGGCATGGCACATTCGATGTTCATGCGGGCTTCCGCATACTTATCTTTGAGCGCAACCCCCTCTAGGCGTGTACTCCATGGGCTGGTCAACGAATCCAACTGCAACGGATATTCCCACCAAGGCGAAGGGCACCCCTGTCGTCGCGCTCGCTATTGTCCTGTTGGTTGCGGTTCTGTCTGCCGTCGCCTTTTTCCAACTGGGCCTGCTCTCGAATTCAGTAGCTATCGCCCTCCCCCTGCTGACTCTCGGCCTGGGCCTGGTGGTGATTAACAGCCATTGGGCGCTTTGCTACGTTGCCTTTGCCATCACGCCCTTCGGTATTGTGCAGGCGGAAGTCGTTGGGGTAACCCTGAACCTCCCCGAGGTCCTGATACTCCTGCTGGTCGCCAAAGAAGCAGGACAGCTACTCCTGAATCGACCGGGTTTCACCCCCGGAATCCCCTGGAAGTCGCTGATTGTCTTCGCCCTGACCCTGACGGTGGCCATGGCCACCGGAATCTTCCGCCACAACGGGATCGTCAATGCGCTCCAGGACTTCCGCCAGTTCGCCGAATTCATCGCGCTGTTCTGGCTGGTACTCCAGCGTTCCCCCAACCGGGACCAGGTAGTCCAACTGGCTACCGCCTATGTATTCGGTGCGACGCTGGTGGCCATCCACGGGATCATCCAACATTACTATCCCATTGGCATGTCGAGAACCGAAATAGCGGCCGATTTGGCCCTCTACCACAGCGTGCGCAGTGGCTCGTTTTATGGTGCCACCCCCTTGGGCGGCCTGATGGTGCTCGCCATGGGTCCGACCATCGGCCTTGCACTCATCGCGAAGAAGCGTTCTACCCAGGCCTTACTCTTTGTCTGTCTCGCCCTCTGCCTGGTTGCCATGGTTTTCACAAAAACGCGGGGGGCCTGGGTCGGCGCCCTCCTTTCCGTCGCCTTCCTCTTCCTCTGGATTCGACCAAACAAGAAAATCCTCGTCGGCACGGGCGTCGCCATCCTTCTCCTGGTCGTTGCTGCGGGACCCACGTTTCTATCGCGCCTGGTCACGCTGGCGGATCCTACCCAAGACGTCTCCCTGATGGAACGGGCCCAGTATTATGCGGCGGCCTCCCATATCGCCGATGCCCACCCCTTACTCGGGCTCGGCTGGGGTTGCTACTACGATATCGATACCATCCTGGAAGCCAAAGAGTATGTGGCCGTTCCCCGACCCGAATCGCCCGAAGAAGCCACGGTACACAGCGCCTACCTCCAGATTTTCGTAAAAACGGGACTCATTGGCCTCGGTGGTTTTCTTCTGGTCATGATGGTGTGGGTGGAGCGGGTCTGGCGCGTCTATCGGAGCCAACCCCATGAGCGTGAAGACCTGGCACTCTTTGCAGGCCTCGCGGCAGGCCTGACGGGCTACCTCTTCCACAGCACCTTCGAGAATTTTTTCCAGTGGCCCGTCATGTCCCAGTCCTTCTGGCTCTTCATGGCCTTGTCCTTTGTTGCTGCGATTGCACTGGGTGGCACACGAACTTACCGGGTACTTCCCCTCGTATTGGTAACATCGGGCACCCTCGCCTTCGTCCTTTTCATGGCAGCGAGCGTGCGATTGGAAACGTCCCACTCCAACCACTATGTGCAAAACATAGATCGCGCTCTGAAGGCAGGCGAGCCGGAGAAAGCCCTGCGCTTCGCCCAGCGGGCGGCGGAAGTCCGCAAGGAAGACCCCTTGCCCTACGCCCTGTCTGCCGAAATCCTTCTCCAGCTGAATCGGGAAGAAGAAGCGCTCCAGGATTTGAGCCTTTCCGTGGGCATCGACGAGCAACCCCGAGAACCCCGAAAAATAGATTCGGGTGCGGTCTACTATTTTGCACCGGCACGACTACTCCGGGGAAAACTCTATGCCGAGGCCGGTGATTTGCCCGCTGCCCTCGCACAATTTGAGCTGGCCCGAGGCTATGCGGACCTGACGGCGCCCGACTTCGCCGAATACCACGCCCTCTTACAGGAAACCTACGCCCGCGGTGGACTCTGGTCACGGGCCCTCGATTTCGGCCCCGTGCCCACAGAATCCCGGTCGGTGTCGGAAGACACAGCGCTGGGTTATGCCTTGGAAGGCCGGGCCGACTGGAAGGGCTTGCTGGACGTGGCAACGGGCCTGAAGACACTAGATACAGAAAATACGGATGGTGCCTATCTCCTTGGTCGCGCCTTGCTGTCCTTGGAACGTGCCCCCGAGGCCATTGCGCCGCTACAGCAGGCCACGGACAAGGGACACAGCGCCGCACCCTATTACTTCGGCCTTGCGCTTGTTGCGGGCGATGCCGTCCCGGAGGCTATCGAGGCCTTTCTCCAAACTCCCCAAGAGAGCACCTTCTATCCCGTGGCCCTCGCCCACGCGGTTGCCCTCCAAACAACGCTCGATGGCGGTGCGGCAGCGCTCCGCACCCGATTGAACGACGCCCTCGTCGGAATGACCCACGTGGCCCCGTCGGACAACAATGGCCCGGAGGCCTTTCAATGGCGTAACCACGGCACGAGCCACGATGGCCCCGCTCCCGTCTGCCTGTTGTGGCAATCAGAGGCCGAGGGGACGGGCGAGATACGCGGCGTGTCGATGGAAAATATTTCGGCCCAAGATGCTCTCTACCGCATCGAAGGCACCAACGCCCTCCTCCAGCTTCAATGGTCCAGCAACCGAATTGTCGCCCCGGACCTTTTGTCGAAACTCTCCCTCGTGGGCCCCATGCCCGGCTGGGTCGATGTGCTCCACGATTGGTTTGGGCTCCGTGACGGATACAACAGCGATTGTATTGCCGACGCCTCGGGGGTGTCCGGGCTTCGCATCCAGGGACTCAATTGGCTCTATAGCGTGCCCACCCCCACCGAGGGTGCAACGGGCTATCTGTGGACCGGCGCGATAGAACCGGGTCCAGGTGGCGCGGGCATACAGTTGCAAACACTGGGCGAAGCGGCGATGGACGTCCACAATCTGCCCCTGCTCCAGCGCGAAGCAACGGGCGATCCCGTCTCCGGAGCGGGTTTTATCGAGGCCGAAGACGGTGTCGAGGCGCTACGGCTCGTCCTTTCTGCCGACTATGGAACGGACTCGGCACGGTTCACCGGTCTGGGATTGCTGGAAATTTCCCGTCCTGAGATGCCGCAATAAACGACTCAGCCCCCTTTTACGCCTCAAATACGTCGAACATTTCGGTCACTTCATCGTATATAGTAAAGAGAACTATAGCTATACGTTGAGGAGAGCTGCGGATGTTACGAAATTTTTGGGCATGCTGGATCGGTGTTTTTATTGTGGCGGCAACGGCTTACGGCCAGGAAGCGGGGCTGAAGGCTTCTTTGCTGGACGATTCGGCCCGTGAAATCCGATCCCGATACGAACAAATTCTGGAACGTAACCCCTTTCAGGAGAAGGCTTTCGACCAGGTTTACGAAGGGTACCTCCTGGGCGAGGGGGTAGATGCGTGGCTGACCCGTCTCACGCCACCAGAGGGAACGCCTCCCACCCGGCCCCAACTCATCGTGCAGGGGCGTATTTTCAGTCGGCAGCTGAAGACCGAAGACGCTATTGAGGCCCTGGAAGGGGCACGGGCCCTCCAATCGGATGATCTAGAGCTCGACGTCTTTCTGGGGCAACGCTACTACGAAGCCGGGCGGGACGAGGCGGCCATCGGGGTGTTGTCGGGCGCGGTGGATCAGGTAAACGACCCGGAACTGCGTGGACGCCTCTGCCGCATCCTCGGGAGCGTCTATTTGCGGGCCGGCAAGCGCGAGGAAGCCATCGCTACGTGGAAACGGCTCGTGGACACCACACCCGACGATATTTTCGCCCAGACCGAACTCGCCGAGATCTACGAAGACAATCGCATGTGGGCCCAGGCTATCGAGGTCTACCAGACGATCGTTTCCCTGTCGGAAGATGACCCCTACCGCCGGTGTCGTTCCCTCCGGGCTATTGGCATGGCCCATCTGGCGCTGGAGGCCTATGACGACGCCCTTGCCGTCCTGGAAATGGCCCTGGAACTGGCCGCACCGGGCAATTGGCTCTTTGCTGACCTGCAAAACAAGCTGGTGTCAGTTTATGAGGATCGGGGCGATCTCGCGGGCCTGACGACCTATTTACAGGCCCGTATTGAGCAACACCCGGGCGATCTGACCTTTCACGCCCTCCTGGCCCGCACGGAACTCCGACAGGACCGCAAGGAAGAAGGGGAAGCGGTGTTGAAGGCCCTGCTGGAGCGCGCGCCAGACCGGCTGGACGCCGTCGAGATGCTGCTGGAACTCTACCAGGAGCAGGAGCGCTTTGACGACCGAATCGCCCTCCAGGAAAAGCTGGTAACCGATTATCCCGCCGAGCCCGATTACCTGCGCCGCCTCGGCAACACCTACCTCGAAAAAGGCGATGCGGAGATGGCCCGGACCACGTGGCGGCGGCTCGTCGCCGATGAGGGAGACAGCGACGCCTGGGCCTTGCTCGCGGACTGGCTGGAGACCGAAGAATTTTACCCCGAAGCCCTGGAAGCCTATGAAGCGGCCATTGCCCTGCGCCCGGACCGAAACTGGCTGCTCCGCCGTGCCGGGTTGCGCTATGACATGGGCGACGAAGCCGGTGCCCTCGCCGATTGGGTGGCCACAACAGCCCCCCCCGAAACCAGCGCCGGTGATCTCGCCGAAATCGCAGCTATCTTAAAGAGTCATGATTTCCCCGCCGAGTCCAAAGCACTCCTGGTACGGGCCGTGGCGCAGGCGCCCGAGCAATACGAGCACGCCCTCGCCCTGGCCCGCGTTTATGTGGGGGAAGAAAAAACGGAGGAAGCACTGCCCCTGTTCCAGACGCTGGCGGAACAGGACGACAACGAATACTTCAAGAGTCAGGGAGAACAGGGGCTGTTGGATGCCTATATCACCCTGGGCACCATCGACGAAATGCGGGCCGGTTGGGAGCGGGACATCGTCACCAGTCCCCAGGACGTAGGTCCTCGGTTGAAGCTGGCCCGCCTCTGTGCCCGATCGGGCGATCACCCGGGTGCGGTGCAACACTATGAAGCCTGTGTGAAGATTGAGCCGGAGGTGCCATCCCATCGTCGCAATCTCGCCGAAGCCTATATCAAGAATCGCCAGATACCGGCCGCCATTGCCGCCTACGAAGAACTTCTCGACGTGGACAAGACCCGGGCGGCGGGCTATCTCCGCGACTTGCTTAAACTCTACAATTCGTCGAACCAGCGGGATGCGGCCATTGCCACCGCAGAAAAACTGGTGGAAACCTCGCCCACGAGTGCCGAGCTTCGCATCGAGCTTGCGAAGATTTACATGCAGCACAAAGAGCATTTCGATGAGGGCATCCAGCAATATCGCAATGCGATTCAGCTCCGGGATGACGAACCCAGCTACTACCGTGATTTCGGGGACGCCCTGCTCCAGGCTGAGCGCGTGGGGGAAGCCCAGGAGATTTACCGCACCATGCTGGAAGTCGCCCAGGACGCACGGACCCGTATCGATGCCATCGGTCGACTTGCAGGTGTCTATGTGCGGTTGGAAAAGGGCGATATCATCACCGAAGAATTCCAGGAACGGGTACGGGCCAATCCCGGAAATCTTGCGCTCTATGAAGAGTTGGCCACCGTCTTCCGCGCACGGGGCGAACGGGCAGAGGTCATGAAGACCTTTGAAAGCGCCCGGGATGCCGTAGATGACACGGAGGGGGCGCTCCGGCTCGTGCTCAGCGAAGCCTTTGACACGGGAGACTACCCCAAGGTGGTGGAGGTGTATACGGCCCTGCTGGAGATCAATGGCGCGCCCACGGTGTATGAGCTGAGCCGCCTTGCCGAGGCCCACGCCCGTGTGGGTGACATGGATGGGGCCAACGAAACGTGGCAACGCATTTCAAAAGAGAACAAAGACGATGCCGACGCCCAATTAATCGTCGCACGTGGCATGGGGCAATATGGGTTTGTCGAAGAAGCCCAGGAATACATAGAGAAGGCCCTGGCCATCGACCCCTATAACTACCAAATGAGATTTTCCTATGCCCAGCAGTTGGCCAGCATAGGCTCCCCGGATGAGGCCCTGGAACAATTGCAACTCATTCTGGAAATCGGTGAAAAACCGGTCGAAGACCCGACCCAGGCCAATCCAACCACATCGACAAGTCCGGTGGTTGGGCAATTTAACATAACCGGCTGGAACCCGGGATTTAGTCAAGGTGGATTTCGCCACGGTGGATTTGGTCGTCACGGATTCGGCAATCCCTATGGGATGGCCGGATTCTACCCCGGTCGAGTCGTCAGCGGTAGCCAGGGCTTCACGGAGTTTCGACCCATGGTGCTTTCGTCCATGGTGAGTATTGCCCAGCAGTTGAACACCCTTGACGAGCTGGTCGCAGAATTTCATGAAGCAACCGTGGCCGACCCCAATAACATTGATGCACGCTATGACTACCTCCAGATTTGTGAAAGCGGTGGTAAATTTGACGAGGCGCTCGAGACCTTAGCGGCACTACGGGCGATTCACCCCGACGATACCGCGCTCCTCTGGCGCATATTTCAAATCCACCGAAGCAATAACAAACCCGATGAGGCCATCGCCATGGCCCGGGAAATCATCGCGCGAGAGGATACCGATCAAGCCTACCGTGCCCGCCTTCAGTTATTGCCCCTGCTGGTGCAAAATAACCACATGGATGAAGCGGAAACACTGATCACCGCGCTCACTGAATCCAAACCCGACGAGGCCCAGACCTATGTGCAAATTGCCCATGCCCTCCGGGGAACGGCGACAATCGAACGGGTTGCCGGCCTCTTTCAAAAAGCCATCGCCTTAGAGCCCACCCGCGCCCGGAACTATCGCCAGAATCTGGCACAGCTCTACAAGGACCAAGGCGATATGGAAACCGCCCGGGATATGTACTTTGAGACCATCCTGGCGGAACCCAAGCTCAGCCAGACCTTCATGGCACCTGGGCGCACGAATGCAGCGCTCCAGTTTGTACCGCCCATGAACCGACGGCAGTTCAGCTCAAACAACAATTTCGGAAACTTTCCTGGGTTTTCCGGGCAACTTGTTCAGTATGATACGACCAACGCCTTCCAGCAGATTCTCCAGATGACCTTGGAGGAATCGGAAATCGAACCCCTCATGGAAAAACTCCTGGAGCGGGCCAGGACCTACGCCACGGCGGAAGACGACGTTAGCCGCTATCAGGCCTGGGAAAGTCTGGTGCTCGCCGTGGCCTATCGACAAATGAAAGACCGCAGCCAGGAAGCCCTGGAATTGGTCGAATCCATCCTCGGGGAAAAACCGGATGACCCAGCCTTACAGGAGCTCCAGCTCTTCGCCCTCTATGCGGTTAAAGACTATATAAAAATGAAAGCGATCTATGGGGCGCGGGCCATTATTTCTGGCGCCGGCCAGTCGACCATCGACCAGGCCCTGCTGAATCTTGCTGTGCTCGAAGACGACTGGAAAGCTGTCGTCGCACTCTATCCTGCCACGCGAAGTAGTCAGAACCCCTATCAACTCGCCGTAATCGTAAGCGAACTTCGTCGGGCGAAGCAGGAGGAGATCGCCATACCCTTGCTGGAAGACGAAGTGCGCCATGCCCGCAGTTCGGGAAACCTGCTCCAACTGGCCCAACTCTACAGCAACCAGGAGGAGCATGATAAAGCTATCGACCTGGCCCGTGAGGTCTGGCAACGCTCCACTTCTGCCACGACAACCTCCCAGCGGCGGCGGGGCGGAAACTACACCGCCCAGTCACCGAGCCTGAGCAGTATGGGCTTGAATGAACTCAACCAGGTCTGGAACATCTACAGGCAAGGCAATCGTGAAGATGAATTGCTGACCGAACTCGAAGAGAAAGTAGCCAAGCAGCCCACCTCTGTCAGCCTGCGCCTCGCCCTGGCGGGAGCCTATGGGCAGGACAAGCGCGCAGAAAAGGCGCTGGAACAATTAAAAATACTTGTGGAACAACGGCCCAATGATATGGGCACCAAACTACGCTATGCCGGTGCCCTCGAAGCGGCCAATATGAAAAACAGTTCGGTTGCTATCCTGGAAGAATTGGTGGACAGCCGCCGGGTGAATCGCCGGGAATTGGCGAACGAATTACAACGTCTCTACCGCGAACTGGGTCGTACCGAAAAGTTAGCCGACCTGCAGGATACGCTGATGGTTGAGGCCCAAACATCCCAGGACCTCCAGCAACTGGCCCAGACTTTCGCTCAAAGTAGCGATTTCATCCGCGCGGCGGAGATGATGGAAAAAGCATTCCAGAAAGAGCCGGAAAATGTCTGGCTGAATCGCCAACGGGCCGACTATCTCTGGCAGGCAAACAAGCGTGATGAGGCCTTGGAGATTTACAAGACCATCATGCTCCCCTCGGGCACTATGCGGCAATACGGCATGATGGACGGCGGTAGTATTTCCCAGTTTATCCGTCGCTTCTCCGAATTGGAGCGGCTGGACGAGCTGAAAGCGCTGACGGAGGGCGACTTCGACTCGGATACGCAGCAATATGCCGCGTCGCTTTTAAAGGGCCTCATTGCGAAAGAGGAAGGTGATTTCGAAGCGGCCGAAGCCGCGTTGCTCGTCTGTGCCAAACTGAATAATCAAGGGGATGCCTATCGGCTACTCACAGACAATGCCGTGGCCCAGGAGGATTACGACAAGGCGGTGACCTACGCGGAAAAAGAGGGGCAACTCCGCGGACGTATCGATTTTCGGCGCATTGCGGACATCTATACCAAAAAAGGTGACATAGAAAAAGCGGTGCCCATGTGGAAGCGCCATGTGGAGCAACAGGGCCAGTCTCATGCCCACCGGGAGGCCATCGATTCCATGATCACTGCCAAGGCCTTCGACATGGCTGAGGCCTACCTCCGGGATGTATTGGATGCACTCCCCGACAACGACTGGGCCAAACGTTCCATCGGAAATAGCATAATTGAGGAAAACAATACGTCGGGAAACTTTGCGACACTGATAGACGAAGTCCTGCTTGCGAAGGACTCGCCCATGCTGAAGTACTGGATAGAACGGTATACGGACAATTATTATCAATCACCGAAAAAGTATTTGAAACGCATCGAGCCTCTTGCCGTCCGTTTTCCCGATAACATCGGCGTGCAAAGCCGGTATGGCGAAATACTGCTGCAGGCGAAGGAGCAGGAGCGAGCCCTTCCCATATTCAAGAAGGTGATGAACACCGAAAACGTGCCGGAAGACGAGCAACATTTCGTTCAGCAGGCCCGCAACCGCTATCAGGATATCTTACGGGACCTGGGCGATCACGAGACCCTTCAAGCGAGCCTTTTGGAGGCCCTCGACACGGCGAAAAAAAATCCCGACGCCAATACGATTCAGCAGGCCGCCAACGCCCGCAATGAAGCCGGTGGACTGAAGGCCGTCTATGAATTGATGAACCGCGTATTGGGAACAGCGGACATGAAAGAACATGACCGAATCCGCGCTGATTTTGCGACGAGTATCGCGGAGGCCGGAGACATTCCGGGGGCCCGAGGCATTATGCAGGATTACGCCGCGACAATACGGACGGACGATGCACTCCTTGCCAGCATGTATTTTCATTCCCGGTGGGGATTTTATGAGGAATCGTGTGCCCTCTACGACACGCTGGTGAAACGGGAATCCCCCGACATCTATGTGCATCACGAAGTGGATGATATGGTGCGCATGCTGTTGGCCACAGGCCGGGCCGAAACGGCATGGAGCCATCTACGGCACACACGCATGGACTTTCCCCAACAATACTATGGGCAGAGCAGCAATCTGGGGCGGACCTTATCCCATTTCAGCGACTACAATTGCGCCATGCTACCCGCGCAGCAACTCCTGGAGGAGCTTCGAAGCGCGGAGGGCCTGAGCATTGAGCAACGGCTTTTCGCCGCCGAGCTGGAAGGAGAGATGGGCCACATGCGACGGGCCATGGAATTCCTGATACCCGTCAAAGACAATCAGTTTATTCAGATGGCGTTCATGCAGGCGCTCCAGGCGATTCCGCCAGGCCTGCAAGGCGAATTCATTCCCAATTCGGATGCGGCGGTACCGCTAGACCCGGACCAGGCTTTTCAAGCCGCCCAGACCGCCACCTACGGAGCGATGCAACTTAACAATTTCGAAGAAGCCATCAAGATCCTGGATGGATTGTCTCCGGAAAACATGAAGCCCCATCACCGCCTCAATCGCGCCTATATGTACCTCCGGGCAAAGGCCTATGAAAAGGCGGCGCTGGACTGCGAAATCTATATGAAGGCAGACGGACAGCAGGGCCGCCAAAGCGATGTAAAGAAGACGCTGGCTATCGCCCAAGCCGGACTGGGAAATATCGATGCAGCCATGGTGCTCTGGCGGGAAGATGAGAGTGAGCAAAACAACAATCGCCGTGCTGCCGAATTGATCGATGTCCTTGTCGAGCAACAGGCATTCGACGAGGCGTCGGAGATATGGGGTAAAGTCGGCGACGACGAACAATACGGCGTTCAGATGCTCATCGCAAGGGCCCGGATCCTGGTGGCAACCGGCACACCCGACGTTGTCGTAGAGGCTATGGAAACAGGTTACGGCACGCTCTCGGAGAATTATCAAGATGACTTTATTCACAGGTATGCCGATTTTCTGCAAGAGAATGACCAGTGGCAATCCCTGTTACCGAGCGCAGAAAGTAATCCGGTGCTGGCCGGCACACTAAGTCGCGTCGCGTTGAATTTAACGGACGCCGGTCGAAAAACGGATGCGACCCTTATCCTGGATGGACTGGTCAACGCACCCGTGAGCAACCCCAATTCGATTCGCATGTTGGTCGGTTTACTGAAGGACGCGGGCAAATCGGAGCAGGCCCGGGAATTGCTGTTGCGCACCCGTGACATCGCGGTAAACCGCGCCTTTGAAGTGGAATGGGTACTCGAACGCCTGATGGAGTTTGATGCGCCCACGGAGGCCGGAGAAACGTTCTGGAGCCAACAGGAACGGTTCCCCGGATTGTGGAATAACATTGAACTCATCGTACGCATCGCGGCCGGGACGTCGGATACGATGACCGGCAATACGGTATTTGACCAACTGCTGGACCGGGCAGACACGGGAGAAAAAACGTATCTCACCGCGCTACGTAATTTTTATCGGTCCAGTAACGGCGACGGTCTCGATGACCTGACAAGCCTCGTCGAAGAGCCCAATCTCAGTGCGCGCTCCTTACTCAAGATCCAGGAAATTCTGGTGGAGAACGGGCGAAATGAGTCCGCACTTGGTGCCCTGGAGCGCCTGCAAAACTGGGTGCTCTTCTCTTCGAACACCGCAGACGAAGCGGCGGCCCGAGCGATTCCCCTATATATAGAGGCGGGGAACGCCGATCGTGCGGTCGACGCGTTTATTGCCATGCTTCCCGCCCGCAAAGATTTGGTGCGCGAGGCTCGGGAGGCCTTGTTGGAAAATGGGGAAGCCATTGATTTCGCAGCAACGGAAGAACGCCTGATTGGGGCGATCAAGGCCGAACCTGCCAATGGGCGGGTCTCGGATTTGCTCGCCTTTCGACAGGACCTTGCCGCACGGGTAGGGCTTAACACCGATGCACTCGACCTGGAGGGCCTGAAGGTTTCCGCGCTGGAACAATATGAAGGCAATCTCTGGACACATCGGGTCGACCAGTGGCTGGTCAGCCCGGCAACAATCTGCCCGACATGGGAAACGATGGGCGAGGCCCTTCCAGATGGGCTGTCCGCCTATATGGGAAGCGAAGCGCCCGACGGCAGTGTGCTTGCCGCTTGGAGGCCCGCCAATGCCGGACAGATTTATCCCGCCGTGGTGCTCGATGCGGTGCTGGAGATGGAGGACAGCCAGAACCAATCCGCCTATGGTCTCACCACAGTGGTGAGTCCCGATGCCCGCACCGTCAAACTGGCCCACGGCAGTGACGACTGGTCCCGCGTGTGGGTCAATGGCACCGAGGTGTTGACGAATCCCTTTGGACGTTCCATCCTGATTGACCAGGATATCGTCGAGGTGGCGTTGAAGGAAGGCATCAATCACGTGCTGGTGAAATGCGCCAATCGCCGGGGTGACTGGGAGTTCTCATTGGCCGTGCTGGAAAACGGTGCGGGCCTGACCTGGAAGATCCCCGACTTGCCCAAGGTAAGCGAAGTCGTCGTCGTCGAATAAGACACAACACCAAAAATAGCGGGCCGGGCGGGCCGGGAGATCCATCCCACAGGCTCGCCCGGCCTATTTGGCGCGTGAACAAAACGGCCCCCTCCTTGACCTGAGCCACGTCGGCTCGCTACAGTAGGCGCGCTTTAGGCAGGGATTCTTCTGCCTGTCTTTGCTCCCCATTCACTTCAATTTTCGTGCGGTTTCTATTATGTCTGACTCTCAAAATGCTTATGATGTCGTTGTTCTTGGTGCCGGTGCGGCGGGGCTCATGTGCGCCTTGAAGGCCGCCGAACGGGGCCAGCGGGTCGCCCTGTTGGAGCACAACGACAAAGTCGGCAAGAAAATCAGTATCTCTGGCGGCGGCCGGTGTAATTTTACGAACATCCACACCGACGCCACCCGTTACCTGTCGAATAATCCGCGCTTTTGCTATTCGGCCCTGGCCCGCTATACGCCGAAAGATTTTATCGCCTGGGTAGAGCGACACAACATCCCCTACCACGAGAAAAAGTTGGGCCAGCTTTTTTGCGACCGTTCGGCACAGGATATTATCAATGGACTCGTGAACGATTGTCGGGAAGCCGGGGTGGATCTCCACACGGGGTGCACGGTGGAATCGGTAGAAAAGCCGGACACCTTTATCGTCAAAACGATCCTGGGTGACTTTACGGCACCATCCCTGGTGGTGGCGACGGGGGGCCTTTCCATCCCCAAATTGGGTGCCACCGATTTTGGCTATCGTCTGGCCGAGCAATTTGGACTCCCCATCGTGCCATGTACACCGGCACTCGTGCCCCTGACCCTCGATGCCGCCGAACACGAGGGCCTCATGGCCTTGTCGGGGGTGTCTTTCGATGCCATCGCCTCTGTCGGCAAGCAACGTTTTGAAGAGGCCGTGCTGTTCACCCACCGTGGCCTGAGTGGCCCGGCCATCCTGCAGATTTCTTCCTACTGGGAAGCCGGCCAGGCCCTGCGTCTGAATATGTTTCCCGAAGCGAAGCTAGACGAGCTACTGCTCCAGACCAAGCGCAATACGCCCGCCCTGGCAGCCAGCGCCTTCCTGCGCACCCGGCTCTCGGCGCGCTTTGCCAAGTGTCTGTGTGAGTTTCACGACTGGGATAAGCCTCTGGGCGAATTTACCGACAAGAAGATTCGCGCCATGGCCGAATTGCTTCAGCGCTGGGACCTGCCCATCAGCGGCACGGAGGGCTTCGCCAAAGCAGAAGTCACCCGGGGCGGCGTGGACACCAAAGCCCTCTCCCCAAAGACGATGGAAGTAAAGAAGGTTCCCGGTCTCTATTTCATTGGCGAAGTGGTGGATGTGACGGGTTGGCTCGGCGGCTATAATTTCCAATGGGCCTGGGCATCGGCCGCGGCCGCCGGGGAAGCGGTCTAAGGATTCAGGCGGCGCGTACTTGCCTCGGCGCGCCCCCTTTGCTTTAATGGAGCGTTCAATCTACTCCCTTAAACACCACGAGGTCCACTCTTGCGCAACTTGCTTCGATTTACAGCATTTCTCTTGATCACCTGGGCTCCCATCGCAACGGCGGCTCCACACGTCGCCTCCTGGCAATCGCCCTACACGGGGGAAGAGGCACAGGGTCCATCGGTCATCGCCTTCTGGAATTTTGAGGAAACAGGCGATAAGGTCATCGATGCTTCCGGGAAGGGACACGATGGCACCCTCGCCGGGGCCCAACGCAATCCCGAAGGGCGCTTCGGCGCGGGCATGACCTCCTTTCGCGGATATCCGGTGGAGGATGTGCGGCACGCGGTTCATATCCCCAACACGCCTGCGCTGAGTCCGGCCGGTGCCTTCACACTGGAACTGTGGGTCCGCCCGAGCACGGAATTGGCCGACTACGGTATGGCCTACTTAATGGACAAGAAGTATGTGGCCCACACGGACTACCAGTGGGTACTGGATCCGCCCGATGGTCAGGGACACCGTCGTATGCGCCTGACCCTGGGCTTTGGGGACGACTCCGATATCTGGTGGTCCACCGATAGTGCCCCCTTTGACCCGGGTGTGTGGTACCACCTCGCCGTCACCTACGACGGCGCGGGCACGACGGAGTTCCTCCAGAATGGCCGTTCCCTGGGCGGGGCAACCAAGGCAGGGCGCGGGCGTATCGCTCCCGGCACGCAACTGATTTCCCTCGGTGATCGGGTGGGCAGCAATTACAGTGGATTCCCCGGCGACTTCGACGAAATCCGCATCACCAACGGTCTGTGTGAATTTCGCCCCATCACCATTGAGGCCACCCATCGGCGGTCGGTCTATCAGCGAATGGAATCGGGAGCCTCCCTGACCTTTCAGCTCCGCAATGTGCGCCTCGTTGATCTCGCAGAGGTGACGGCGACCATTCAGGTGCCGGGCATGGCCCCCGAAACGGTGAGCCTGCCCACCTTGGCCGCAGGGGGCACCTTCGACCTCTCCCTGGCGCTGGATACGCGCCTGCGGGCCGATATCTATGACGTGGCCGTCAGCTATACCCTGGGCACGGGGGAGGACGCCTACAGCAACCGGGAGCACTTCCCGGTACGCATTATGCCCCGCAAGTTGCCCCACCAGATGCCTGTGGTCATGTGGGGTGTGGGTGGTGTGGACGAAGTCACCAAGAACACCCCGGCCCTGAAAGATATTGGATTTACCCATTGCCTGGGTCTTCGCACCGACTATGACGCTATCTGGGAGGCTGGCGCCCCAGTCCCCGCCGTTACGGAGGCGACACTCGAGGAAAGTTACAAAATGCTCGACCAGGCGTTGGCCGACGATTTGGGTATCGTCATCACCCTCGGCAACGGCCATTGGATGGATAAGAAAGAGGAACTCCGCCGGGTGGACGCGGATGGCACGCCCTACGCACGGGTCAATCCCTGTTGCCTCACGCCGGGGGTGTTGGACTTCTCGAAAAACGTAGGCGCCTCGGTGGCCCAGAGTTACGGTGACTTTCCTGCCTTTGCGGCCGCCCTCATCAACACCGAAGTGCGGGACAGCTCCCAGGTCTGCTTCCACGAACATGATCGGGCCGCCTATCGCGCGGCATCGGGCCGGGAGTACCCCGAGTCGGTTGAGATAAAGAATGGTGTCTCCTGGACCAAGATTCCGGACTTTCCCGCCAATCGTGTGGTGCCCGATGACCACGAATTACTGCAATTCTATCGGTGGTTCTGGCGGGACGGTGATGGGTGGAATCCCGTTCATTCGGCAGTGAACGAGGGCCTCAAGTCGACCGGCCGGGATGACTTCTGGACCTTCTTCGACCCGGCGGTGCGGGTGCCCTCGATCTGGGGGAGCGGCGGCTCGGTGGATTTCATTTCCCACTGGACCTATAGCTATCCGGACCCCATCCGCATTGGCCTCACGACCGATGAGCTCTTTGCCATGGCCGGAGGAAACGCCGCGCAGGACGTGATGAAGATGACCCAGATTATCTGGTATCGCTCCCAGACGGCCCCGGTCAAAGAGGCCACAACGGAAACGCCCGAGGGCGTCCAATCGGCCTGGGAAGACTATGACCCCGATGCCGCCTATATCACCATTGCGCCCATGCATCTGAAAGAAGCCTTCTGGACCAAGATGTCCCGGCCTATTAAGGGCATCATGTATCACGGCTGGCAATCCCTCGTTCCCACAGAGGGCGGATCGGCCTATCGCTACACCCATCCCGAAACCCGCAACGTGTTGAAGGGACTGGTTCATGATGTGGTCCAGCCCCTGGGACCCACCTTGCTCCAGGTGCCTGCGGTAACGAGCGATGTGGCCTTCCTGGAGAGTTTTACGTCCCAGATATTCGCCAATCGGGGCACCTATGGCTGGGGCGGCTCCTGGGCGGGCGATGCCTACCACGTGCTCCAGTATGCCCAGCTACAGGCGGAAATTGTCTATGAAGAAACGATACAACAGCGTGGGCTGGACGGATTCAAGGTACTCGTCCTGACCGACTGCGACGTGCTGCCGGAAAGCCTGGTGGCGGCCATCCTGGCTTTCCAGGGACGGGGCGGTGTGGTGATTGGCGATGAACGGCTCTGCCCGGCGATTACGGCCGATATTCTGCTGGAAAGCTATGAGCGCACCAAGGCTAGCGCGGCGGACAAGGCGGCCCTCATGGCCCGGGCAGCCACGTTGCGTAATGCGTTGAACGAGCGATACACGCCCGCCGTTACCTCGTCGAATCAGGAGGTCCTGCCCTATCGCCGCCGTGCGGGCACGACCGATTATGTTTTCGCCATCAACGATACGCGGGAATATGGCGACTATGTGGGACAGTATGGTCTCGTCATGGAAAAGGGCCTGCCCGCTTCCGCGACCTTTTCGATGGCACGGTCGGGTCATGTCTATGACTTGATGAATCACCAGGAAGTACCGGTCCGTAGCGTAGCGGAACGTATGGAGATGGATTTGCTCCTCGAACCCGGGGGCGGCGCCTTGCTGATGGTAACGGAACGCCCCATCGCCGGCCTGACCCTTTCCGGGGGGGAAACAGCGAATCCGGGGGGCGCGCTGTCCTTCACGGCGACGGTGATGGATGATACCGGTGCCCCGGTAGATGGGGTCATTCCCGTGGAGGTGACCATCCTCGATCCCGATGGCCGTGCCAGCGAACAGAGCGGTTACTATGGCGCTGCTGGTGGCACCCTGGCGCTTACGTTGGACCTCGCCCCCAATGACACCCTCGGTATGTGGACGATAAAAATCCGGGAACAGGCTTCGGGCAAAACGGCGATGCATTTCTTCCGACTGGAGGGGGAAGCGTAGTCCCTGCGGTTGTGTCGTAGATGCCGCCCGTTCTCCGGGCGACCAGACGGCCTGGGTCTTGAAGTCCCCCGATCCAGCGTGTATCATCACAAATTGCCGAATCGGCTTTGCAGCCGATTCGGCGTTTCTACACCCCTTCGGTCCGTCCCTGCCTGTGAGAACGGGACGTAATATTGGACATTCATGGTATTCAGTGCGACAATTTTCCTGTTCTTCTTTCTGCCGATCACGCTGATCACGAGTTTTCTGCTGCCCAGGCGTTTTCAGAATCACCTGCTCCTCGTCGCCAGCCTTTTTTTCTACGCCTGGGGCGAGACGGCCTTCGTCCTCCTCATGGTGGCTTCGATTGGGGCCAACTACGGTGGGGGCCTTCTCCTGGGGCGCACGACGGGGCCGCGCCTCCGATTTGTTGTCTTGTCCCTTGGGGTCCTGCTGAATCTCGCCCCCCTGCTCTTCTTCAAATACGCCACGTTTGGCCTCGACATCTACAACAGTGTGAGCCCCTATTGGGGCGATGTCTGGCGTACCCTCGGGCCAATCCATTTGCCCATCGGCATCTCGTTTTATACCTTCCAGGCGATTTCCTATCTGGTCGATGTCTATCGGGATGACGCCAAGGCCCAGCGCGACCCACTCAACGTCGCCCTCTATATCGCCTTCTTCCCCCAACTCATTGCGGGCCCCATCGTGCGGTACCGGGATATTGCCGTACAGCTCACCGAGCGGGTGCGCACCGCAGCGGGCGTGGTGTCGGGGATCCAGCGGTTTACCATCGGCCTGGCAAAGAAAGTGCTCATCGCCAACACCCTGGCGGTGCCCGTGGATCAAATTTATGGGCTGGGTCCGGAAAATGTCTCCATGGCCCTGGCGTGGCTCGGGGTATTGCTTTATACCTTCCAGCTCTACTTCGATTTTTCCGGGTACTCCGATATGGCCATTGGACTGGGGCGCATGTTTGGCTTCACCTTTCCGGAAAACTTCAACTACCCCTATATCTCCCGATCCATCCGCGAATTCTGGCGTCGGTGGCATATTTCCCTGTCCACGTGGTTTCGTGACTATCTCTACATCCCCCTGGGGGGCAACCAGCGACGGACCGCCTTCAACCTCATCGTGGTGTTTCTCTTGTGCGGCCTGTGGCATGGTGCCCAATGGAATTTCGCCCTGTGGGGTCTGTTCCATGGCTTCTTTCTCTTGGCCGAGCGCTATGGTGCACGGTGGATGAAGTGGTCCCTCCCCCGTCCGGTACAACACGCCTATGCTCTGGTGGTGATTATGGTCGGCTGGGTTCTGTTCCGTTCGGAGAATCTGGCGCAGGCGGGTCATATGCTGCGTGCCATGGCGGGATTTTCGGTGGCCGATACCTGGGCACACCCCCTCGCCTACTATGTAAACCGTGAGGTCCTGTTGGGATTGGCGGCGGCCTTCCTTTGCGCCACACCCCTGGGCACCACCGCCTGGCGCAGGCTCCGCGCTGTAAAGGGATTGGGCGTTGCCAGTCGCGGTCTGGAATTGGTCATCACGGTGGCACTCCTTGCGCTCTGTGCCATCGTCCTTTCGGCCCAGACCTATAACCCCTTCATCTACTTCAGGTTTTAAGGCCTATGCACCGTCTCCTACAATCTATCCGACAACTCCCCCACATCGCCTTCATCGTCGTGGTGCTGGTGGGGCTAGGTCTACCCCTGGTGGGGCCCGGCAATCACGAAAAGAACGAAGAGAATCGACGACGATCGACGCGGCCAGACCTTCCGAAATCGTGGACGGACGTCGGAGGGTTTCCGGAACAGTATGAACACTATTTCTCGGACAACTTTGCCTTTCGGGACACGCTGGTTGACGCCCACCACCGACTACGCCGGGATCTGTTGGGACTGTCGGCGACGCCGAAGGCCGCACTGGGATCGGCGGGCTGGATCTATCTGATGGACGATTTTGCCTCCGACTATCAGCGCAAGATGCCCTACAGCGAGGAAGAACTGGCCGAATGGGCCCAGTTACTGGAATTGCGGGGACAGTGGCTGTCCCTCCAGAAAATCCCCTTCCTGTTTGTGGTGGCCCCGAACAAGTCCACGATCTACCCCGAGTATCTGCCCGCCGCCGCAAAACCCCTATGGGAAGTCTCCCCCCTGGACCAATTGTATGGTCTGGTGGCTCAGCTTCCCCATGTGGATGCGGTGGACCTCCGTCCGGCGCTCCTGGCAGCGAAACCAGAGCACACCCTCTATCATCACCTGGATACCCATTGGAATGACGTGGGTGCCTACATCGCCTACCGGGCACTCGTGGAGAAACTGAACACCCTGGTGGACTGTGGCCCCCCGCTGGATTGGCCCGACTTCACCTTGACGGAAAAAACGATAACATCGGGCGACCTCGCCGTGCTCGCGTGCGTTGGTGGCGTTGGGGAGAGCCAGCAACCCGTGTTGACCCGGACTAAGTCCACGACAGCGATTGCGTCGGTGGATCGGGATAATACCGGCATCGGCGCGCACGAGGCCTATATCGCCTATGAAACCCCCGGCAAAACATTGCGCGTACTCTTGCTACGGGATTCCTTTGGCAACCGGATGGCCCCACTCCTGGCAGCCCACTGTGGACGGCTCGTGTGTGGTCCGAGCCGCTATTTCGATGTGGAATTAATCGAGCAGGAGAAGCCTGATGTGGTTATCCTGGAGCGGGTCGAGCGGTATCTTGCCATCCCCCCGGAAATACGTCGGCCATAGGCAATCAGTCCGGTGGAAATAACGTGGCCGTAAGGCCGGGGCGGGAAGGAATTGATGGCGGAGAGGGAGGGATTCGAACCCTCGGTACGGGGGAACCGCACAACGGCTTTCGAGGCCGCCGCCTTCAACCACTCGGCCACCTCTCCGCGCTGGGAACGGGAAGTGTAGCAAATACCCGTCTGGCGTTGCCACTTCGATGTGATATAAACACGTCTTGGCAACGGTTTACGCAGTTCATACCAAAAAGAGCCGCTCCGGCCATCTTTCGATAGGTCAGAGCGGCTCGATTTATTTCCGTAATCAGATTCGTCGTCCTGATCCCGAAAGACCCTCCCTATTGATTGGGGTTGGTCAGGTGATAAAAGAATCCATCTTCTGCACCGATGAGCAAGTCACCAACGCCATTGCCATCCCAATCGACGATCGCGGGGCACGTCGTGTGGCCTGCAAGCATATGGGGGTCAACAAGGCCTTCGTTCTTAAACTTGTATTCGCCGGGCTTCTCGGCGATATTGCGCATGAAGTCGATGTTCTTGCTGTTGATGAGCAGGTCGAGTTTGCCGTCCTGATCCCAATCATAGAGGACAAATTTACGCCGACCACTGCCACCGCCGATTTTATCGTTCAGCTGAAGGGCCTCTCCCTTTTCGTTCATAAAGATGCGCTTGGGCGGATTGAGCACCAGGGTGTCGCCGTCTTTACTGCGCTCGAAGAAGGACAAATAGCCTTCCTGGTCGAGCATGATGAGGTCGTTGAGGCCATCGCCATTGAGATCCTGAACAACCGGGCTGGTCCGCCACTGGGTGACGAGTTCTTTGCCTTCGGGGCTCCACCAGAACCAGGCGGGCTTGGGGGTGTCACCCGTCCAGGCCACGTCGACGGGCTGGGCCGGGGCCAGCTGAGGCTTACCGGCTTCGCCGATATTCTTATACCACTCGACCTTACCCCAGATGGAATTGATGATCACATCGGGCAGGCCGTCCATATCCCAATCGGCGACATTCAGGACGGTGTAACCCCACTTGGCCTCGGCGGGTCCCTGGATGGAACCGTTGGGTCCAGCGAGAATACGGATGGGTGCGCCGTTGGCGGTGAGGTAGACCGGCTTGGCCCAGCTTGGGGTCGCACCGCCACCAAGGTTTTCCACAAAACTGATGTAGCCTGCCGTGTCACCAGCGATGATGTCTTCGTCGCCATCGCCATCCCAGTCAATGCTGTCGGGGGTGGTAAGGGCACCGACCTTTACCGAGTCGGCTTCCTGCTGCAGGTAACGGGGTGGCGTAAATCCGGGAACGCCGTCGCTGAATTTACCCGTACCCAGCATGAGCACGACGCGGCCATCTTCTTTACCGACAAAGATATCGGGGTTGCCATCGCGGTTCCAGTCGAAAACCACGACCTGCAACATCTGGAGGTCGAGGTGCAGGGTTTCGCCGTTGTGCTGAATGAAGCGGCGCGCTGTGTATTTGGGCTCCGTACGGGTGCCTTCGTTTTCGAAGTAGGACAGACGGTCTAGAAATTCACCGGCGATAATATCGAGGTCGCCGTCTTTATCGATGTCGACAAAATTCGGGGAAGGGCAGCCATAAACATCCAACGGCCCGTCGCCCGCCTTTATCTGCAGGGCTTCGGCATAGACGGGGGCTTCGTTGGTGCCCGTATTGCGCATGACATATATGTGGCCATGAATAACGTCGTTGGTCCATACACCCTGTTCGTTGAAGGCATTGTCCCAGCCGTAGTCGGTCCAGTCACTGGCTCCGACGATGAGGTCGCGCACGCCGTCACCATCATAGTCGACGAATTTCCATTGCTTGGCCCGGGTGGCTTTGAAGGTCGGCTCGTAGGGTATATCCACCCCTTCGGTGAAGAAGGTTGTGGTGAAGTTGGGAAAGATTTTGCCTGGCTCGGTGACAAACCACTGATCCCCTTCGTAGGAGATCATGGCGTTATGCTTTACATCGGAGAGGCGCACGGCGGGTTTGAACACGGGCCAGTCCACGTTCCCCGTGGCATTCTCGAAGAAATAAATGCCGTTGTAGGGCTTATCGGCGGTGGCACAGAGCAGGTCGTAGTCCCCGTCGCCATCGTAATCCACCGGCATGGGCGACGCCCAGAGGCCCACGCCCAAATCAACCACGAGACCGGGGTTGTTGAAGGGCAACCGGGTCAATTTTGAGTCTTCCGACAGGGGCAGGGTGAAGGCGGTGCTGGCAAAGAGTCCAGCCAGGGCCACCAGAGAAAGTCGTTGCATGAAAAATACCTTTCATTGCGCGTGGACGCCCGACTCCCCCAGTCACTCCGGGGGGGCGTCGTTGCTGCGATAGGGGTTATTGGTCAGACCCGTTATTCTACGTAAGCGCGGACCGGGAATCCACGCCGTTGGCCGGGGGCCGGTCCGCTGCTCCTCAACGCCCCCGACTGACTTGACAATTGCTCCATTTCGGGCTAGAATGAAGACACATTCACTTTATGAACGCCAACTCATTTTGCTATGTGGCGCGGTGCGGCGTTCGGGTGACCGGCACGGCACACACCACGATGACCCAACGTAAACGTATTAATGAGATATTGGATGCCGCCGAGCATCTGTTCCACGCCAAAGGCTTCGGTCAAACGACGATGGAGGCCGTGGCCCGGGAAGCGGGCGTATCGGTCGGCACCTTATACAACACCTTTCAAGGCAAAGAAGACCTCTATGCCCAGGTGGCGGAACGCATTGGTGAGGCCGTTTTGGATCGCCTTCATACCTTTGTAAAGGGAACAAATCCGGAAGAGGCTGTTCTTGATGTTATCCGCCTCCGTTTGTATAACCACAATCACGATCGGCTGTTTTTTCAGCCCTTCTGCTTTCCGAGTTATCTGGGTATTGAGCCCCAACCATCCCAATTGGGACCGCGGGTCAACAAGCTTCATAAAAAATATGAGGATTTTGTAGAGCATCTTTTTGATCGCTCCCGAACGCAGCTGGGCCACAAAGACGACTCATCGATAAAGATGGTGGTCTACCTGGACGGATTGATTTCGGCTTTTGTTGGCTATTGGTCCGGCAGTATCCAGGCGGATTCTCTGGCAAAGTCGGCGCGGGAAATGCGTGACATGCTCTTTCGCTCCCTGAAAGTCGGCGCAGCCGTCGCCGATGAGGGGGCCGGCTTGCTGCTGGCGGATCAACGGGCCACCTGCGTCAATCAGTATGACCTGGACCGACTGAAAGAGTTGATATCGGTTGTCCGGGTATTTGGTCGAAAAGAATGGCAGGATAGCGCGGACACGCTGGACCGGGTGTTGACGGAAGCCCGGGTGGCCGCCCCGCGGGATGTTCCTGGCGACGTGGTTACCATGAATGCCCGGGTGCGCCTGCGGGATGTATACGACGGGACAGAACAAGTGGTGGTCCTCGTATTCCCACGGGATCTCCACGCCCATGAATCGAATGTTTGTATTTTGGATCCCCTGGGGCTGGGCCTTTTCGGCCGGCGACTGGGGGACCTCTTTGAAGTCTGCGCGAAGCGGGGCACGAGCACGTATCAAGTTGAGGAAATGCTTTACCAACCGGAAAGCGCCGGCGACTATCACATTTAGAAAAAATAGGTGCCAGACAGGCACTACGCGAGGTAATTAAAATGGCAAAACAGATTTGGACTACGGTAAAAGACAAGGAACGACTCCTGTCCTGCCTGGAAGATCTTAACGAAAAACCAGGACACCGTGAACGTCCACATATTCAAGAATTGAGTGAGGAGTTGGAACGTGCCTCGGTCGTAGAAGATCCGAGCCAGACACCGTCTGATCTCATCACGATGCGCTCCAAGGTCGAGCTGGAAAACTTGTCCACGGGACGTCCCATGAATTGCATCCTGGTCTATCCGGAAGAAGGCAACCCGGAACAATACCGCATCTCCGTCCTTGCCCCCTTGGGCACCGCCATGTTGGGTCACCGGGTGGGCGACACCTTTGAAGTCCGTCTCCCGAAGGGATTGACGTCCTTCCAGGTGAAGTCTCTTCCCTACCAGCCCGAAGCGGCGGGCGACACGCACCTGTAGGCGAGGCGCTGGGCAAATCATCAATGGGGCTGCGGCAGAGGCTTTGGGTTCAAACCCCAAAGCCTTTTTTCATTCCCTGGAGTTATTGCATGTCGTTGTTTGTGAAATAGGCAGGACCTATTCCGTATGCTAAGGACGATTTGTTCTTCACATTCCTACGGAGTACCCCTATGTGTTTTCCAAGCGCACTGCTTGTGTCTCTGGTATTGTCCACCTTGGCGGCACCGTCCGTCTTTGGTGCGGACGCTGCCCCCACCGTAAATTTTCAGGCCCATCGGGGCGGCCTCCACGAAGTACCGGAGAATACACTCGCCGCTTTCTACTACGCCTGGCGCCTGGGTGCCATCCCGGAAATTGATATACAGACGACCCAGGACGGCACGATCGTCTGCCTCCACGACGACACCCTGAAGCGAACGAGCAACGCCACGGCGCAGGCCAATACCTCCATCACCGAGCTGCCCCTGGAAGACGTACAGCGTTACGATGTTGGTGCCTGGTTTGACCCGCGATTTGCAGGCGAGCGGGTACCTACGTTGAAACAGGTTTTTGACGTACTTCGTCGCCACAAGGACTATCAGGCTTACCTCGATCTGAAGGGGGTTGACCTGGACGTGTTGGCCCGTCTAATCGAAGAATATGGCGTAGCGGGCCAGCTCATTTTCTGTCACAACAAGGTTGAATCCTGTCAGCAATTGAAAGCAGCTATCCCTTCCTTACGCACCATGCTTTGGATAGGCGGCGATGCCGATGCTATCTGGGAAAAATTCCAAGTGGCCGCAGCGAATAATTTTGCCGCGTTAGATCAGGTGCAACTGCATTTGAATCCGGTCGATGATCCGGAATGGCCTTTTGCCCTGTCTCAAGCGCGCTTGGAAGAGGCTATCGCCGTGACGACGGCGGCAGCTATTGACCTGGAAGTACTACCCTTCACGATCACCTGCGAATCCCTTCAGAAATTGGTCGACCTGGGCATCTCCTGGTATGCCACGGACGAACCAAAGGTCTTCCGAACTTGCCTGAAGATGGACCCTCCGGGGGTGGAATTTCTCACCAATGGGGTAACGGCCCACCGTGGTGATTCGGGTAACTATCCCGAGAACACCATGGCCGCTATCGATTCGGCGATTGCCTTGGGCGCGGACTGGGTAGAAATCGATATCTTCAAGACGGCAGACGATGTCATCGTCGTCTCCCACGACGCCACGACCGAGCGCTTTGCCGATGCCATCCTCACGGTGGCGGATAGTACCTTGTCCCAACTGCAGGCCCTGGATGTGGCCACGGGATTGCGACGGGAAAAAGGGCTCCCCCGGGAACTGTGTCCCCCGGCAACCATGCCGACCTTGGAACAGGTACTCACGCGCATCCAGATGCAACACGGTACCCGACTTTCGATTCAGCCGAAGATGGCCATCGTCGATGAGACGATTGCCCTCATTCGGAAGCTGAAGGCCGAGGCCTGGGTTGGCTTCAACGACGGGGACCTCGCAAAGATGAGTCGGGTAAAAGAACTCGCCCCGGAAATCCCCGTTTTCTGGGATCGCTTTAAGGAATCTCCCCTTGCCGAAGATTTGAAGACCGCGCAGGAACGAGGCTTTGAGGCCCTCGTGCCCCATGTGGGTGCCTTGAACGCCGAAGTCGTCGCCATGATGAAAGACGGCGGCGTGGAAGTTGGGGCATGGACCGTGAATGACGAAAAAACGATGGCTTGGATCCTGGACATGGGCGTCGACCGGATTTATACCGATTATCCTGAGCGGTTATTGGCCGTGAAAGGTCGATGACCGAAATTTAATAGGTTCATGGGCAATTGGTGGGGATGATTTATGTGATACTTCAAGTGCAAGAGGTATAAGGATGACTCGATGGATTCTTGCGAATCATATAGGCATGCATCCTTTTTAGATAAAACGACAAACCATGGACGTGCCGCGCGATCTGGTACTCCAGTTCGTGCG
>CAXBPH010000013.1:0-46301 GCA_963977445.1 uncultured bacterium | reverse complement strand
GGTTCTCCATTTGAGATAGATCTAGGGACGGTCGCATTGGAAAAGCAGGAAGCAAAGGGCGAATAACGACGCCCATTTATGGCCAAGCTCAACCGTCAACGGCCGACTCCTCCGTGAGTGCGCCACGTGGCACCCCGATTCCCCACGGGGACATGCCTCCGCCCGTAGTTAACCGCCCGAGCCCAGCGCCCACCCGTTGGCACTACCGGCGTGACTGAGCGGTCAGCAACACGGTTGCGGCGGTACGTCCCGGGACGGCCCCGACTATTGCGTTTGTTTTCGTAATTACCAGCTATGATTCGGCCAAGAAGTCATCGTGTATTCAATACGAGCCCACGTCGGTGCAGTCCCCGGGGGGGGGGGGCGGGTATCCGTTCACGATTCATTTGTGGAGGACTACTTCATGGAGAGTGCTCCGGTCGACTAAGGCGAATTACATTTTTTGGTTATTCGTGTTGGCAATTTATATCGTTAGATTGTAATATCGTCAGTATACGATATATGGTGTTTCTTTTCGACCCACACAATTTCGGGCGGCACTGCGGGAACGCCCCCTGTTCAAGGATTTGTTTCCGCATCTGACGTTGGAAAGCGCGTGCGGCACGTACTCAAGATGGGCCGTCGAATCCGTCAACACCTACACGAAGGCACCACGTGCGCCAGAGGAGAACGATTATGAAATGGAAAACAGAAGACGGGGCGTGGAACCCCTATATGGCCGGGGCGCTGGCGGGTTTGCTCGCCATCGCGTCGGTACTGGCAACCACCTGGTGGGGGTCCAAGACCCAATATATGGGGGCATCCACCACCTTCGTTCGCGGTGTGGGCTTGTTGGAATGCGCCGTGGCACCTGGCCATGTGGCGGAAAACGCCTATTACATCAAGGAAAAGGTGAAGGTCGACTGGCAGTTTCTTTTTGTCATCGGCATCTTCATCGGGGCCCTGGTTTCCTCCCTCGCGGGCTCCAGTTTCAAACTGGAGAGTTGCCCTCCGACCTGGAGTCGACGATTTGGTAATTCCGTAGGAAAGCGCGCTCTCGGTGCGCTGGCGGGCGGTGTGGTCGCCATGTTTGGCGCACGGCTGGCAGGCGGGTGTCCCAGTGGACACGGCCTCAGCGGACTGATGCAATTGTCCATGAGCGGCCTCGTGGCCATGGCCATGTTCTTCGGTGCCGGTGTTTTTGTTGCTCACTTTTTCTATAAGGAGTCCTGACATGATGGATCTATTCCTGGGCCTGGTGGCCGGTATCCTCTTTGGTGTTCTGCTGCAGAAAGGGCGGGTGCTCCGCTTTGAGAAGCAGGTAGGCGCCATGCTGCTGAAGGATATGACGATTCTTAAATTCATGATGTCGGCCATCCTTGTCGGGCTGGTGGGCATGTATGCCCTCTCCGATTTTGGGGTCATCACGTTGAGTCCCAAGTCTATGAACGTGGGCGGCGTCGTGATTGGCGGACTGCTCTTCGGCGCGGGTTGGGCGGTCATGGGATATTGCCCCGGCACCTCGGTGGGAGCGGTGGCCGAAGGTCGCTGGCACGCTATCTTTGCCGTTATCGGCATGATGATTGGCGCGGCCCTTTATGCTGAAGCCTATCCGCTCATGTTAAAAAGCGTGCTCGCCTGGAAAGACTTCGGGAAGATTACCATACCGGAAAGTCTGGGCATCTCACACTGGATCGTTATCCCCCTGTTTTGCGCCGGCACCATCGGCTTGTTCTACTTCTTCGAGAAAAAGAAGGTATAGCCAACCCGGAAGTTATTGTGAATTTCTATAGTCCCTTGTCATGGGCGGAATCCCTTGGGTATGCTACCGGTTCTCTTATTAACCATAATCCATGAGGAAGTACACCATGAGTGCAGAACATACGGCCCAGGAATTGGGAATTACCTTTCCTGAGGGGCCCAAGGGCTATCTGAATCTTTGTATCAAAACGGGCAACCTGCTGATGACCTCGGGCCATACGAGCGACATCAAGGGAAAATTGGGTGCGGACCTGACGGTGGAGCAGGGCTATGCCGCGGCCCGGGAGTGTGCCGTGAAAATCCTGCAGTCCGTGCATCAGGTCCATGGCACGCTCGACGGCCTTCGGGTGATTAAGTTGTTTGGCTGCGTGAACTCGACCCAGGATTTTACCGACCAGCACTTGGTAATCAATGGCTGCTCAGATTTGTATCACGAAATCTTCGGCAAAGACGGCGACGGGTGGCATGCCCGCAGTGCCGTGGGTTTTGCATCGCTCCCCACGGGTGTGGGCGTTGAAGTCGAGGCGATCTTCGAGATTTTATAGGGCTACGACCCAAACGTCCGGGGGAAACCTGGTTTCCCCCGGGCGCTCCATTAAAACTTGATGTAAATGTTGAAGTGCAGGTAGTTCGCGTCTTCATTATCGGTGCCACCGGTGAATTCCAGGGCGTTACGGGAGAAGAAGTTGCCCTGGGCCAGGCCGTCTCCGGTGAACAAGTGCTCCCAGATTACGGCGATCGATAAATCGGGGGAGTATTGGTACTTTGACCAGAGGAAAGTCGTCCAGCCGAGGCTGTCATCATTTTCCCGGGTCCAGGGGGCGAGGCCGGGAATTACGGGCGTGTCGAAGGGGGCCACACTTTCGTAGTAGGCCACCCGGAGGCCCCCGGAAATCTTCTCTGTGGGTTTCACATCTACGCCCGCGCGAAACTGCCAGAAGTTGGACAGTTCGGAGTTAATATCGAGAAGCAGGCCGTAGCCATAATCGCTGAAGAGTCGGTTAAATGAAATACTCGATTCCGTGCCCCGGAGCCCTCCAAACAGGCGGTCTCCCCAGCGGAAGTCCCGATTGTCTTCGCCCTCGTAGTAGGCCCCACCCACGTAGATACGGGGCTGCCATGTCCTATCCAAGGTATAGCCCAGGATCAGGTCTGTTCCAAAGGCATCAAATTCGGCGTCGTTGTCCCCGTAGGTGAGGGGGCGGAACAGAGCACCCACGCTGTCGGCGTCGCCGAACTGATAGGCCAACTCCCAGTCGTAATCAAAGGCACCAAGGTTCCCCCAGAAACGAAGCCCCACGGTGTTGAGGTAGGTCGGGTCATAATCGTCCCGGCCGAGATAGGATTCAAGCCATTCGGCTCCGGGGCCCAGGGTGGTGTCGGTGGCCGTGGCCCCGTCGCGCACGAGCATCCACCAGGCGGAAACGCTCAGGTTTTCGAGTCCACTGTAGGTGCCGTAGAGGCCATAGAAGTCCACATCATTGTCACCCGCATTGTTCTCGGCGAGTTTGTGTGACCAGGCATCAATCGTCAAGTCATTTTGTTGATAGGTCAGGCGGATGCCGTCGAAAACAAAGCCCAGGGCGGGCGTGATGCTGTCACCCACCAGCCAACCCTTACCCAATTTCATTTCCTGGCGCCCCACACGGGCACGAAGGGGCAGGCCAACGGTATTTCGCGTTTCAATATAGGCCTGGTAGAGTTTCAGATCCGGCGCGTCGGTGCCGTCCTGGCCGGTAATGTAGTTGCTTCGAAAATCTGATCCCCACGTTCCAAAGCTCTCAAATTCCACGAAGCTACCGACGTCGTCGCTAAAGTCCGCTTTCACATAAAGTCGGGTATTCTGTTCAACGAAAGTGAAGTCTTCTCCACGGCTGTCAAAATCAAATCGACTCAGGAGGCCAAAGGGCCCCAGGGGGCGGGCCGCGAAATTATAACCAACGTAGCGGGGCGTTCCGGTTCCGATAAAGCTGCGGCTGTAATTGTTGTCCCAATGGCGACCACGGATGCGAATAGAGCCGCCCACCTCAACCGACTGTAATTCAGCCATTGCCGTCGATGCGAGGGCCCAGGTTAACAGGAATACCAGAACGTGTTTGAAAGCCACTGCTCCACTCCCATGATATGCAGGGCTCGGCGAAATTTCTTACAGGAAGAAAGGACCCAGGCACCACGATGCTCTCCATTGCCATTGTAGTATGTGTCCGGGCGGGTGAGTCTTGTCAAGGTTGTTCTTTTATATTCGTATTACCTGCCTGTCGATGACATAAAAAAAGACCGCCCGATGTTATCGGGCGGCCTTGGTGTGCTGACTGGATACTACATCTTCTGCATTTTGTTGAGGAACTCGGCGTTGGTCTTGGTCTTCTTGAGTTTCTCGATGAGCAATTCGGAGGCTTCCTGGAGTTCGCGGTCGCTGAGGACGCGGAGGAGGAGCCATACGCGCTGCAGGTCTTCGGGAGCAACGAGGCGCTCTTCCTGACGGGTCCGGGAGCGGTTGACGTCGATGGCGGGGAAGACACGCTTCTCCATCAGACGACGGTCCAGGTGCAATTCCATGTTACCCGTACCTTTGAATTCTTCAAAGATAACGTCATCCATGCGGCTGCCGGTTTCTACCAGGGCGGTCGCCAGGATGGTGAGACTGCCACCTTCCTCGATGTTTCGTGCCGCACCGAAGAAACGCTTGGGGCGTTGCAGGGCATTGGCGTCGACACCACCGGAGAGGACCTTACCACTGCTGGGCACGAGGATATTGTAGGCGCGCGCCAGGCGGGTGATGGAGTCCAGGAGGATAACCACGTCTTTCTTATGTTCGACGAGGCGACGGGCCTTGTTGAGCACCATCTCGGCTACCTGGACATGCCGTTCGGGCGGCTCGTCGAAGGTGGAGGCAATAACCTCGCCCTTGACGGAGCGTTGCATGTCGGTCACTTCTTCGGGGCGCTCGTCGATGAGCAACACGATGACCGTGGCTTCCGGATGGTTGGTGGTGATGCTGTTGGCGATTTTCTGCAACAACACCGTCTTACCGGTAAAGGGTGCCGCGACGATGAGGCCACGTTGTCCCTTACCGATGGGGGAGATGAGATCCATGATACGCATGCCGATCTCATTTTGACCCACTTCGAGGATAAAGCGCTCATCGGGGTGGATGGGCGTAAGACTATCGAAGATGATGCGCTTGTGGGCGACTTCGGGGGACTCGTTGTTGACCGATTCCACCTTGAGGAGGGCGAAGTAACGTTCACCTTCTTTGGGGGAGCGGACGTGACCCGTGATATTGTCACCGGTACGCAGGGCGAATTTCCGAATCTGCGAGGGGGAGACGTAAATGTCGTCGGGGCCGGGCAGGTAGGAGTAATCGGGGGAGCGTAGAAAGCCAAAGCCATCGGGCAGGATTTCCAAGGTGCCTTCGCCAAAAATGGAGCCGGCCTTTTCAATGCTGCGCTGGAGGACGGTAAAAATAAGGTCCTGCTTCTTGAGGCCACCGTACTCTTCGATACCGAGCTCTTGGGCGGCCACGTTGAGCTGGGGCATTGTCATGGCCTTCAGGTCGGTAATATTTAATTCCGGCCCGTCCACGCTATCGGGGATGACTTCATTGGCCACATCCAATACGGCGGGTGGTCCATTGCGGCGCTGTTGGGGGCGTCCACCGCCACCGGAATTTCTCCGAGGACGGTTGTTGTTGTTGCCGTTGCTGTTTGCGCTGCCTTGTTGCGGTCTGTTCGTACTGGTCGCATTCGGATTGCGCTTCGGGCTGCGCCCCTTGCCCTTAGGACGCCCCTGGCCACGTTCGGTGGCGGTTCTTTCTGCCATGCTGATTCCTTTCGCTGTTCCTGTCGTCGTGGAGAATCCACAGCGGAGTTAGTAGGGAGAACAGGAACGCCAATGCTCCGCTACGATGATTGCTACTTAATGAATTTCTGCCCAGTTATTCCCAACGCCTACATCAACCTTGAGCGGGACGTTGAGCGTAACAATGTTTTCCATAATTTCCTGCATTTGCTTCGAAACCTGATCTACGGCGTCTTCCGGCGCTTCTACGACAAGTTCATCGTGAACCTGCAACAGGAGTTGCGCTTTTTGGTCGCGAAGAGCGTCGTCCAGTTTGATCATGGCGAGCTTGATTATGTCAGCGGCACTCCCTTGCACCGGGGTATTAATTGCGACGCGCTCCCCAGCTCGCCGTACATTGGCATTGCCACTGTTTATATCGGGCACATAACGTCTCCGGTTCAACAGTGTTGTTACATAGCCCAATTTCCGTGCCTGTTCCATTGTGCTGTCGAGCCACGTCTGGATTCCTGGGTATTGGGCGAAGTAACCCTCGATAAAGCGACTTGCTTCTGCATTGCTTATACCGAGGTTTCTGGCGAGCCCAAACGCGCTAATCCCATACACGACACCAAAGTTAACTGCTTTGGCCCGACGTCGCATATCGGGAGTGACGTCGTCGCGTGCTGCACCGAAGACCCGGGCGGCCGTTTCCGTATGGATATCGGCATCACCCTGAAAGGCTTCAATGAGATGGGCATCACCGGAAAGGTGTGCCAGAACACGTAATTCAATTTGTGAATAGTCAGCCGAGATTAACCGAAAGTCGGGGTGGCTCGGAATGAAGGCTTCTCGAATTCGCTTCCCAAATACATTGCGAATTGGAATGTTTTGTAGGTTGGGGTCACTGCTGGATAGGCGTCCTGTCGCTGCGACCGCCTGATTGTATGACGTGTGAATTTTACCGGTATCGGGGTGGATTAACCTCGGCAAGGCATCTACATAAGTGCCTCGCAGTTTTTCCAACATCCGGTATTCCAGAATTTTTTCGGGAAGTGGATGATCGTGGGTTAGCTGCTCCAGAACGCGTTCATCGGTTGAGTAGCCCGTTTTAGTTTTTCGAACCGGCTTTAGTCCAAGTTTATCAAATAGAATACCCTGCAATTGCTTGGGTGAATTGATCTTGAACGGCTCCCCGGCCAGTGTGAAGATTTCCGTCGTGAGCTCGCCCAAGCGTACTTCAATTTCCGTGTGAAGGGTATTGAAGACGGAAAGGTCCACCGCGATGCCGGCTTGTTCCATGCGTGCCAGCACGTGGGCCAGGGGAAGCTCTACGTCGGAGAATAAGGATTCAAGTTCGCTATCCTTCAAACGTTCCCGGAAAATCGTGTGAAGTTGCCACGTGACGTCTGCGTCTTCCGCTGCATATGTGCAAGCGGCGTGGATGGGAACGTGATTAAAGGTGACGGCTTTAGACCCTTTCCCGATCACATCAGTAATGGGGATGAGTTTCCGTCGGAGGTATTGAAGGCTAACTTCATCTAGATTGTGCCTCAATTGAGAGGGATCTGTCAAGTACGACGCAAGCATCGTGTCCATCGTGATTCCGGCCAGGGGAATTCCGGCCCGCTCGAGGACGATCATATCGTACTTAATATTGTGTCCCACCTTGCCGATGGCTTCGTTGGCAAAGAGGGGGCGGAGCAACGTTTTCAGCCGTGGTGCTTCAATGGGGGACAGTTGCACATAGGTGGTGAGGTCGTCCGGGTTTTCCATGAAGGTCATGGATTCCGTCGTGTGGGCTACCGGGATATAGTAGGCCACCTCGTCGTCGCAACAGCACGAGATACCCACAAGCTCGGCCACCATGGAATCGGTAGACGTGGTCTCCGTGTCGACCGCGAAGGAGCCGGACTTCTCCATCCGCGCGATCATTTCGCCGAGGGCGGCTTCATCCAGCACGAGTTCATAGCGGCAGGTAGTGACCTCAGGTGCTACGTTTGTGGGTACGAGCTCCTCCAGCAAACTGTGAAACGCAAAACGGGTGAGCGCGGTCGCGAGGTCGGCTTCTTCAAAATCTTTTCGTACACAATCATGGGGGCCGATTTCCAGGGGCACATCGGTTTTAATTTTTACAAGTTCACGGCTGAAAAAGGCCTGCTCTTTGTCTTCAATGATGCGCTCCTTCTGTTTTCCTTTGAGCTCATCGGTGTGGGCGTAGAGGCCTTCAAGAGAGGTGTATTTCTCCAATAGCTTCTTGGCCGTCTTGTCGCCAATGCCCCGGACGCCAGGAACGTTGTCCGCTGCGTCGCCGATAAGGGCGAGGGCATCGACGACGTTTTCCGGGCCAACGCCGAATCGCTCGCGAACTTCGGCAGCGTCATACCATTGACCCTTGTCGCCCTTGGACGGGTCAAAGACACGAATATGCTCGGTGACCATCTGTTGAAGATCTTTGTCGCCCGTGACGATGATTGCATCCATGCCCTCGGCCTCGGCCTGTAGGGCCAGGGTGCCAATGACATCGTCGGCTTCTACGCCGGGTATGACGAGCAGGGGTATATTCAACGCCCGCACCATGTCATGCATCATGGGAAACTGAGACTTGAGATCGTGGGGTGTTTCTTTGCGGGTTCCTTTGTAGTCCGCAAACATCTCATCGCGAAATGTTTTTCCGGGTGCATCAAAGACGACAACCAGATGACTGGGTTCCTGCTCGCGAACCAGCTTGAGGAGGATGCGGGTGAAACCATAGAGGGCATTGGTGGGGTTGCCCTCCGTGTCGGTTAAGGCGGCACGAATGGCGTAGTAGGCGCGGAAGGCATAGGCCATACCGTCGACCAGAAAGAGGCGATCACGCATGGGAGACTCCGTCAATGAGGTTGATTATTTCCCGGGCTGCTTTGGCAGAGGCACCGCCATCGCCCAGCATGGCGTGTACTTCCTGAAGGTCGTTCAGCATCTGTGCTCGTTCGGGGGTCGGGTTGATAAGGGCAAGTGCTTTCGGAAGGATTCGTTCGGTTTCTATATCGCCCTGTATGAACTCGGGGACAATCTCACGGCCTGCCAGTATGTTTACTATACCGATATGGCGAATGTCCACCAGGCACCGTGCGAGCCAATACGTAACGGGCGTAACTTTATACATGATGACCATGGGGACGCCGAAGAGGGCGGTTTCCAGGGTGGCCGTTCCCGAGGCGACCATGCAGAAGCGTGCCGTACTTAAGGTATCGTACATGCCCCCTACCCGAATGTCCAATGGGAAGTCTTTCACGATCTCCCGTGCCTGTGCCGCCCGATCTTCATTGACCACCGGCGCGATAAACCGGGCGTCGGGCAGGGTCTGTTGAATGCCCCGCGCTATGTCAATCATGGGCGCGAGGAGTCGCTTGATTTCCTGCTCCCGGCTCCCCGGCAACAATCCGATGATCGGTGCCTTTTCGTCAACGAGCGGCGGCGCGAAATGGGTAATATGATCGAGGAGTGGGTGGCCGACATAAGCGCAATCCAAACCGACCGCCTCATAGAGGGCTTCTTCAAAGGGGAAGATGACGAGCATTTTATCTACGTAGCGCGCGAGGGTGTGGATGCGCTTTTTTTTCCAGGCCCAAACCTGGGGGCTCACATAGTAAATGATAGGAATGCCCAGGGCGTGGACGCGTTTGGCCAATCGGATGTTGAATCCGGGGTAGTCAATGAGCACCAGGGCGTCGGGTCGGGCACCTGCGATTTGGTCGACGGTCTTCAGAAAGAGTTGGCGGATTGCGGAGAATTTCTTCACCACCTCCGTGAAGCCCATGATGGCGTCGCCCGCCAGATCGTAGTGAAGGGTCATGCCCGCTGCGGCCATGCGTTGACCGCCGAGTCCTTCACAGTGTACCGATTCCATTTCGGCCTGGAGGGCGCGAATAAGATTGGCGCCGTGGATATCGCCGGACTCTTCCCCGGCTACGAAGTAGATTGTTTTCACGCGTGGTCCCGAATAAAGTCCATGATATCTTGTGCAAGCTTCAGGGCTTTTACGCCATCTTCGCCACTCACCACCGGTGGGGTGTTGTTGCGGACACAGTCGACGAAGGAGCGAAGCTCCAGTTTGAGCGGTTCGTCTTTTTCCACCGGGAGGGCCTCAATAGAAATGTGCTCCATGGGATTTTCGCCGACGGGAATGGGTCCCGCTTTCTTGCGATAGACCATGACCTCCTGGGCGCTGTAGTCGGTGCTCAAATACGCGTTCGATTCGAAGATGCGAATTTTTCGCATGCGATCGAGGGAGACACGGCTGCACGTCAGATTGGCGACACAACCGGAAGCGAAGCGAATGCGCACATTGGCAATGTCCTCACTTTCTGAGAAGACGGGCACGCCTACGGCATCAAGGGATATGACCTCGGAATGTTCCATGGCCAGGATAATGTCCAGATCGTGGATCATGAGATCGAGGACAACACTGACATCGGTGCCGCGACCGGGAAAGGGACTCAGGCGGTGACACTCAATGAAACGGGGTGCCTTGATGGCTTTCGAGAAGGCGAGAACTGCCCCGTTGAATCGTTCGATGTGACCGACTTGTAGAATGCATTTGTGGGTGTGCGCCAGGGCGACCATGGTTTCCGCTTCGTGAAGGGTCGGGGCAATGGGCTTTTCGACCAGCACATGGACACCGGCCTGCAACAGCTCGTTTACCACTTCACCATGAAACACGGTGGGGGTGGCCACCGATACGGCATCTACGCCGGCGGCAACCAGTCCCTTTACGTCGCTGAAGCCCGGAACGGTGAAGTCTTCTGCGGCTTTGGTTCGATTGGCCTCGTTAGAGTCGACGATGCCCACGAGTTCGACGCCATCGAGGGCCGCATAATTTCGGGCATGATGATATCCGAGGTGTCCGACACCAACGACACCGGTACGAATTGGGGGCATCTGGGAGGTCCTTGCTGATCCGATCGATACGGGGTGAATAGATTGGGGTTATTGTATTCGATTGCGCGCGGTTTTCGCCGAGGCGATGTCCCAAGACGTCGGTCAGCGGGCGGCGTAGTGTGAGGGAAATTATAATCTGCGCCCCACGCAGATTGCCTTATGCTACCCGAAGCCTCTCATCCCGTTCAACGGAAGGGATTCAGCCTTGGCGCAGCCGATAGGTAGCGACCAGTTTTTTCAGTCCAGGGCTGTCCGGATGTCGTTCTTGCAACAGGGTCAGAAGTTTTTCTATTTCCTGTTTTCGGTCCAGGCGCATCAACAGAAAGATCTGGCGCAGCGCCATTTTCCCGTCTTTGGGATTCTTCTTATAGGCCTGCTGGACGAGTTTCAGTGCTTTTTTGTAGGACGTAGCGGCGGAATCGGTGTCTCCCAATTCCTGGCTGGCCATGCCATAAAAATCCCAGGCATCAATGTTGTCTGGAGCGCGTTTACAGGCTTGTTTGGCCAGAGACTGGGCCGTCTCGTAATCTTTTTGCTGAAAGGCGCCCGCCGCATGTTCCAACAACTGTTGGACAGAGGAATCCACCATGCTTCTATTTCGTCAACCCGCGATGGGAGTTGGCGATGAAGTTCAACAAGGTGTCTTTCTCCGCACAATCGGGTACATCGGAGTGGATGCGTTCGATTGCCTGGCTGGTGTTTAATTCGGACCGATACAGCAGTTTGTAGATGGTGCGGATGCTCTTGATCTGCTCAGACGACAGGCCATTGCGTTCCAGACCGATGACATTGGGGCCAAAGCAACGCGCCGGATGCCCTTCACAGAGCATATAGGGAAGCACATCTTTGTTTACCCGGGCCATACCGCCCACAAAAGCCATGGTGCCGATAACGCAGAATTGGTGTATGCCGGTGAGCCCACCGATAAAGGCTTTGTCCTGCACCGTCACGTGGCCAGCGAGGGGCGATCCATTGGCCAGGATCACATGGTTCCCGAGGACGCAGTCGTGTCCCACGTGGCACGTCGCCATGAGAAGACAGTGGTCTCCGATCCGGGTCGCCTTGTCTTCTTCCTCGGGGGCATCGCCATAAACGGTGCTGGAGCTGATCGTGACGAATTCCCGGATGATGTTTCCGTCACCAAGAATGGTTCGTCCGATTCGCTCCCGGTTATGTTTCAGATCCTGGGGGGCGACCCCGATCTGCGCACCACTGTAAGCGCGATTATTTTCGCCCATGACGGTGCCTGCGCCAATGACGCAGTGGGGGCCAATGACAGAACCGGATCCAATATGGACCGCTTCTTCTATAATAGAAAACGCTTGCACCTCAACGCCTGGAGCTAGCTCCGCGCTGGGATGAACAATTGCTGTTGGATGTATGGGCATACAACATTCCGACTAACAGACGTACAGGAAAAATTACCTGCGCTCCGGTAGCGCCAATTTGAAAACAGGTCGATTGGGCGTTCAGGCACAGGGAATCGCCATCGGGCGATATGGGGGCTAATTATGCGGGATTTTCGTGGAGCGTTCAACCCGGACAGGTGTCTATTGTGAAAATGCCCTCCGGGATGGACACAAAAAACTCCAAGACACACGGGCGGGCTTGGGGGAGGGGCGGTTCCGTTCCGAATGTCCTGGAGCAAAGGACGATGCAAGATTAAACTTTACTGCGCCTGCGGGGTCGCCGTCGGTAAACTGCCCTGACGCGACCGGTGCAATAGTTAAAATCCGCAGGGGCGACAGCGCAATCACCCCTGCGAGGCTTCGTTTTGGTTTCACCCTCTGAAGTAGAATCCAGACTGAAGCTGGCTGGTAATAGAAAAAAGTGTGCCAAAAGTGTGAATATTCTGTAAGTATCTGGTAACACGGTGCTTGAATTGTCAGAGTTTCGTCATATTGACGGAGTGGTTGGTGGTGGTGTGTGTTTTTCGGACACGACAAGGTGTCTGATCTTCGGACACCCGCCCTTCCACTAAAGTCTTTGCGTCTTTCTCAGACTTGGCGTACTATACTGGATGAGGAAATTCCACACTATTATCGCGACGACAGAATAATCCTTGGGGTACGAAAGCGGCCGGGGAATATCGCATCAGGTGGTGGATTGACTACGGTAGGCTGGGCGCATTGGCCACCGGGCGAGAGGTGTTGCAGCGCCCTGCATAGCAGGGCAGGGAAGGGGTTTGTATGGCCGTGCAGTTCATGATAACCGCTAAGGCAGGCTATACCCGTGGGTCATCGTGGGTTGTTGACCGTAAGGCACTCACAATCGGTCGATCGTATCGATGCGATATTGTGGTTGACGATGGTACCGTGTCGCGGCAGCATTGTCGCGTGCTGAAAGTGCTGGATGGTGTCCGGCTGGAAGATCTCGGCAGCCGGAATCCCGCAATGGTCGACGGCATCCCCGAAAAAGATGTGGTGTTGCAGGTGGGCGATGAGTTCAGTGTGGGGCGTGCCGTCTTCCTCGTAACCGCCGTGGCGGCCGCAGGCAATGGGCAGGAAAACAAGCAGCGTGACTCCGAGACCATATCAATCAATCTGGATGAAATTGGCCTGGATGGGATCGAGCAGCACGGCGCGTGGCCTGGCAGTTCTGCAGATTATGTGCTGCTTTTTCGTTTTTGCCGGGTGTGTAGTCACCTGAAAACCCGGAGCGCCCTGGCAAACCAGTTGCAGGAAGTGTTGGCCGGGCGATTTGGCCCCTGCACCACCCGTTTTCTGGAGGAAGTAGACGGCGATTGGGGTATCAAGGATACCTTGGGCGAGGATTTCGAATGTGCAATTCAGGTCGAAACCCTTGAGAAATCACAAGAAGAGCGAAAAGCATTTTCCTGTACGATAGCCACCGAAGACCTGGAAGCCCGCTACGTGTTCCTGGCACCAATTTTTCACGGTGATTCGGCCCTGGGCTGTTGTGTGGTCGTAATGAGCTCCCTCGGCACGGGGGGGGATCGGGAAACGGTGCTTACCCTGTTTTCCGCCCTCTGTGAATTGGTCGGTCCCTATGTGCACGCCGCGAAGCAGCATGAAGAGCTGGTGGAGCTGAATCGACGGCTTTCCGACGCGGAAGCATCAGAAAAGATGCCCCTTGTGGGGCGCAGTCCCGCCCTCGTTGCCTTGAGAACGATGGTATATGAAGCGGCGCGCACGCCGCTAAACGTCTTAATTACGGGTGAAACGGGAACGGGCAAAGAGCTCATTGCCCGGGCGGTTCACCGGAACAGTGCGCGTAAGGAGAAGCCTTACGTAATTGTAAACTGTGCAGCCATTCCACCGGATCTATTTGAGAGCGAGCTCTTCGGTTACGTTCGTGGCGCCTTCACCGGTGCCCAGGGGTCTCGAAGCGGACTATTGGCCATGGCCGATAGGGGAATCCTTTTTCTCGACGAGGTAGGTGATCTCAGTCCGGAAAATCAGGCCCGTATACTTCGCGTGCTGGAGCAAGGAACCTATCGACGGGTTGGCGCGTCGGAAGAGATGCACGTCGATATCCGCTTCGTCGCTGCGACCAACCGTTCGGTAGAGGATGAGGGCTTTCGAAGCGATCTCTACCACCGACTGGCTGGTTTTGCCGTCCATGCTGCGCCTTTGCGTGAGCGCGCCGGCGACGTGCCGGTACTGGCACAATATTTCATGGACTTGATGGCGACAGAGGATGAGCGTCTGCTCCATGTGTTGTCGGAGGAAGCGAGCACGGTCTTATCGGAATATCATTGGCCTGGCAATATTCGCCAACTCCGAAATACGATCGAGCGTATTGCCCACCGCACGACAACCCCGTTGATTTCAGCAGAAGACATCTGGCGCGATGGCCATATTCGACAGCTGAGTAAGTCCGACGACGGGCCCCTCGTAACGCTGGCCGAACTGGAACGGGAACATATCCTGAAAGTACTACGCAACTGCAATGGAAACCGGGCTAAGAGTGCCCGTATCCTGGGCATAAGTCGTAGCACCCTCTACCTCAAGCTTGCCCAATGCGGGGTGGACGAGTAGTCCCCGGACGTATCCCCGGCCGCCTATCAATGAGGGCGCGCTCCGCCCGGTGACACGGGGGGGGGGAGGGGCAGCGCACGGGGGATATATGTCTGAATATTCCAGCGGAGAATAATGAAAATATGTCCCACACGTGTCTTCGGTGGCCCTAACTTCAGACCGTGTTTTCGACACTATTCGCCCTGTCGATAACGTGTATTTTTCGTAGTATTAAAGCCTATTACAGGTCAATATCTTAGTATTTTATTGTTTGTAAATGGTTAAATCGAGTTATTGTCACTTTTTTTTAATGTTGACATAACCAAGAAATTATGCATACTATAGGTCTCACACCCTATTGGGAGACCGCTTACTGAATCAGGCGGCACCTAGGAATTCGAGGCCTGCATACACCGTACTCGATGGCGCGGGAAGGAGTCTCATGCAACCCATTCACCATGCTAGCCGGGGAAGCCAACATCAGTGTAATCGGCGTGGATTTACGCTTATTGAACTGATTGTCGCACTGACGGTCATCAGCGTTGCGACCACTATCCTCTTTAAGCTCTACATGACCAGTGCCGATTTGGGAGCCTTAGCCCAACACCGTGAACTGGCGGCAACCATTGCCGAGAGTGAACTGGCTCAGGTCCTGGCCAGTCCTTCCGCTTACGTATGGGACCATCAAAACCCGAGCGAACAGGGTTTGTTCCGGGTGCGCCGCAATGCGGAAGACCCGCGAGCGGGCCGTAAGGTGCCCCTTCCCAACGTCCTTCTCCCCGAAGATGCCTCTTTCAAACGCGAAACGAACGTGTTCGATAAATTTCGCTGGTCGGCCTACGGTCGATTGCCTGAGCCCCGCAGCGCCTATTTCGAAATCACCGTAAACGTGCAGAGGAAGGAGTCCGGCAAGATGGAAAATATCGCCCTCACCAGTGCCGTACCTCGTTCTGCAGTCGTTCCCGATTGGGTGGAGAATTGATGATGAGAAAAAGCGCCGCCCGATATGGCTTTACCTTGCTCGAGCTTCTCACTGTTCTGGCCATTCTTTCGGTGGTCACCACCATCGGCGTGCAGACCTTTGGGAAAATGACCTCCGTCTGGCGTGACACCACGGTGCGCATGGAGCTGAACGCCAAGAGCGTAAACATTTTCAATGCCATCCGCGACGACATAGAGCGCGTGGCGTCTGCCGAGCGCACCGGACGGACGATACAAGGTATCGATCGTCTCGAGACCGAGAAAATGGTAAACCGACATAAGCCCGAAGATGATCGCATCATCTTGCCCGTCTTCCAGCGCAATCGTGGAACCGGTCCCTGGGAATCCCTTTCCGTCATGTATTCCATTGATCGGGAAGGTGCCCCAAAATTAGTGCGAAGCCAGGGACCCGAAGATGGCACGGAGCCCTCCGCCGGTGTGCAGGTCAAGGGCGAGCAGGTGGTTGCCATGAATATTACTTACCTCACCCATGAGAACACCTGGGAAAAAGAATGGACGCGTCCTGAATTGCCTGCGGCAGTTCGGGTAAGCCTGAGTTTCGCGCTGAAGAACCGACCCAATGAGCACGTTTGTCGGGAAGCCGTATTTCCACTCCATACAAAGTGAGCCATACGATGTACGCTATAAAAACTGACATGGGGTCTGCATTCAGGCTCCGCCCGTCCGCCCACGGTCAACGTGGAACGGCCCTGCTCTTCGCCATCGTACTCTTGGCGGTATTTTCCGCGTTGGGTATGGCTTACGTGCGGTATATGGAGTTGGAGCTGGATAAATCGAATTTGGAATTGCGCGAAAAGCGTGCCCGGCAACTTTCTACGGCCGGTGTAGAGATCGCAGCGGCGAGCCTACAGCAATTCGTTTTGAATCCCGAAAAACGCCCCATCGGCTTTGACGAGCCCTACCACATTGAATTGCCTACCTATCGCGGTGTCACTACGGGCGAAGAGGCCATTGTTGCAGAGGAGATGGGCGCACCCCGGCTGGCAGGGGTCAACGTTACCATCGTAGACGAGAGTGGCAAAGTAAATGTGAACCATGCGCCCGCGAGCATTCTGCAGCGCGTTATGGGCATCTCCGGTGACGCAGCCCGAACGATTGCGGCCAGTGTGCCCCGTGCGGGAAGTGCCGAAGGGGCGAGCTGGTTGCTGGAGTTGGACGAACTCTCCTCCCGTGGGTTGCTTAAAGACACCGAATTCGACCCGGCCACGGCCTCCGACCTGTTGACCACCTATTCGGTGCTTGATAACGATAGTCCCGCTGGCTTTCTCAATATTAATGTGGCGGAGCCGGCCGTCTTCGAAGCAGTACTCGATCTGTCGCCGGAGCAGGCGTCTCAGGTTAAGGCCAAAGGGCCCTTTCTAACGGCCGCCGCCTTGGCTCAGGCCATCGCAGAAGTACGTACGGTACCCGGAGAAGCGGTTACGGTAGATTCGTCCGTCGGCTTTCAATCCCGCTGCTTTCGGATTATTTGTGAAGGACGATATGCCCGTTTTGTAGATGAAGCGAACTATCGTACGGCGAATGCCGTAGAGAAGCGAAAATACCTCATGAACGTTTCTGTCAACCGTGTGGAGGCCGTGTTGCTCTTTGCACCGGACGGCAGCTATGAAGTCATTCAGTGGAACGTGGATATAGATGTGGCGGAGGATGGGGGCGTAGTAGAAGTAGTTGTATCGGATGAAAATGCGTCGGCCTGATGTGCCCCACTTCGTGGCCTGTTGGACAACCAAGTCGGCCCCTGTTTGTGGGCCATCGAATAATAACTCTAGGGAGGATGCCTTCTGATGGCTAACGAAGCCGAGAATCCTGAAGTCAGCGACGATGCCGCCGAAGGCACGCCGGAAACACCTGCGACCGAGGCGGAAGCGCCCGAAATTAAGCCTGCGCCCAAGAAGGCAACGGTAAAGAAACCCGCTGCCAAAAAAGCGACTGCGAAGAAGCCTGTGGCGAAGAAAGCGGTCGCGAAAAAGCCCGTTGCCCGCAGAACCGGCTTGAAACGCGTCGACGTCAAAGGGCTGGCAGAGGTCCTCGCCGAGCCAGAAAAGAAAGAGGCTGCGGAGAAGGCAGATCTTGGTGCACCCGTCAAGCCCGCAGGGATGCCCACGCTTTCAATTGGAACGTCTGGTGCTGGAAAACCCGGCCTGGTCAAAGCCGTTGCCGCCAAGTCAAAAACCACGATTGGTCGCGATGCAAAAGCCAAAGCTGCCGGCGACTATTCGGGGCCCGCAGCCGCCGCATCCTTTCTGGGTAGCGTTCGCTCCCGGAATGTAACCGATTTCCTTCGTCAGCTCATCATGCTCCTGAAAGCGGGTACGCCCATTCTGCGCGCCCTCCAGACCTTGTCGAAGCGTAGTGAAAACGCGAAGACACGGGCCCTGATAGCCGATATCACCCAGTATGTGGAAGCCGGTAATCCCCTTTGGCAGGCCTTTGATCGCCACAGCCGATACTTTGACCGGGTATTCGTCAATCTCATTAAAGCGAGTGAAGCGAGTGGTACCTTGATTACCGTATTGGAACGGGTCGTTGCCTACCGCAGTGAACGGGAACTCATGCGGAAACGGGTCCGCAGTGCCATGGTGTATCCGGTGATTCTCGTTGTTGTCTGCACCTTGGTGATGTTGCTGATTACCAACTATGTGATTCCGGAATTCCGGGGTATGTTTGAAAAGGCGGATCTCGAAATTCCGCCGCTGACCCAATTCCTGTTTTCCGCGTCCGATGTATTTGCCGTAATCTGGTGGTGGCCCTTTGTCATCTTCGCTGGCCTGCTGGTGGTCTATAAGTTCTTTATTGCCCGCAATCCCATGGTCCGACGTTGGGTGGACACCATCAAGCTTCGTATTCCAATTATTGGCCCCATCATTAAGGGCGGTGCCATCGTTGAAATGACCCGGACGCTGGCCCTGCTGATTCGCTCAGGCGTTCCCATGATGCAGACGCTGGAGTTGACTCGCTCCGCCGTGAATAACCGCCGCGTGGCGGAAGCACTGCAAGGGGTCCGCGATTCTATTGAACGTGGTGGCGGCATGGAAGCGCCCCTCCGTAAAGCAGCCCCGGCTATTCCTCACGTGGTGACCGACATGCTCGTAACCGGTGAAGAATCCGGTAAAGTGGACGAAGTTTCTGACCAGGTTGCCGATATCTACGAAAAAGAAGTAGAAATCATGACCCGCGGTCTTGGTGAAGCCCTTCAGCCTATATTCACGGTTGTCGTGGGTATCGGGATTATGGTGCTCTTCATTGCCCTCTTCTACCCGCTGGTCTCCATGATCGAACAGCTCTCTTCGGCCGGGTCGTAGGCCCGCTGAAGGTAAAACACATTTAATAGAACTCGGGCGCTCCAGAATACGGGAGCGCCCGAGTTTTTTTGGTTTAAATTTGAGCCGACTCGCGGTGGTAATGGCACCGCACGCGTCCTGACTACCCCGCTGCGTGAATGGCTTGACGCAGGGTGCGGGCCGCCTCTTTTACGTCGGGTGCGGCCGTAACGGCAGTGACGACGGCAACCCGACGGGTGCCCCGCTCCACGACCACATTAAGATTGTGGGCCTTCAATCCGCCCATACACGTGAAGGGAATGGTAAGGTGGGGGCGAATGGTGTCAATCATTTCGGGACCCACCACGCCCGTCGGGACGTCTTTGGTCTGTGTGGCGAAGATAGGGCCAATATTCACGTACGTCGCGCCGGCCGACTGAGCGGCGAGGGCCTCTTCCAGATTGTGGGAGCTCGCCCCCACGAGCAGATCGGGTGCAATCTGGCGGGCCGACGCGATGGGGAGGTCATCCTGACCCAGATGGACGCCGTCTGCCCCGATAGCCAAGGCAATATCGACGCGGTCATTGACGATAAGGAGGGCACCGGCTTCGCGACAACGATCGGCGAAGACCATCCCTTTCTCTACCAATGCTTTCGCGGGAAGATTCTTTTCACGAAACTGTATGAGCCGCACCCCTGCCCGAAGGCATCCGTCCAATACATCGAGGCCGGAACGCCCGTCGCAAAAGGCTTCGGTGATGACTACATAGAGGTCGGCCTGAAGAAAACGTGCCTGTCGGTCGGCCAGATCCATCATCCACCACCAACGAACTGTACAAGCTCGATCTGGTCATTTTCGTCCAGTTGCACCTGCCCATAGTCCGCCTGCTCTATAATATCGTCATTTTTCTGTACGACAAGCACACTACCATCGAGGTCCAGGCTGTCGAGTAAGCCTTGAATAGAGGTGCCCGACTCGACATCGCGATTCTCCCCATTAACTAAGATGATCATGAAATATTCCTCAGGGTTGTACCGGTGGCTGGCTTTCGCACCCGGGGTGCGGGCCAAAACGCAGCAGCAGGGGGTGATCTTATAACAGGGGCAGGCGCTTTTTGAAATTGGGCCAGGAAAAATAGCCCCCGGACGCCCGAAATATTTTCGTTTCGCCTAGGGGAGGCCAGGTCAATCGGGAAAGACGACCCTCCTGCCATGCGAGGAAACGATAGCCCTCATACTCCAGGGGGTGGTCAAAATGAAGGTGGAAGCGATGGGGTCCCCACGTTCCCACTTCAAGTACCTCGATGGAGAAACCGTCCAAATTTACCATGTCACCCGGTTCAAACGGATAGTTCTCGCTCCGGAGGAGCCGCTCAAAGGGGGTGGAGAGCAATTCACCCTTCAAAATGCGCACCTCAAAATCATTGGGGCCCGTACGGGTAACTTCGTGGTCAAAGGGCGCGATAGACAGGGTTTGCCAACCCTTCAACACGGGATAGCCCAGGTATTGGCGCATCATGAGTGGATAAAACCCGGTGTAGGGATCAGGGGCAAAAAGACAGATGGCCTGTTGCTCCGGGAGGGACTCCTTCGGGAGATCCATCTCGTGAAAGGCATCTTTTGAAAAGAAAATAATGGTTGGAATGACCATACTGAGGGCGAGCCAGATGACGGGGGGAAGGAGGATATGGAGAAAAAGAAAGACCCGTCCCAACAGGCGCAACACGGAGGATGCAGGGTCTCGTGCCACGTCCAACCCTTTGGCGATAATGAAGCCAATCCAGACTGCCCCGCCGATGGAGGGCAGCAACAACAGTCGGCCCGAAGGGAAGGTGGCCAGTACCGGTAAGGTTGCGATAAAGGAGCCGAGGCCCATCCAGAGGAGGAGGCGACGTTCATCCGGGTCACAGCGACGCCAGAGCAACGCGAAGCCGAGTACAACGACGCCGGTGCAGACGAGTGCGGCGAGGAGCAGGGGCACCCGCACGGCATTGGAGACCACGGTGAGCTCCGAGGGCAGGGCGAAGAATTGGATGCCGATAAGATCTGCCAGTCGGATGGGTAAGGCCCGAAGAAAGGCCCCCCCTTCCGCAAGAGGGTCCAGGTAGACGCCAGAGCCGAATACGCCATAGTTGGCCGTCTTATACACCGCGAGGTAGCCCAACGCCAAAAGTCCTGCGGGCACCAGGGCGCGAATTCGCAACCACAGGGCGTCCTGGCGACCAACCAACTCATAGGCGATGAGGTAACCAAAGATCCCCAGCGCCGTCTCGCCGCCGAGGAGTCCCAGGCCGAAGCCCAACAAGGCCAGTGGACGCCCGGGGACCCAATGATCCTCTCGGGCGCGCATATGGGCGAGCAGCCCCAGTAGTGCGGGGGCGGCGGCGACAATGGCGTTGCGGTTGGACCACCATAGTGCCGGCAGGATATGCCCGTCGTCCACCAGATAGATGATACAACACAGACCGGCCATGGCCGGGGCCATGGTACGTCGAAATAGCAGAAAAACCGCTCCAACAAGCAGGACGTACCAGACCAGGCTATGGACGTGGTAGAAAAAGGCCCCTTCGCCAAAAAGTGCATGATCCAGCACCATGGTTGCGGAAGAGAGAGGTCGAAAAAAGTGCAGTTTGAGATCGGGCAGGGTGTACCAGGGGTAGGGGCCCGAATTCATCATTGGGAAGAGAACGTCGGCGTCGCCCGGGGCAAATTCAAAAATATCGTAGGGCTGTGCCACCGTGCCTTCCCCGCGCAGAGTAAGCAGGTGTATGTAGTCATCGAGAAAGAACCCAGCGAACAGGGTGGGTACCATGATGAGCGCGGCGAGCGCACAGACCCTGGGCACCGATTGGGGGCGGTGCAGGTAACCCAGCAGAGCCGATTCCAGGCGCAGATACATCTCAGGTTCTCCAGGTGGTGGGAACGTTCACAACAGGCACGGCGTCGTGTTTAGAGACCGCCGCTACCGATGCTCTGGGGCGGTGGGGCCGCTATCAGTCCCAGGAGACGTCGAATTCCAGGGGAGCGAGCTCAGCGCCCGCGAGGGCCTCATCATGGGGCAAGCGATGGGAATCGGTAAACGAGGTGGGTGCGGTGCCCCGTTCGAGCTGCACTTCATCCATCCAGATTGTTCCGGTACCGTTTTCTATCCCGATTTCCACAAAGAGTGATTCTGTGTCGAGGGGGAAATCCATGCCGGGCGTAACGACGACGCTATGATGACGCCACGCCTGATTATCGTTGATCTCAATGAGATTTGTTGTGCCCGATACCCCTTCGCTGTCTTCCCAGCGGAGGCGTACGTGCCCGACATTGTTGCGGCCGGAACCTTCGTTGTCGAGGAGATCCTGGGTGCGCAGGGTAAGGGAGAGCACATAGGGTTCCTGGGGTTCCAGGCGACCGCCAAGATCCTGGACACGAAGTTCCAGATTGTCGACAACTACATCACCCGTGCCGCCGGCCATGCGCCAGACTTCGAGACTGATACTGTCGGCATCCACATCCGCAGGAAGATCGATGGTGGTATGTAGCTGGACCCATCGTCCGTTTCCGGGATGGACAACATGCTCTTCCCGCTGGTAGCCGGGGCCCTGATAGCGCACGACGAGGTGGAGGTTGTTGGGTGTTTCGCTTTTGCCCATCATCTGTAGTTCGATGGTGCGCCCTGGTGCCAGGCCGATGGAAAGGCTCTGTTGCACCACCGTGTCTTCTTCTGATGGCGCGAGGACCAGACTGGTGCCTCCTTCAAAACCCGGCCGTACCATGGAGACGAGGGCGGGATCGGCGGTGCGGAGGTTCCACCCGACGGGGAGGCCCGCCGACCAGGCTTCGAAGCCATTGTTGCGCAGGCGATATCCTGCCGGCGCGGTGGGGAAGCTTACGTAGTGGCCTGTTGTGGCGGTATCCGATGGGGGCACAGAGAGCCGCAGGGAAGACTTGCCGTGGGTTGCTGTTTTGGGGTCCACTTCGGCGCCATCGGGAAGATCCATCGTTACTTTTTCTTCGAAACTTCCGTTGGCAACGTGGGTGGTGGTCGGCGCACCGATATAAAACAGGGCCAGGCCATTGTTGTGGTTGCGCTCCCAGAAATTCTCTTGCTGGGCACCTGCTTCCATCAATATAGGCCGTTGTTGGCCATAGCGGTATTTGATATAGCCCACACACCAGAAATTTGCTTCCGGTCGTTCCGCAGCGAAGTTTTTGAGCCGCTCTTCTGTAGGAATGCCAAATTGGAAGTCCACATTTTTTCCTTCTTCCGACCAGGGGAGGAAGTGGGAGAGATAATACTGGGCATAGGCCGGGCCATGCTCCGTATTCGGACTCATGAAGAGGATCTGGTCCTCTTTTTTTGCGGTGCGCGCCATATACCGATAGAGGTTGCGCCAATCCCGTTCGGGGGTGTGGTTAATCTCCAGCGGGCCCTTGGGCAGGTAGCCGGCGACCGGGTAGGTCTGATACGCAGCATTGATATAGGGAACGGCCGGTATGGCCATGGCCACCACAAAAAGCAGATAGAGTACGTTGGCGGCGGTCAGGGTGCGACGGGGATGTGCTTCCGGCACCCGTCTCCACAGGCGCAGACTTCGTGGCGCACCCAGGACCCGCGAAAGAAAGCGGGGAAGCACACAGACACCGATGGAAACGAGAATCAGGGAGAAGATGAGTCCATAGGCGAAATAGCGGGGATGGTACCAGTGGCTGGAGCTGAGAAAGAAGAACGGTACGGGGGCCAGGAAGAGGCCGAAAAATATGGGTAGACCGGCAGCAGGTATGCGGTAGAGCAGATCGACGGCTCCCCAGATGCCCACGAGGAGGAGCACGGTCCATACCAAGGGCGTATCGCTCCAGAAAAACCACTTCAGATATTCGAGGCAATCATAGTAGGTGAGGACAAAGCGGGTTTCACCACCGTCGGTGCCGGCAAAGGCGGCGCCGCCACCCAGGGGGCGTTGCTGGTGGGCTGCGATGACACTCGGGCGTATCGTCGATGCGGTAGCTTCAGCGCCATTACTTTCGACGGGGGAGAGGGGTTGGGCCGCGAAGGAGGCCAGCTGAAAGAAGTTGGTCTCGTGTTGAAATTTGAAGACGCTGAAGCCCAGAGATATGCCCGTGCAAATGAACAGAAGAACAATCAGGGCCAGGCGATGCTTCAGGGAACGGTTCTTCCTGGCGCAGAGGAGATAGATTGCTGCGCCCACGTTCAGCATGAGCAAGGCGGGTGCAAAACATACCTGGGTCACCATGCCGAGGAAGGCGGACAGGGTGTAGGCCAGCCACTGGTGCCAGCGCCCCCGCTCCAGCACCAGGAGCAGTGACCAGAGGGTAAGAATGGTAAACAGCATGAGGAGCGCGTAGTAGAGGGCAAAGGTGCTGTGGGTGATGTGGAAGGGGTTAAAGGCCAACAGGGCCGCCGCGACCAGGCCCGCCGTGCGCGAATGAAGTTGGCGAACGAGACCATAAAGGGCGAGGATGCTCAACAAGCCGGCCAGGAAACTGGGCAGGCGGAGCGTCCGTTCTGAATCGCCGATCACCAGGCTCAGTTTTGCGGCCAGATAGTAGAGGGGGAAGCCCTGGTTTTTCACGGTGTGTTCCACCGTGTCCAAGGCAATGGATCGGGTCACGATTTCATTGTCATAGAGACTGAAGCCGAGATCGTGGTAACGCAAATAGCCACCATAGCCAATCAAGGCCAACAATAGTATTGCCGAGAGGACGCGTGCCCACTTTTTGTCATGTTTTACCGTGGTCATCGTCTGTTACTCCAGAAATTCTATGCGCTCAATGCAAACGTTGTAGGGACCAATTTCGTCTTGGAGAATGCGCATAGTGACGACCCCCTGGGCAATGGTGCCATTCCATTGGGAATGTCGCCCAACCTGCGCCGTGTAGGTGTTTGGTAAGTCCCGATCCAGAACGAGAAATTCTATGCCACGTTGGCTGTTGTAGGGCCATATGCCATTCGCCGCGGCGATATCATCGGTGGTGGCCCAATACCAGTCAAGGAAGAACTTAACGGGACTATTGTCCAGTGTTCGGGTGACGTCCAGGGTAACGCGGATCTGATTCAACGAATCCGAGTCCATAGGCAGTATGATTTCTGGTCCGGGTCCGGTTCCCTCGAGTACAAACGTCGTACCCTTCTCATTCTGGGTGTGTTCATCCCCCGGGAAATGCCAGGGTGACGTTTCCAGGGACTCATTGCGGAAATCCCAAGTGTTTACTATGGTTTCCTTCGCCTGGATCGTCCACGCCACGCCATAGAGGGCACCGGCCGACAGCAGAGCCATGAGGAGGATCGAGAATATCGTATTTTCCGGTCGACCGCGATGGGCCGGGGCGGTGTTGCCCGCTTCCGGTTCAGTCGTGTCTTGGGAATGGGGAATTTCTGGGGATTCCATGGGTACCTCTGGCGGTAGAATACTCTAAAAATTGTTAAATCACCGGCGCTGACGGTTTGAAGGCATCGTGCTGGTCTGATTTATATCGTGTGAATCTATAGCGTCATTCCCGCGCACGGGAGAATCCAGTAGGTATGCACGGTTTCTGTGTTCGCGTTACTGGATCTCCGCGTTCGCGGAGATGACGGCAACGTGCTTTCATTCCGTGCGGTAGGAGGCGTTGAGTAAATCAACAGCCCCGTTCGCGAGGATGACGGCCTTCGGCCTTTTTAAAATTTTCGGGCTCCATTTGGAGTAATTCGTCATTCCCGCGCACGGGAGAATCCAGTAGGTATGCTCGGTTTCTGTGTTCGCGTTACTGGATCTCCGCCTTCGCGGAGATGACGGCCTTCGGCCTATTTTTTATTTTCGGGCCCCACGTAGCGTAAATCGGCCGCCCCGTTTTCATGGGGATGACCGCTTGGGCTTGGGCGCAGATGCGTCAGATTGGGAATGGAAAGTATAGTCAATAGGACGGGGGGAATCCAAAATTAGAACGACAGGCGGCGTGGAAGTCCCCGCCGCTCAACGGGTTTTGAGAGACTTCAGGAATCCGTCCATATCGCCATCGTCGCGAATTCCGAGGCGGGTCAGGCAAAAATCATAACGGACCGGATCCTCTGGGCAGATGACGCGGAAGGCCTCGGTGATTTCGAGGGCCGTTTTCAGATCCGCGGCCTTTCGGCGGCTCAGATACATCCCCCGGGCCACCCGTTGCATGTGGGTATCCACGGGGATGACCAGTCGATGGGCCCCCAAGTGAGCCCAATGCCCCAGATCCACATCGTCCTGCCGAACCATCCAGCGGAGGTACATAAACCACCGTTTGCATGCGCTACCCCGGTCAGGATCGGGCAACAGGTAATTTTTCTCCACCGTACCGTGATGTTGAAGAAAATGCACGAATCGGGTCAGCGTCGGGACAATGGTTGGCGTATGCGAGTCATCCAATGCCCCGAAACAGTGGCCGATCGCGTCGTGTTCCCGTAGGGCTTCGCGAATGCCTGCGAGTAGTGACGCCATCTCTTGTTCGGCGACGTAGCGATGTCGAAAGCCAGTGAGGCGCTTCAAGATGATGCGGTTGGGCATGTCTTTGAGACTGCGCGCGGGATCGGGAAAATTCTGAAGCACGACATCGATGCTCTTTAATATCTGTTTCACGTTGCCGAAAGCCAGGGTCGCCGTGATAAGGCCCACCACCTCCTGGTCACCTGGATCGCTGAAGTCATAGAGCGGTGCCAGGGGGTCCGGGTAGACGAACTGACGCTGGTTAAAGCGGGCATAAAGGGCGTTCAGCGGCACCGTCAGGGTCTGGAGGCGCTGCTTTCGGCTATGGGACATGGGACGGGTGGTTTGGAGCACGGGAAACTTTCCAGGACGATGGATTAAGGGAAAGGGCATTGTAGTACATGGTCTCGCCGTGGCACACTTTCTCTTCAGCGTTGAATTAACTACTACGCGTGTAAAATACGCGCTAAAGGAATTGCCGTCTTGTCAAAACCTACCGATATACGCCCTGTTGCCGCCAGTCTTTACTATATTCCCTGTACGTTGCGGGTCCCCTTGAAGTTTGGCAGTGCCGTTTCGACCCATATTCAATGCGCGCGGGTGAAGCTCGTTGTGGAAGATCGCAGTGGAAACCACGTCGTCGGGTGGGGTGAAACCCCCCTCAGCGGCAATTGGGTCTGGCCCAGCACCCTGGAATACAGCATCCGGGAAGGGGCCATGATGGCATTTTGCGAGGCGCTTGCTGCCGCGTGGGCCAGTTTTGACGTCTCGGGCCATGCCATGGAAGTGGGCCACGATTTCCTTCAGCAACGTCTGCCTGCCTTGTTGGCAGACTTCAATGCAGCACGAGACGAGGAAGCCATGCCCTGGCTTGCGGCGCTGGTCTGTTGTTCGGCCTTCGATATCGCCTTGCACGATGCCTATGGTAACGCAAACAGCGTGGCGACTTATGAAACCTACAACGGGAACTACATGAGCCGGGATCTGACCACCTTCATTGAGCCCGCGGTCGGTGCGGAGGTGTCGTTCTCTGGAAAATATCCCCAGGATTTTTTTCAATTACCTCAGCGTATGGATCTGCAGGCCTGGCATCTGGTTGGCGGCAAGGACCCCCTGAATGCCTTCGAGCCCGATATTGTTCTGCCCCAGGATAACTACCCGGTGCTTCTGCGGGACTGGATTCGGGCAGATGGTTTGACCTGTCTCAAGATTAAGCTCTGCGGCACCGACGCCACCTGGGATTACCAGCGCATCGTTGATGTGGGCACTATCGCCATCGAGGAAGGGGTCGTCTGGCTGACCACCGATTTCAATTGCACCGTCACCGACCCGTCCTATGTGAACATCATTCTGGACCGATTGATTATTGAGCATCCCCGCATTTGCGGCATGTTGCTCTATGTCGAACAGCCCTTCCCCTATGAACTGGAAGAACACCGAATCGACGTCCACAGCGTTTCTTCGCGAAAGCCCCTCTTCATGGATGAGAGCGCACACGATTGGGAGCACGTGCGGCTTGGTCGCGAATTGGGCTGGACCGGTGTCGCCCTGAAGACCTGCAAGACCCAGACGGGCGCGCTCTTGAGCCTGTGTTGGGCAAAGGCCCATGGCATGACCCTCATGGTGCAGGACCTCACCAACCCCATGCTCGCGCAGATCCCTCACGTGCTCCTCGCGGCCCATGCAGGCACGATTATGGGCGTAGAGACCAACGCCATGCAGTTTTACCCCGATGCGAGCCTGCCCGAAGCCCAGGTCCACCCGGGCCTCTATAAACGTCGTGATGGCGTGGTGAGATTGGATTCCATATCGGGCAGTGGCTTTGGCTATCGCGTTGAGGAAATTGTCCGGGAACTTCCCGAACCGGTCGTGGTGGCGGGTAGCTGAATTATTGCTAGCAGAGGCGGTGCTCCTATGGAGCGCCGCCGGCCCGACGGCACCAGGGAATCAAACATTCCTGTCTGATATATCGATAGCTTAACACCCCCAGGGTGTTTTCTACGTGCCCCGCCCGTTTTTCTTGATTTAGTTGTATTCGTACAAAATCGTCGATTTTACAAGCGCGACATTCGGTGGTATAGTGGTGACCCATGGTGCCCATTTGCGAGGCGTGGGTCTTGCGGGTTCAGGGATGTGTTGCAGCAGGAGTGTCGCAGGATGTCAACAGAACCACGGTGCCTGAATGCACGGAACGTGTGTCCAGTACGGGTGAATATAGCCCGACGGTTTATTGTTCCGACGGTTGCGGTAGTTGGGTTGTTCCTCGCATTTTTCTGTGCGGGATGTGTGCATAGTCACGTCCGACATGACTACCAAATAGTTGTACACGGTACGCTCGTAGACGGTGTGGGCCATCAGCCCATTAAGGGGATTCACATCGTCGTGAAAGTTGGGGATAGGGTGATCTATGATGGATTCACCGATCAGGCGGGAAAATTGGAATTTACCTACGGGGGTACCTGGTATCCGGATCAGTGTGACAACTGCACCGACGAAGAAAAAGGGGAGGAGACGGTGGTGGAATTTGTACTGGAGGCGGAAAAGATCGGTGTGGTGATAATACCCGTAAAATTCGGCAAAGGGACCAACGCCATTTCATTGGGAAATGTACAGCTGAGGTTGACCGGAGACTGAAATTCGTTTTGGGGAACACGTACTACATAACACGCCGTAACCGATGGTCGCGGGAAGATGGGCCGGCCATAACGGAAGCGGAGTGGTGTGCTTGTGTCGAGGAAGACGCGGAGTTGATGTGGGAGCGGCCTGGCTCCGATCCATCCTTCGCTGTTTCCTGGTGCGACCACGAGAAGGCCTTCTATCTCGAGCGGGGCAACATAGTTGGGGTCGAGGCGAATCGCGATGACCTCTCCAAAATGCTCGCGCTGGCCACGGTGCTTACGGCACGGGTCATGGGGGAAGATGGCATCGTCTACGTCGAAGTTCCCTCTTCATCCAGTTCCTGCGAAGCCCGCCGTGTTATTCCCAAGGCCGGTGCCTCCCTCTTCCTTTCGGTCGTAGGCCTGGTCTTAATAGGCATAGCGGCTGGCCTCCATTTTTATCTGCGCGAAGACCCGTTTACCGCAGCGCTGGCGGGTTCGCCACTCCCCATTCTGACCTTTCCTCTTGTGGGCGTAGGCGTCGTTGCCATCGTCGCCTCGGCCATCTATGCCATCTCAAGCCTTTATCCCTGGGATAAGCGGTGTTCAAAGTTCGCTGTGATTGCCTTGGTGCTGGACGTCTTACCCTTGCTGTTTCTGGGCTAAACGCTCAGATTCTAATCCCTAGGCACGGCACCGGACTTAGCGCGTGCTTCCTTCATTTCTCCACCACCGCAGTTCGTAACTTCCGTGTTCTGCAATGGCCGCAATATCGGGCTTCCCGTTACCATCAAAGTCGGCTACGATAACCTGGTTGGCACTGCGCCAATCGCTCTTCAAGGGATGCATCGTCCACGTGCCTTTGGGGTCCCCGCCGTTTTCAAACCAGACGACCCGACCCGGCGTACGCCACGAGGTGGCCACCACATCCATGTCCCCGTCGCCGTCCATATCATGGGCGATGGCTTCGAAGCTGTCACTGAATCCATCGGCCACCACATGGGTGGGCCAGAGGGCGTTGCGGTCCGCCGTGTTTTCATACCAGAGGACCCGATGGGTATCCGTGCGTTCTACGGGGGCGGACATGCCCATGGCCATGACGATGTCCAAATCGCCGTCGCCATCCATGTCGGCCGGCTCCCCGTGGAGGGGGCGAATGGCCTGGGCGACATCGTGGCGTCGGAAAGCGATGGCGTCGTTATCGCGATACTGCTCATACCAGACGACGAATCCGGGCTTGAACACCTTTGTTCCGTCGTCCTGAAGGGTTGGATTCACGGCGATTACACCCATAAGATCCACGTCGCCATCCTGATCAAAATCGGCGGCGCGAATGGCGCGGGTCTCGTCGACGTCGGCCTCTATCATGTGTTTGGTCCAGTGGTCCGTGTCCGGTGTGCCGTCGTTTTCAAACCAGGCAAACTGATTGCCCAGCACCCAACTGGAGGCGGCCACATCGAGGTCGCCGTCCTTGTCGATGTCGGCGAGTGCCACGTCATAGGCTCCGGGGAGATCCTCTGTGATGACGTGGCGTTTCCAGAGCTGTCCGTCTTTTGGGGTGCCGTTGTTTTCAAACCAGAGGAGATGACCCCGAAGGTTTTTTACGATGACGATGTCCAGGTGGCCATCGCCATTGACATCACCCAGCAGGTGGCGCTCGAGTCGCTCCGGATCATTTTTCTGGACGAAGTGCTGGGTAAAGGTGCCGTTGCCATCGTTCTCAAACCAGTAGACCGAATCATTGGTCTTGCAGTCGGCGCTGGAGATGTCGAGGTCCCCATCGCCGTCCAGGTCACCGGCTGCGATGCCATAGGGATAACTGTATCCGCCAAAGATGAGATTCTCGGTGAAGGTCGTGTCGGCCTGTGCGGTAAACGACATCAGGGTGATCGCAATGGGAATAACTACAGCGCGAAGGTTCATTGGCGTACCTCATGGGGTTTTAAAAATGGTTATAACCAATCCTAGCAGGTCGGGGGGGTGTACGCAAGGGCAGAATTGCCTGGGGGCATGGGCGCGGTCGATTTATTTCTGGTGGAGCACGAATAGGCGAAAAGCCGAAGGCCGTCATCTTCGTGTCGCAGATTCACTGCGGTGGAAATGTGGGGGCTTCCAAAAACAGAAACGACTTTCAATAAGGTGATACACAAGACCTTGTCTTTGCGAGCGTACTCGCTGTCATGTGGACGCTTTCCCGTCCCAGCACGGGCAAACCCTGGCGGGCTTGTCCGTGGCACCCAGACAGACGCTTGGTTTCAAAATAGTTGGCTTAACTGCCCAGGTAATTCTTGATCTTGCGGGCCGCAGCGCCCTCGCGGTACGATGCAGCCCTTGATAAGTGCATTCAACCGATACGTGAACAGGAAGACTCTCATGGCCCTGAAACTTTATACCTATAAGAATTGCGGAACCTGCCAGAAGGCCCTGAAGTGGCTCGACAGCAAAGAAATCATCTACAAGAATCTGCCCATTCGGGAGACGCCTCCAACCGTGGCGGAGCTGAAAAAGATGTTGGTCGCCATGGACGGCAATGTGAAGAAGCTTTTCAATACCTCGGGCCAGGACTACAAAGCGCTCAATATGAAAGATAAACTGCCGACCCTTTCTGAAAAGGAAGCCCTTGCCCTCTTGTCAGAAAACGGTAATCTGGTGAAGCGGCCCTTTGTGTTGGGCGATGGTGTGGCGACCGTAGGTTTTAAGGAAGAGGTCTGGGCGGAGTTGTTTGGCTGAGGGGGCTCTTCACACGAACCGACGTTGTCGGATCGCCCGCCTACGGCGCGTCTACGACGTGGCACGATGAGTGCTTCTCTGGTTCCCAGTTTTCGGGTTCCGGATTTTCAGAATCACCCATAAGCTCCCCCGCTTCGCTCCTCCGCGTATGGGTGGCACCCCTATCGTTTTCTTTCCTGGCTCAGATATGGACCGTTTTTGTGGGATGGGTATTCATGGGCACTACACGTATCGTCTTCCCCCCTGCGTAGCGACTTGGATGTATCCAAATACGAAACGCCTCGTGTCCCGGTTTCGCGGGACACGAGGCGTCATTGTAAATTTATAGGGCGTTCAGCTCAGCCCATAGAGCGGCAAATAACGCCGTTCCAGATGGCGCATGAAGGCGTCGGCGTCGGGTTCTTTCCCGGTGACATCCTTGATGAGTTCGACAGCGGTTTTACGCCGTCCCACCTCGTGCACGTTCTTGCGGAGCCAGCCAAGGAGGGGGGCGAAGTCACCCGCTTCCACCTGGGTCCACAGGTCGGGCAGGGCCGCCTCGATTGCCTCAAAAAGCTGGGCTCCGTAGAGATTGCCCAGGGCGTAGGTGGGGAAGTAGCCGAGGCTGCCGTGGGACCAGTGAATATCCTGGAGGCAACCCAGCGCGTCATTGGGTACGTCCAAGCCAAGATATTGCTTCATTTTGGCATTCCACGCTTCGGGTACATCGGCCACCTTCAGGTCGCCTTCCACCAACGCCAGTTCGATTTCAAAGCGGAGGATGACGTGGAGATTGTAGGTACATTCGTCTGCTTCGACGCGGATTAGACTCGGCGTGACGTGGTTGACGGCCCGGTGGAAATCCTCGGGCGTGCGGCCATCCAACTGGCCGGGGTAGGCGGCTTCAAGGCGGTGTGCGTAGCGATTCCAGAAGGGCAGACTGTGGGCGATGACGTTTTCCCACAAGAGTGATTGGGATTCGTGGATACCCAGGGATATGGCCTGAGCGAGGACGGTGCGCCGGTCGCTGTCGAGGAATCCCTGTTCGTAGAGGGCGTGGCCCCCTTCATGCACGGAGCCCATAAGCCCGGAAAAGAGCTCCCGGGGGTTAATGCGCGTGGTGACCCGAACATCTTTCGTGTCGAAGTTGATGGAGAAGGGGTGGACCGACTTGTCCTGTCGGCCCGCGTCAAAGTCATAGCCCATGTCCCGGAGGACGTCCAGGCTCAGAGCCCATTGGGTGTCGGGATTCCATTCCTGGTCGAGCCAGCCGAGGTCGGGCTGATTCGGAGCATTTACGATGCGGTCCACCAGGGCACCCTGTCGCGGCCCCAGATCGCCGAATATAGACTTGAGTTTTTCCGTGCTGAGCCCCCGCTCGTACTCGCTCAGCAGGGCGTTGTAGGGCGAATCTTCATAGCCGAAATAATCTGCTTTGCGCCGCACCAGCTCCAGCAGGCTTTCCAGGTGGGGCTGGAAGGTGGCAAACTTCGAATTCTTGCGCGCGTCCGTCCAGGCGGCAAATGCTTTGCTCTGGGCGATGGCGAGCTCGTGCACGAAGGATTCCGGCAGCTTGGTCGCCCGGCCATAGTCGTAGGCGGCCTCACTTATCAGTTTGGCCTCGTCCCCCGTCAGTTCCTGTTCCTGGAGTTCACGGAGCAAATCCCCGACGGCTGGGTCGGTAAAGCGATTGTGGGCAATTCCCGAGAGGGTCGCGAGTTGCTGGCCCCGGCCTGGTGCTGCCTTGGGCGGCATGTTGACCTCCTGGTCCCAGTGGAGCAGCGAGATGGCGCTGTTGATGTCGCAGACTTCGGCGAGGCGTTCTTTCAGGGTTTCAAAGGGAGCGTTGCTCATAGATGGTTCCTGCCTGATTGGTTTCTGATATACTTCGGCGAGACGGAAGATCTCTACCGGCATGTCCGTTAGGACACGAATTCCGTCCTGATATTTTTGCCAGGGGTGACGTAGTGACCCGGTGTACGGAGTAAATCATGCAAATTTTGTTGGCATTATTCTTATTGGTACGAGACACATTATTTTTCGTGCTCAATTTTGCGACCGAACTGGTGTCCGCCGTCAGTCTATTTATCAGCAGCCTGCTGTAGTTCGGCCTTTTCGACCCGTTTATACGTGGTTGAGATAGGCGTTCTTGATCCGTTTGAGATAGCGGGTCTGATCCATTTCCCAGAGTTCTTCGGAGAAGATTTCTACTTCGATGAACCCGTTGAAGCCGGCCTTTTCGACCCAGCCCCGAATCTCATTGATCTGAATACAGCCGTCGCCCATGACGGCGCGGTCATTGAGCATATCACGGGTTGGGACACGCCAGTCGCATACGTGGAAGGCAAATATGGTGCCCGTCGCGCGCTCGATCTCTGCCTTGAGGAAATGGTCCCACCATACATGATAGACATCGATTGCGATGCCCACTTGATCGCTATCGAGCATCATAATCATGTTATTGGCCTGATCCATCGTGTTGATGGCCGACCGGTCCCCGGCATACATGGGGTGGAGGGGCTCAATGGCTAATTTGACGCCTGCTGATTTCGCATAGGGCACCAACGAGTGAATCGCTTCGGCGATTTGCTGCCGCTGGGTTCGGAGATCGATATCCGGAATCGCCCCGCAGACCAGCACGAGCACGGGCGCGCCAAGCTCGGCGGCTTCGTCAATAATGCGCCGGTTATCCGTCCGGGCCTTTTCCCGGGCCATACCCGCTGTAGCGGGGAAAAAACCGCCCCGGCAGAGGCTGACGATTTCCAGCTCCGAGTCTTTCAGCATTTTCGCCGCTTCTTTCGGGCCATAGGGGGCTACGTGATCGCGCCAGAGGGTAATACCCTTGACACCCGCCGCCTCATAGGCCGGAATGGCGTCTTTCAGGTCCAGCGGTTTGGTGGTCATGGTGTGGACACAAAGTCGGGCGGTATCGGTCAACTTGTCGGGCATGGTGACTCCTTCGGAAACGGTCTTTCAATCGAAAATATACGGAAAGCGATTATAGCAGGTGTCGGTCGGAGGTTCACCGTTGATGGCGAAGGCCGCGCGTTGCCGGAGAAGTGACCTTTCATATTCTGCGCTAAATATGGCAGTATGACGGGTCTTTCGACAGCAACGTATATGGATTGTCTGTGTACCCCGGTGGTGAATCTAGCTCCACTTTGGATAAAAACGATAGGAAGTGTTATGAAACAAAGAATTTCACTACTCATCCTGGCGCTCCTGGCGCCGGTATACGTCTGGGCGGCCACCGATCCGTCCTGGATTTGGCTTGATGAAGAAAAAGATGGGCAAAGTGCCTGGTTCGTAAAGTCCTTTTCGGTGGAAGAGGGTTTGGAAGAGGCCATCGTTGCCGGTGCCTGTGACAACGAACTCAAAATTTTTATCAACGGTGACCGGGTCATGCAAAACGGTAACTGGGAAAGCGTCGAAGTTAGCCCGGTCAAGGCCAAGCTGAAGGCGGGCGACAACGTTATCGCCATTCAGGCCTCCAACCAGGAAGGCAGCACAGCCGCCTTTTGTCGGCTGACCCTTACCTACGCCAACGGAAAAGAATCCGCCGTAGTAACCGATGGTACCTGGAAGGCCTCTGCGACGGAGCAGGAAGGTTGGGCCATGCCCGGCTATGATGCTTCTGCCTGGGGCAACGCCAAAGCCCTGGGTGTCGTGGGCGATCCGGCGCTCGTCTGGACCCGCGTCATGACCTTGGACGTGCTGGCTCAAGCCGAAAGCGCCAATCTCGACCCAACACCCGTGGCCGAAGTGGTCAAGGACCTCAATCTCCTGCCCGGCTTCACGGCCGAACTGTTGTATACCGTTCCCAAGGGTAAGCAGGGCTCCTGGGTCAATCTGGCCAAGGCTCCCGATGGTGGCTTTTTTGTTTCCGATCAGGGTGATGCCGGTCTCTTTCATGTGAAAGCGGCGACCCTGGGCGACCCGACTTCCGAGACCGTCGTGACCCCCATACCCGCGAAGATTACTTCGGCGCAGGGGTTGCTCTGGGCCTTCGATAGCCTCTATGTGGACGTGAACGACGGGGGCAATAGTGGCCTCTATCGCGTCACCGATAGCGACGGCAACGGCGATCTCGATGCCGTAGAGTTGTTGCGCAAAATCGACGGCGGCGGTGAACACGGTCCCCACGGCATTATTCTTTCCGAAGACGGAAAGAGCCTTTATGTCAATGCCGGTAACCACACCAATCTGGTAGAAGTTTCTGGTAGCCGCGCCCCCCTGAACTATGGCGAAGATCACCTCCTCCCCCGTCAGTGGGATGCCCGTGGTCACGCCAAGGGACGTATGGCCCCCGGTGGTTGGGTGTGCAAGGTATCACCCGATGGCACCAGCTGGGAACTCGTTGGTAACGGTTTCCGGAACGAATTCGATATCGCATTGAATGCCGAAGGGGAGCTCTTCACCTTCGACGCCGATATGGAATGGGACATCGGCAGTCCCTGGTACCGCCCTACCCGTGTGAATCACATCACCAGCGGCAGCGAATTTGGCTGGCGCAGTGGCACGGGCAAATGGCCGGCCTATTATGAAGACAGCCTGCCCGCTGTTGTCGATATCGGACCTGGTTCCCCCACCGGCGTCACTTTCGGTACGGGTGCGAAGTTTCCCGCGAAGTATCAGCACGCCTTTTATATTCTCGACTGGACCTTTGGCACCATGTATGCCATTCACATGACCCCCGAAGGGTCGAGCTATGTGGGTGAAAAGGAAGAGTTCGTTTCTGGCTCCCCCTTTCCCCTGACCGATGCTATCGTGGGTGACGATGGTGCGCTGTATATCACCGTTGGTGGTCGTGGCACGCAATCCGCCCTCTATCGCGTTTACTACACGGGCGACGAAACGACGGCACCGACGCCCCGTAAGGAATCACAGGCGACCCTGGCCGCACGGGCGCTGCGCCACAGCCTCGAAGCCTTTCATGGCCACGAAGATAGCGTTGCCGTTGAAACGGCCTGGCCTCATCTGAGCAATGCCGATCGCTATATTCGCTTTGCGGCCCGCATCGCCATTGAAGCCCAGCCCGTTGCCACCTGGCAGGCCCGCGCACTTGCGGAAAAAGATCCCCAAGCTGCTGCCGTGGCCCTGATCGCCTTGGCCCGTCAGGGTGACGCCGCCATACAGGGCGAATTGCTCGCTTCCCTGGCACAATTTGACCTCGCCAAAATGGACGAAAACATAACCCTCGCACTCCTGCGTGCCTATGCCCTGTGCTACACCCGCATGGGCCGTCCAGAGCAGGCGGTCATTGATACGGCCATTGCGCAGATCGATCCGCTCCTGCCGTCGGACAGCGACAACCTGAATGCCGAATTGGTCCGCGTCCTGGTTTATCTGGATGCGCCGAGCATTATCGAGAAGGGACTCGCCCTCCTCGCCGATGCCAAGCCCACGAAGATTCCGGATTGGGCCGAACTCCTGCGTCGTAACCCCGGTTATGGTGGCACCATCCAGCAGGTGCTCGATAACCATCCGCCGTCACAGAAGATCAACTACGCCCTCATGCTGCGCAATGTCCGCTATGGTTGGTCCATGCCTCAGCGTGAAGCCTATTTCACCTTCATCAATGATGCCGCCAAATTTCCCGGTGGCGCGAGCTACAGTGGCTTCCTGACGAACATTCGTGATGAAGCGCTGGCCAATTGTTCCGACGCCGAAAAGCTGGCCCTGGCACCCATCACGGGACAGAGCCTGGAAGCGATTCCAGATTTCGCAGTGCGCGATCTGGAAGGGGCCTCCAAGTCCTGGACCCGCGAAAGTGCTATGGCTGCCGTGAAGAAAGCGGGCCTGACGGGTCGCAACTTCGAAAACGGTCGCAACAGCTTCTATGCCACGGGCTGCGTTGTCTGTCACCGTTTTGATGGTGCCGGTGGCGCGGTGGGTCCTGACCTGTCGAGCGTCAGCAACAAGTTCTCCATGGCCGATTTGCTGGAGGCAATTATTGAGCCCAACAATGTCATTTCTGACCAATACAGCTCGTCCCTCGTGACCCTCGAAGATGGCACGGAGTATGAGGGCATTGTCGTCAATAATTCGGGCAGCGAGGAAGAAGGCCGTATGGAAATCCATACCTCCGACCCCAAAGCCGAGCCCATCATCGTAAAGACGGCGGATGTGAAAAGCATCGAAGCTTCCCGTATCTCCCAGATGCCCGAAGGTCTGGCCGACTTCATGAATGAGAACGAGTTCCTCGACCTCTTGGCCTATCTTATGTCGCGCGGTAATCCCGATGCGCCTATGTTCAAGTAGTCGATAGTAGTAGATTGATTTGGGCCCCGCGTCACGATGGTGACGCGGGGCTTTTTACGTTTTGTCGATGGTTGGCAACAACGACCATGAAATAACGTATGCACTCCGGTTGTGCCACGCGATCCGACGACGCCTGTTCATGTTGTGGACAGTGTGGACGCTGTGGACTGGGTGGACAAATCGCCCAAAGTCCACCTCGTCCAGAGTGTCCACCAAGTCCACAAGAAGAGGGTAGCTGCTTCAAGTCCTTACAGAGTGATGGCAAGTGGTGCGTCCGGCTTGCCTCAGTCCACCGTCGCTTTGGTGGCACCTGTCGAAATGCCGCCATCCACCAGGATGGTTTGCCCCGTAATATAGGCGCTCGCATCGGATGCCAGGAATACGACCGTGCCATCGAGATCGTTGGGCTGGCCAGGGCGCTTGAGGGGGATACGGTCGCAAATGTATTCCACCCAGGCCTCGTTTTCATAGAGGACCTGATTCTGTGCCGTCTTAAACCATCCGGGTGCCAGGCAGTTGACCGTGATGCCACGTTGGCCCCAGTCGTCGGCCAGGCTCATGGTGAGCTGTTTCGTTCCGCCCCGACTTGCGCAATAGGGCCCCAGGCCCGCGTAACCGGCCACGGTGGTGACGGAGCCGATGTTGATGATTCGTCCGTAGTTCCGGGCCACCATGTGTCGGGCGACGGCCTGGGCGACAAAGAAGGTACCCCGCAGGTTGGTCTCCAGGACCAGATTATAGTCGTCCCACGTAATGTCCAGCGCGGGCTTGCGCACATTACAGCCCGCGTTGTTAACGAGGATATCGATCTGGCCAAAGTGATCGTGACCGGCCTGTACTGCCTGTTGGATGCTGTCGTGATCACGTACATCCAGGGCCACGGGAAAGGCTTTCCGACCCAGGGCTTCGATTTCCTGTTGGAAGGGTGCAAGGCTTTCGACGTTGCGACTGGTGATAACCAAATCCGCCCCGGCCCGTGCCAGGGCCCGTCCCATGTATTGGCCGAGGCCCCGGCTGGTGCCGGTGATGAAGGCAATTTTTCCGGTGAGGTCAAAGGGATTTTCAGACATGGTGTTTTCCTTGCTGGGGAGTCGCGGGTTTTGCTTAACCGTGGATGGTGTCGGGCGTCAAGACGACCTTCATCAATCCGGGTTCCTTGTTGTAGAGCCGTTCAAACCAGGCGGCCCCTTCGGAGAGCGGTGCGACGGCACTGATGAGGGGGGCAACATCGACCGAGCCGTTGGCAATCATGTCGAGGCAAGCGGGGTATTCGCCGCAGGATGCGCAGACGCCATAGAGCGTGATTTCCCGGGTGACAGCCCGTTGGAGGGGGAAATTAATCTGGGGCGCCAGGTTGCCAATGAGGGTAATGGCGCCCCCTTTGCGAACCAGATCAAAGGCGGTGTTCACGGTGGCTTCAATCCCTACGGCTTCAAAGGCACGATCGGCACCCCGCCCGTAGGTTAGTTCGAAAATGTGTTCATGGAGCTTTTCATCATTGGCCAGGAAGCTGTAATTCGCGCCCAGTTTTTCGGCCAGATCCAGTTTTCCGCGATCCACATCAATGGCGATAATCTTGCCATAACCGGCAAGTCGGAGGGCCTGAATCGTCAACAGGCCTATCATGCCCGCACCGAAAACGATAACGGAGTCGTTGAGGCCCATGGGCGTACGGTTAACCGCGTGAAAGGCGATAGAGACGGGTTCGACGAGGGCAGCGTGTTCATAACTGAGTGCGTCGGGGAGACGGTAGAGCACCCGTTGGGGAACAACGACCAGATCGGCAAAGGCCCCATGCTGGCGATATTCCTCGCAGGAGACGCCGAGAACCCGGCGGTCATCACACAGATTCGCCTGGCCCCGTCGGCAGAAATGGCAGGTGCCAAAAAACGGAGGAGTCAAAGGTGACCCGGTCGCCAAGGGCCCAATCGGTGACTTGGCTACCCAGCCCCACGATTTCTCCGGCGGCCTCGTGGCCCATGACAATGGGGGGGCGTCGTCGTCCCGTGCTGCCATCCATACCATGGACGTCGCTGCCACAGATACCACAGGCCTTGACGGCGATGAGTACGTCGTCCGGCCCCGGCGTGGGGTCGGGTACGGTGGTGTAACTGAACTTCTTATAATCTTCGAGTACGAGGGCGTTCATGGAGTGCCTTTGATTGAATAAATAGTGTGTTCTAAAACATTTCACCCATTTTATAGATACAGATGAAGCCAAAAATAACGAAGGCCGAGGCCAATCCAAGAGCCAGAATGGGGCTGGGCGCGAGGGCCTTACGGTGCTCTGGGGCGAAGAAGGTAGGCATCACTTTATAGAGTACCCAGCCTACCACAATCGCCTGCAGGGGCGTCAGGAGGAGGCCATCCAGTTTGGCACCGAACTGGACGAGTTTCACGGGTTCTTTGCCCAGGCTATAAATAATAAACATGTTGGACGAGGCGATGGCAAGGAGAATGACCCGAAACTGGACTTTCCACGACCACTTTTTCGTGGCAGGAAAGAGAAGTCGCGCGCAATCGGCCAGGAGGCGGGGCCAACCGGCAAACTGGCCCATCATGGTGCTCAACATGGCCGCGAGACCAGCGAGTACGAAGAGACCAGCACCGATACTGCCCCATTGGGAACCAAAAATATGGGAAAGTTCGAGGGCCACATCCGGTCCATCCGGCGCCAACTGTTTTGGTCCCAGGACACCGGCCCCGGCAATCATGAAGGCCAGGGTGACGACGACACCGAGTACGACGGCGGTTGTGGCATCAACGGTGACGAGTTTGCGCCATCCCTGGAGGTGTTTCACGTCTTCATCGGTGAGACTCTTGAGTTTTTCGGCGTCAAGGGGCACGCCATAGCCACGGTCTTTTGCCATGCCATAGCCCGCGCCCAAGACCCAGTAGGTATACCAGACCTGGCTGGCAAAACCGCCGGCTGCCCAACCTAGGAGGGGGAGTATTTCCTTCCAGGGAGAGGAGGATTCACCGTCGACCAGTGCCCAGGCCGGGGTCTGGGGGAGTTCAAAGCCGACGAGGCCATGGAAGACCGCCCCGAATCCGGGCCAGGTCACGATGGCAACGGCTGCCGTGCCGATAATGATAAAGAGTACCAGGAGCGACATGGCTTGCTTGAGGGAGCCGAAGACACCACGCCAGACGACGGAGATCACCAGCAATACGGCAATCCAGCCCAGTATAACCGGAGAGACGGGTATAAAGTAGGCCCCAAGGCCCCGGCCGCACTGGCCACGGCGGCGGTGGAAATCGATGCGGAACAGACCTGGCAGAAAAAGACGGGCCAGATGACCCAGTTTTTCGGCCCGGGCATGCGGCCCAGCATGTCAATCATGCCTTCGCCCGTGCTGACGGTGTAGTGGGCCCCGGCGAGGCCAATCCAGAATTTGGCGACGATGGCCATGACGGGCACCCAGAGTATATTCACCCCGAAGATCGCCCCGGAACGGGTGGAAAGAATTACTTCACCCGAGCCAATGTATTCGCCACACCACATGAGGCCGGGCCCGAGGGCCATCAGCAGCATCCATCCAGTAGGGGCTTTCCCGACGATAGATCTCAGATCATTTTTGTTGTCCATAGTACTCCGCTCTCTCCTGCTCTCTCCCAAAGCGCACACCCAGGACCAGCTCAGTCCGTGCGCGCGGCGAAGGGGCTATACTACGTATTGTGAGAGAGTGGGTCAATGCCGTTGACCGGGCCGGGGTGATGAGGACGTTATCTTGGGAGTGGAAGACAAAATTCTTAGTAGTACCCGGAGTAAACAAAGTAGTTGCCTGGGTGGCACGGACAAGTCTGCCAGACTTGCCCGTGGGTGATTGGCAGAAGACGTTGGACACCACGGGGACAGTTTTCGATTGCACGGTGTTGGGGGGTAATGAAATCGCGTCGTTAAGCAATCGGTAACTGTACCCAAAGACGTCTGTCTACCCTTCATCGTCCGGGGCTTGCAGGGAACGGGGTGCCTGTTCGACGCCATCCAACTCGGGGAGGTCATCCCCTTTGGCGGCACCGAGGGATTTGAACTTTCGTGCACTCACCAGCACGCGACTTTCCAGCGCGCCGACGGCCTTATTGTAGGCTCCATTGGCCCGGTCAAGGCCCTTGCGCATGTCGTCAAAGTGCTCCGTGAGGGTGCGGATTCGGTCATAGAGTTGACGTCCCAACTGGCTGATGACCTGGGCGTTTTCGGCGAGCTGCTCCTGACGCCAACCAAAGGCGACGGCCTGGAGCAAGGCAATAAGGGTCGTGGGGGTGGCGATAATTACCTTCTGCTTCACCCCGCGCTCGATAAGATCGGGCGCTACGCTCAGGGCGGCGCTGAAGAAATGCTCGCCGGGCAGAAACAACACCACAAATTCCGGGGTTTGCTCAAACTGGCGCCAATAGGCTTTGGCACCCAACTGTTGCACATGGTTGCCCACCTGACGGGCGTGTTCCTTGAGATGGCGCCCCTGGACCAGGTCGGCCTCCGATTCGAGGGCATCCAGATAGGCCTGGAGGGATACTTTGGCATCGACCACGATACGCTTGTTGTTGGGGAGATTCACGACAAGATCCGGGCGGAGTGCCCCGTCTTCTCCGTCAACATTCACCTGCTCGGAAAAATCACAATAGGCGGTCATCCCTGCCAGTTCCACCACACGCCGGAGTTGGAGCTCGCCCCACCGTCCCCGGGTGGCCGGTGAGCGCAACGCTTTGACGAGATTGCCGGTTTCTGCCTGAAGATTGGCATGGCCCTCGGCCAGCACCTTCACCTGCTCGGTGAGCTGGCTGTAGGCCGAGATTCGCTCTTTTTCGACCCCATTGATGCGGGCATTTACCTGCTCCAAGGACTCTTTCAGTGGCGAGACCAGGGCATCAATGGCTTGCTGACGTGCCGAGAAATCGCCCTGGGCCTTCTCCTGAAACTGGGAGAGGTTTTCCCGGGCCAGCTCGAGAAACGACTGGTTGTTGTGCTGAAGGGCTTCGGAAGAGAGGGCAGCAAACATATCGCGAAAACTGACTTGCGCCGCATCCAGGACGGCAAGCTTGTCGTGGCTGTTTCGCCGTTCATCAATGAGCAGGGTCTCCAACTCGGCTATCCGCATTTTGAGGGCCGTGTTGTCTTCCTGCAGCATGTCGCATCGTGCTTGTGCATTGGCCGTCTGGGCTTCCAGTTCGGGAAGGCGGCTATTGCGTTCTGCACTTGCGGCAAGGTGGGTTCGTGCGTTCTGCAATCCGACGCGGTATTGTTCCAGGTGTTGGCGGGTCAGGACGAGATCTTTTTGTTGTTGGGAGGCGTGCTGCTCAAACTGGCGATAACGCTCTTCCGTAACCCCCTGTATGTGGCGCAATTTGGCACCCTGTTCCGCTGCCGTGGAGATCGCCCGGGTGCGTACCCACAGGCCGGCAATTACAGCGCCGATTACGACGCCTGCTGCTGCGGCACCTGCAATTTCATACATGGAACTCTCCCGTCTAAACGCCACCCTGCGGGGCGTGGGTCATGATAACAGGATAGAGGGTATGCGAAGTAGTCTCATGGCGTGTGGATACAGATTTGAACAACCTGGAGCGAAGGCGGCTACTGCAACAGTTTCTGCATTGCGTCCATCAAAACGCCCTCTACTGCCGGTGCCGTGCGTGAGGTATACATCTTGGTTTCATACCCCCCTTCGGCGTAGGCTCGCTCCGTGCCGATATAGCCCGTCCCGTAGTCGCCATAGGCCGCTACACACACCATGGTGTCCTGCGCCATATCCTGGGCGGCGATTTGGTACTCCACAAATAGCTCCCCAGGCATCTGGAGCAACTGCAAGGGACCCAGTCGGAGTCGGGTAATCTCAATGGGAACCCCATCACCCATTCGCTGACGAAAGGCGATTTCCCGTGCCATACGGACCCGAAAGGTATCCTTCTCCTGCACATCGGCCAGGGTTTTCGCGACGACCGTATCATCCACATCCTCCCGGATGGGCAGGATGACAGGCTCCACCGCCCAGTCCAACGTGAGTTCGGCCAGGGCCATCTTCCGGCTGCCTTCCCAGGCTTTTTCCATGCCTTCGGCGAGTCGGGCCGCCAGGACGGGGCGGTTTTCCGGGCTGCCGTCGTTCCATTTACCCGCGCCGAGATTGCCCCCGGCACCATTGAAATGGATGTGGGATACGCCGGGCAGGGCCGCTTCCCGCGTGCTTCGGGCCATGCCCACAAAGTCGGCGGTGACGTGGCCCTTGCCATAGTGACTTTGGGGGTGGGTGGCATACCAGGTGAGGACTGCCACCGGGGTCTCATTGGCCCAGAAACTCACGGTTTTCAAAAAGGGATCGATGGTGCCCACGGGTGCCGCCCGAAGTTTGGGATTCTTTGTCGCAGTATAGCGGACCCCTTCCACCGTGCCGTTTTTGCCGAGGATGCGGCGGTTCGAGGCGATGCGCTCAACGATGGCTTCGCCCATGGCCATATGGGTCACGGGAATGGGATTGGCCGCTGCGGCTGCTAAGGCGGTCGCTGCGCGCTCGATGACGACCCGGGAAAACGCGGGGTCCGATGCTTGCCCGTTGAGACCAAAAGGCGCGAGAATGTCTTCAATGGTGAATCCGCAGTAGGGGGCGTCGTGCTGGTGCAAGGCATGGACCGCAACCCGACTGGCCGTCGTATTTGCGGCTTTTGCCAGGGCTTCCCGCCATGCTGTGTTGCCGCCATTCGCAATACCTACCCAGTCCACGGCGCACATCACGATGGGGAGCTGGTCCTTGGGGAGAATGACAATACCCCGCGCGGTGAGGGGGTCGGTAATGTCGACGACTGGCGTCACGTTGCCAATACACAAGGGCGAACCAATAGGGGGTGTCGCATCAACCTGAAAGGTGGCGATGGAAAACTGGGTGGCGCAGGCGTGTCCGGCCACCAGTAGACTGACACTGAAAAGAATGGCGTGTACGAGTTTCATCGGTATTTCCCAAGTTGAACACAGGTAATGCCCCGTCACGATGCCAGAGGGCAACGGAGGATTCAAGGGTTTCCGCAGCGCCTCATTGGGTTCCAGGGTCTACGGGGTGCCGCCAAACTCGGCTTCCAACGCCACGATGCGTTCGATCAAACTATCGGCCGACTTCTGGTGGATGGGGTCGAAGGGGATCTTGGGGCTTCGCACTCTATCCGTGGCGTAGATGCCCTGGGCATGGAGAAGCCGCTTGAAAAAGTGGATAGAAATATCGAGATGCTGATTCGAAAAGGCGAGGATGGGGAGGAGTCGTTCGAAAAGTGTTTTTGCCGCTTCCCGATTGCCCTCGGTATACAGGCGGTAGATGGTCGTGTAGAGGAGGTGCATTCCCGTGGGCATGAAAGCGTGGACGCCCCGATCCAGCCCTTCGATCATCTGAGACACGGCCCATCCGCCGGACACATGGAGTTTGCCGCCCGTGGCCTGGAGGACTTCGGTGTATTTTGGCCCGGCCGGGACGACTTCGACCTTCAGGCACTTGAAGGCAGGGATCGTCTCAAAGAGGCGCACAATCAGGGGGATGGACAGGCCATAGCCCGTGGCATCCCAATCCTGGAGCATGATGAATCCGGGCTCCAGGGCGGCCAGTGCTTCGACATGGCTGGTGTAGGCGGCATCGTTTTCCCAGGGGATGCTGACCAGGATTCCGTCGCAGCCTAAATCGAGGAGGGTGTTGGCCGCTTCCATACGGGTGGCCTGGTCCATGGCAGAGGCCCCGCCAATAATGGGCACCCGACCCGCTGCGGTATCAACGGTCGTTTTTACGATGGCGAAACGTTCGGCTTCCGAGAGGGTGCCGACTTCACTGGCCATAGCGGGGACCAGAAAGCCCGCGACACCGGCCGTGATGGCCTGCTCCACGTTGGTGGCGAGGCCGGGTAAATCGAGGCTATTGTCCCCGTTGAAAGGGGTATTCAGCACCGTGATGATGCCGCACAGATCATGGATAGGGTTCATAGGGGACTTTCACTGTTGGGCGTGTTTTCAGCGTGTCGGGAAATTCAGGAACACGCTACGTCACCGTACACCCTTTTGCGATGATTTTCCAATCTTCCCCCCGTTTCGTTTCTGGGTTTGCCTTCGATAGGGATAGGGCGGACCGGTAGAAAATGGCTCTAACCCGTAGTCGATTAACCTCCGGGTCCCGGGGAAAATTAAGTTTCCTTATTTTACCGATGGGGTGGGGTGGGGGCGGTGTCTATTCCAGGGCCAGGCTTCTGCGCTTCCGTGGTAGCGGGCGAGCATGGGCTCGGTCTTTTTTCGGGCTTCTTCCGGCCAGCTTGCAGGTGGCTCGGAGACCATGTCCCCGATGAAGGCCTGAAGTCGTTCGCCCAGGGCATGCATGTCTGGATGAAACCACAGGGTGATGACCGTCCGCCGCGCATCACTCTCGTTGGCGTGGGCCGCGTGGAGCAGCCGGGAGTCGCCAATGAGCAAATCGCCTGCGGTAATCGGTACATCCACTTCGTCGGGCCGGTCACTGAAGGCCGGGCGATTGGGGTCGGCCGCGCGGAGGAGCTCGGGCGTGTGGGCTTCATCCAGCATGGGAAAGAGCTCGTTGTCGTTGACATGTGAACCGGGAACGACGCGGAGGCAACCATTTTCAGGGC
>CAXBPH010000012.1:0-46639 GCA_963977445.1 uncultured bacterium | reverse complement strand
TGCCAAGAACGCGGCCGAGATGATCGAAGAATCTGTCAAAAATGCCGAAGGCGGCGTGCAGATTTCGAGTAACGTGGCCGAGATACTTCGAGACATCATGGAAAGCGCGTCGAAGGTAAGCGATTTCATATCTGAGATCGCTGCGGCTTCGAAGGAACAAGCCACCGGGCTGAATCAGATTAATAAGGCCGTGAGCGAAATGGACAAAGTGACCCAGTCCAATGCGGCCGGATCCGAAGAGTCTGCGGCGGCCGCCGAAGAGTTGAGCGCCCAGGCCGAAAGTCTCGGCTCGATAATCGCGGCCTTCCGTATATCGCAACATGGCGGGATGAACGGGTACGGGATGCCTCCCGGATTGCCCGCGCCTGGCGGCATGCAGGGTTGGCAGCAGCAACCGCCTCAGCAGGGTTGGCAACAGCAGCCGCCCCAGCAGGGTTGGCAACAGCAACCGCCCCAGCAGGGTTGGCAACAGCAACCGCCCCAGCAGGGTTGGCAGCAGCAACCACCTCAGCAGGGTTGGCAACAGCAACCGCCCCAGCAGGGTTGGCAGCAACAACCGCCTCAGCAGAGTGCACCACCGCGCCAGCAGCCCCAGGGTGACCGGCGTGTTCGAAAGCCTGAAGAAGTAATTCCGCTGGATGATGGTGACCTTCACGATTTTTAGGCCCGGCGTGAAGTTGGAAAAACTTCGGAGAACAGGTAACATAAAATTGCTTTGGGTCAGGAGCGTATGACGCTTCTGGCCCAGGCTTGTATTCGGCTATGGATAGCCGGATGAGTTGAATGCATGATTTGTAAATGTGTCAGGAGGAAAGTTAAATGGTTACAATTGGCATGAACTACGATGTCTTGGATGGTAAGGGGGATCAGTTTGAATCCGTCTTCAAGAGCGTGTTGGAGATCATGCAGGGTACGGAAGGGCATAGCAGGTCATCGCTCTATTCAGATGTATTTAAGCCCAATACCTACCTGATCGTATCTGAGTGGTCCGATGAAGCCGCCTTCAAAACGTTTACCACGTCAGAGAAGTTTTCGAAAGTGGTCGACTGGGGAAAAGAGAAGATTCTCGCAGGACGTCCGCACCACGAAATATATGGTGGTGAAGAGCAAGTCTCCCCGTCAGGTAAATGTCCTGTTTCCCACTAAACGGCCATCTGACGGATTGAATACAGTCCATAGAACGTGTACATTGAACGCTCCCGCGCGAGTCATTAACTTGACGTCGGGGCGTTTTCTACGTACGGGTAGTTTGGACGAAGAGACGCAACCTGGCATGATCGGATTGCCCACGCATGGTATTCGACAAACTTAAACACACAACGTCCCGTGCCGCTCAAGTAGCTCAGATTGCCGCGGCAGCGCGGAACGTATCCAAGGCCACAGAGGGAGGCCGGGAGCGTGCACAGCGGGCTCTCGCGGTCTTGATGGCGGATGCCCGTGGTGTGCCATTGAAGGTTGGGCAATTCATGGGGAGCTTGGGGAAAGGGGAAGTCTTCAACGACCTTGCCCGGGGCATTGCTCCCCAGCCCATAGCCGTTATACGCCCAGCTGTAGAGGCTGCACTTCAGGCGCCAATAGAGTCCGTCTTCTCCTCCTTCGATGAAATCGGTATCGCCGCGTCACTGGGCCAGGTCCACAAAGCTTGTCTGCACTCGGGGGAAGCCGTGGCTGTTAAGGTGCGTTACCCCGACATTGTCGAAGCGATTGACGCAGAGATGCGCCTGGCCAACCTGATACCGGGTTTGGGCCCCGTGCGAAAGTGGGGCTTTGACCTCAACGGTTACAAACAAACCCTTCTCGACAATATGCACCAGGAACTGGACTACCGGGGCGAAATGGTGCGACAACAACAATTCGCTGAGCATGTCCAGTTGTCGGGACTGGTAGTCCCCATGGTGTTTCCTGAGCTGAGTTCCGAAGGCCTGCTGGTTCAATCCTGGGAAACGGGTGTGGCCCTCGACGAGGTCGCCAACTGGTCCGAGGCCGAGCGGAAGCATATCGCAGTCATTCTTATGTGCACGCTGTTTCAAAGCTTGTTTAACTACGGGACGATACATGGCGATCCCCATCTTGGTAACTATCGTTTTCGGCGTGGCGATGGGGGAAAGCCGGAAGTGATCCTTCTCGACTACGGTTGCATGGTGCCTGTAGCACCCATTGCCCGGTCGGCCCTGCTGAAATTGGTGCTGGGGGCGATTTATGAAGATGAAACGGATCCCCTTCTGTGTTTTCAGGCGATAGGATTTGATGCAAGCAAACTGCACCCGATTCAGGCCGTATTGCCCGCCCTCACCAGCGTGTTAACGGAGCCCTTTACCACACCCACGGTATTCTCGATGAAACGCTGGCAACTTCAGGAGCGGGTCGATGTATTGCTGGGTGAATCGAAGTGGTGGTTTCGCTCGTCGGGGCCACCCAATCTCCTTTTACTACTTCGGGCGTTCCACGGATTGATGATGCAGATGGAAACCCTCCAAGTCGCCCTGCCCTGGCAACAGATACTCTTTCGCATCGTCGGTAGAAACACGCGAGAAGAAGCGTCCGCCATGGAGTTGCCGCCGTTGCCGGAAGATCTGGCCGCTCATTCTATGAATTTCCGATCTATGGCCCGCTATCTCAAAGTGAACGTGTCCACCAACGGCAGACAAATTGCTGCCGTGACGATGCCCGCGTCGCAGGTGACCGTCCTGGAAGAGTTGATTCCAGAAGAGACGTTGGTGAAACTGGCGACGTCATCGCTCGATTTAGATGCCATTAAACGAAGGGCGTGCGAGTCTGGTATAGTTCCACAAGCACTCTTTGAGCACAATGACGGAGAAAAGTCATATCGCGTGTGGTTGGAATAGGGGAACAAAGATTTGTCGAAGATCACGATTTATCACAATCCGAAATGTTCGAACAGCCGGGGCGCACTGGAACTGCTACGCGAGACCGATGCCGAGGTGGAGGTCATTGAGTACCTGAAGTCGCCTCTGGACGTTGCCACGATTGCTCAGCTTCTCGATTGGTATTCGGGTGAACCCATTGATCTAGTCCGCCTCAAGGAGCCTGAGGCGGCACAGTATGGTGTGTCAGCACAAAGCAACGTGGCAGAAATTATAGTGGCCCTGGCAGCGGCACCTGTGCTTATACAGCGCCCCCTTGTGATTTACAAAGGGCAACTAATCATTGCCCGACCACCCTCAGTGTTGGATTCAATCCTATTTGAGAGTGAAAGGAGCTGAGTTGCGGCGAGTAAAGAAGACGGAGGGCACTTTCGTCGAAATCAGCTATCAGATAAAGGGAGGAGACGGAGTAGCCCACACGTTTATCGTGCGATTTGACCGGCAGACGCTTGAGCAGAAGTTTGACGCAGTAGCTGCGCCAGCGTGGGCAGCGTTAGAGACAGATAAATGCGCCGGTTGTCCCTTGAATGTTCACGACCATCCCTTCTGTCCTGCAGCCCGTTCACTGGCGGCGGTCATACCCGTGGCAATTCCGATGGTATCTTACAGTCGTGTGGAAGTAGAGGTGGCTATAGAAGGGCGGGTGGTTCATGCGGAAGTGACTGTTCAGGATGCCATGAGTTCTCTGATTGGTTTGTGTATGGCCACCAGCGGCTGTCCCAATCTGGCGTTCCTGAAGCCCATGGCCCGTTTTCATGTGCCCTTTGCCACCATGGCGGAAACGATATTTCGCGCGACCAGCAGTTTTCTATTGGGTCGGTATTTTCAGAAAAAGGCTACCGGGGAAGAAAATTTTTCCCTCTCAGGTCTGGAATCGGCCTATGGGCGACTGCATGAGGTGAACGTGGGTATGGCCCGCCGATTGCGCCGTGTTTCCGAAGGGGATGCGAACCTGAACGCCATCGTAAAGCTCGATATGTTTGCACAAAACTTGCCCTACGCCATTCGAGATGAACTTGAAAGCCTCGCGCCGTATTATATACACGTCATTCAGGAAAAAGAGACGTTAGACTGAGCGTTACGGAGGGCGATTCACGAGCGCGCGGCGAGCATTACCGTGCTGTTCAGGTCAAGGGGCGTACTGCCTTCAACGCAGAGATATTTCTCAAAATCGGTGTAGCCGACTTCTCGGAGGAAATCTTCATCGATTACGGCCTTTCCGTTGCTTTTGTCCGGGTGCAAAAGGATTTCATAGGTGGCATCCGCCAAGATGTCCGCTTTTCTCCACATGGATTCCGTGCCCATGCCAAAGTTCTTTGTGGCATAGGATTCAATCAACGTCTTTGGCCATAAGGCGGTTCCCCGAATATTGAAGTCCTTAAATTCCTCCGCCAGACCACAGGCGATCAGGGTCATGCCGAATTTGCTGATCATATACGCAATATGTCCGGGGACAACCTTCAAGTCAATAGGCGGGGACATATTGATTACGTGTCCCGACTTCTGGGCCTTCATGGTCTCTAGAAATGCTTCGGTTACCGCGTAGGCGCCGCGGGCGTTGACGTCCATAACGAGATCGAACTTGTTTAAGGGCGTTTCATCCATGTTTCGCCACCACAGGGCCCCGGCGTTATTGATGACGGCATCGATACGTCCAAATTTATCGAGGGTAGCGTCTGCAGCACTGCGCACGGAATCTCCTTCCCGAACGTTGCAGGCTACCGGAAAAATCTCCGTGCCGAATGCCCGCAATTCTTCTGCTGCAGTATATATTGTTCCGGGTAATTTTGGGTTGGGCGTCACGGTCTTGGCTGCGACAACGATATCCCAACCCGCCTGTGCCAGTCGTCGGGCACAGGAAAATCCGATTCCCCGGGATGCGCCTGTTATAAAAGCCACTTTGCTCATAGAATCGTTGCTCCTCGCTCACGGGCGATTGTGGTCATTGTGACCGGGGCCATTCCAGGTGAACCCCAACTACAGCTCGATGAAACCATAGCATAGGCAGGGCAAAAGTGAAAGAAGGTACACTTTATGTACTTTGGTCAGGTTTGACGGAATTCCCGGCCCCGTGATACCTTCTAGTCAGTACCTATGACCTTTTTGGTCGCCGTGTTTTCAAGGAATCCGGAGAGCACAACATGCTAAACTACAGTTGTCGGGGACATGTCCCCGTTTGAAAAGGAAGACCATGGACAGAGAGTGTATTTTTTCCCCAAACGGTAGCCCTGCAATGGGACCCTACTCCCATGCCGTTCGGTCAGGCCAATTGCTTTTTATTTCCGGTCAGGGGCCCTTCGCCAAAGATGGCAGTGGCGCCATACTGGGTACGATAGAAGAAGAGACCGTCCGAACCCTGGATAATCTCAAGGCCGTGTTGGAAGACAGCGGCTCCGGTCTGACCCATGTCATCAAGACCACCTGTTTCTTGAAAGATATGAACAACTTCAAAGCGTTCAATGATGTATACGCCGCGTACTTCGCGGATGCCAGCCCTGCCCGTTCCTGCGTGGAAGTGGCTCGTCTGCCCTTGGATATCCAGGTTGAGATCGAAGCCATCGCGCTGATACCGGAGGCCTAGGATTTATATAATGTTACACCGCGCCCTGTCTGTGTTAGTGCTTATTACGGGCCTCCTCTGGGGGGCGACGGTCCACGGGGTGACGGCTTCGGAGTTTAACGAGCTCGGGATTAAGGCCTACAATTCCAAGACCTTTCCCGAGGCGCTGGCCTATTTTGAAGAGGCCTACGATCTTTCGCCCGACAGCGATGTGATTAAACACAATCTCTGCAATGCCCATCAGGAAGTGGCCAGCCAGCTTGAGGCGGGGAGCAAGACGAAAGAGGCCATCCGTCATCTGGAGTTGGCCATTGGTATTTCGCCACAAAACCCGTCGCCGCTTGTGCAGGTGGGCTCCTACTATCTAAAAGAAAACCTCATTTCCGACGCCATATTTCGACTGGAGGAGGCCATCGAATTGAAGCCGGGGTTGTCGGATGCTCACTTCCTGCTCGGAGAAGCCTACTACCGGGATAACGACCTTCCATCTGCTCGGGTTCAATGGGATTACGTTCTGGAGATTAAACCTGACTGGCCCGGGCTCCAGGAGAAATACGACAAGCTCTTTCGCGAGGAGAACGTCGAGCGGGATTTCAACAGTTCCGCAACACGGCATTTTCAACTGAGCTATCCAAAGGGTCTGTCTCAGAGCACGCGATTCATGGTGCTTTCTATTTTAGAGCGCGCCTACTCCGATACGGGGCGTAAGCTCGGGGGTGTCTACCCACCCGATTCGGTGAAAGTGATCTTGTATAGTGCCGACCAATTCAGTGAGGCCACCCAGCTTGACAGCCACGTCGGTGCCCTGTTTGACGGCAAGATTCGTGCGCCGGTCACCGATAGCGAAGGGCGTTGGCTGGAAGAAAAAGAACTGACCCGTCGTCTGAATCACGAGTATGTCCATGTGGCGCTTCGTCACGCGGTGGGGCCAGAAGTCCCCTGGTGGCTCAATGAAGGGCTCGCGGAAACCCTCTCCCGGCCAATTGATTCCAGCCGCACCCACATGCTGCAGCAAGCCTACAGCCAGTCCCTTACCTATACGCTTCGTGCGCTGGAGGGGAGTCAGCTCCACAAACTGGAGCCCGAGGCGCTGAGTCTCGCCTATGCCCAGGCCCACGCCACGGTCAACCTGTTGTGGACAAAATTCGGGCAGCGGCGCGTGGTGCCCATGTTGGGCGACCTTCGCGGGGGCATGGCACCCGAGGAAGCATTAGAGCGGAATTATCGCAAGACCTATGCGGTACTCGAGCAAGAGGTGGCCAACGCCTATCGCTGAAGGTAGCGGCTTCTGTGGGAATGGTAATCGCTGGTGTCACGGAACGGCGCACGCAATGACAACCATGATGCCTGAGGCGTCTCAGGAGCGCCGATCGAAGCAGGTGCTGGAACCCGGCATCGACTTGGCCAGTTTTTTGACCTGGGCGGCTCGGGCGCTGATATCGGCTACATGCTTAATCTGATGGATCGAGCTATCCACCACGGCGATCGAGCAGGTCATGATCGAAAACGTGGTTGAGTTCCCCTGGCGGTCAATGGAATGTATGGCACCCAGAATGCGATCTTCTTCATCGTAAAAATTGGGAATGAGCAGATCGAAGTTGCGGATGACCTGCTCACACACCGACGGCGTCACTTCGGTCGGCAAAATGAAAACATAGTCATCGCCGCCTACGTGCCCCACATAGGTGTCCCTGCGATTGGTGCCCCGCACCGCGTTTACGACGATTCTCGCGGTCATACGCAATACTTCGTCGCCCCGCAGGAAGCCGTATTTATCATTAAACGGCTTAAAGTGGTCCAAATCGAGATAGGCTACACAAAAAGGCGCACCGCTTCTCAGCCGTGCTTCAGCTTCGCGAATGATCGAAATATTTCCAGGGAGCCCGGTCAAGGGATTGGCATTCAGATCACGCTGTGCCCGGGCAAGACAAATTTGAACCCGAGCAAGCAACGTAGATTGCTCAAAAGGCTCGGTAAGGAAATCATCAACCCGTAGATTGGTCCAGTTGATTCCTTCCAGATCCTGAAGGGTCAACGTGGTTATCATAGGGAGGTGCCCATAGATGGGGTCGTTTTTTAGCGTTTCAATCAACGACGTTGTGCCGTCGGCACAACGCAGAGAAAAGGGGACAATGATACAACTCGGCGGTTCTTCCTGAATGATCGTCTGTATCAGTTCCGGCTCGACCACCGGCTTGGCCTGATAGCCGGCATTGTTAAGCAGGCCAACGATCTTGTTTTGCTCGCCGTCTTCTGGAGCTACAACAAGAATTCGGGCACCGTCCACGTCAGTCATTCAATGCCTCATTCCCATCGTCATCGCAGTCGCGCCTTCGCGGTATTGTTGGTCGGCGTCCTGCATAATCTGCTCGATCTGATCGTCGCTCAATTCCAGCGCTGCGACCGCTTCGTGGTCCATCGGCGGCAAGGTCCCATCGCCGGGTTCGCCATACTCCTGAGCCCGTGCGAGAATATCGGCGAGGTGGACAATCGTTGCCATCTGCTGACTGCACTTGGCCCGCGATGGTGCATGGTGATACGTCAATGCGTCGGTGAGACGATCCGGGAGGTGCCAACGCAGTGCAAGCCAGAGGGCGATGCGGGTGTGATCGACGCCAAAAACTTCCCGTTCAATTTCCGCAATGTGGACACCACGGTCATGGGCCGCTTTCATGACCTGAATGTAGTCCTCCAAGGCGAGATGGGAGAGGATTACTTTTCCCAAATCGTGTAGAAGTCCCGCGATCATGCATTCCTCGGGGTCGCTGACGCCAAGTTCTTCGCCGATACGGCGGGAAATGAGCGCGGTGCCGAGACTGTGATCCCAGAGGCCGCTGGTATCTTTGGCCATGTCGCTGAAAACCGCCGTCGACAGAACGAGTCCCTTGACTACATTAAACCCGAGCAACACGAGCGCATGGGTGACGGAAGAAATACGGCGGGGGAATCCATAGATAGGAGAGTTTACGAGCTTGAGTAATTTGGCACTTAAAACCTGATCCCGCTGGATGATCTCGCCGATTTCCTGGGCATTGGAGGAGTCGTCTTCCACCATGCTGGTAATTACCGTGATGAAGGCGGGCAAGGTAGGGAGACTGGAGAGATCTTCCACTTTGCGTTTCAACATCTCCGCTGACATGACCATGTGCCGCGTTTTCCCACCATTTTTTGTCAAGCCCGATGGGCTGCTGAACGTTCCAATACCAACGCCAATTTCACACGAAATTGACCGTCCTGCGCCTCCACTACGGCCTGCGACGGGTCCCTATCGTAGCAGAAACCCGCGCTGAATTGGCAGTTTTACCATCTGTATCGGGAGCATGATATGCCCCATCCGTCCCTGGGAGTATAGGTGCCCTACGATCCGCTGTATTCGCTGCGAATCAGGTCGTATCGCTTCTGGAGAAGCCGTTTGATGCGGAGAAGGCCGGGGTCGGCGATGCCTTCGAATCGCTTTTCCAGATTTTCCTCGAGTTTATTCACGTCCGGCCCGGCATCGGCTCGCCCTTCAATCCTCACCGTAGCTACACCGGCATTCTTGAGTCGGGCGATGGCTGTTTCCGTCAGGACATAGCCCATAGGGCACAAGACGGCACCGCTACTGTTTTTGATAGCATCCGCCACGACTTGGCCAGGACGCAGGAAATTGACGTTGACAGTACGCAAAATACGCTCCTCATGTAGTGCGGTATTCTAAGGCAGCTTCCCATGAAGATGCAACGCCCAGGCCCGGGATGCCGTAGATTAAATACGGTGAATATCAGATCCCGATACTTGGATATGGCGGTCATGATTCTATAGGATGGGTTTCGTTCTACACTCAGGAGTTTTTATGTCTCTCTCAGTTGCTGTCTTGCTCACCCTCCAATCGGCCTTGGGAATCACAGCCATCACTGGCCAGGTGGTGGATCCCAACGGCACCCCCCTGGTCAGCGCCCAGGTTTTCCTGGAACCGGGTTTGGCCGGCCTGATTCAGGATGCTATCACGGATGAATCCGGACAATTCCGCTTCGAAGACGTTGGGCCGGGTCCTGCCGGCATTTTTGCGGTCGCCCCCGGCTTTGGTTTTGAGGGGCAGCATCTCAACGTAACGGTCGCCGACGACATTCCGCCACTGCGGCTGGAATTGCATCGGGCAACGGAAATACGGGGAACGATACGGGGGCACGACGATAAGGCGCTGGAAAACGCCCGAATTACCCGTATTGGGGTTAAGGGAGCGCACAAGGTTGGTATTCCCTTTTCCAAATTGAAGCTTTTTGGCTACGTCGAGCCCCAAAGTGACCAGGACGGTAACTTCGTGGTAAAAAATGTCCCCGAAGGCACGCTGATCGACCTGAAAGTGGGCCATTCCGGGTATGCACAGGAAGGCGTGGCCGACGTTCCGGCCGGCACCCAGGGGTTACAGGTGCTCCTCTATCCGGGGGTGCTTGTTGAGGGTGTCGTCGTCGCCCGTTCCAATCAGGACTCGGTCCCGCAGGCCGCGGTACTCATTCAAAACGCCCAGCCACCCCACGATACTGCGTTGGTGCTGTCGTCGTTGAATGGCCAGTTTTCCCTTCGCCTGAAACCGGGGGTCTATCTCTACCAGGCAACCGGCGTCGGACTTCGTAGTCCGGGGTGGGAGCGCCTTACCGTAGATGGCGAACGCAATATAGAGCATCTTCGGGTGGTTGTGGCCGGGGCCGGAAAAATTCGTGGCAGCGTCAAAGACGCCCTGTCCGGTGAGCCGATTCCTGATGTCCGAATCTCCTTGAATACGAATGGTACCCGTGCCGCCGTAGCCCGCACGGGGCCCAACGGGGAGTTTGTCTTTGCCGCGGGAGAGGGCGAGAATGTCATTCGCGTGGATGGCCTCCCCGGATACTTTCCACCCGAGTCGCAGGACGTCAAGGTCAGTATTCTCGAAGGAACAGTCACGGAACTTCCCGGTATGTGGCTGAAGCCCCTTCCCGCCTATTCCATCGTGGTGGTGGACGAGAGCGATCAGCCTGTGCCCGAAGCCTTGGTTTCTTTGTTGCGGCCGACTCAATTCGGATGGCATGTGGCCGACCAGGCGGGCAAGGTGGATCTCCACATTCGAAACTTCCCCGAGCAAGGTGCCCTGATGGGGCGGGTCGAACACCCCACCTTGCCCATGGGCGCGCTATTCACGCTGGACAAGGAACAGGCCGGCCCGGCGACCGTTCAATTGTATCCTCTGGCTTCGATCTCCGGTCAAATCAATAATAGCCGGGAGCGGGCAGTGAGCGGGGCCGTTGTCGGGGCTTTCTATCCCGGAGAGGGTGAGTCTGATGCGATTCTTCTGTGGCAGACGGTCACCGATGAAGCGGGGGCCTATCATTGGGACGCCGTCATTCCCGGCGTGCCGCAACGTTGCGTGGCCCGTCAGTCGGATGATGTGTCCGGGGAATCCAATACCTTCAATGTCGCGCCAGGCACCCAGACTATCTTGGAAGCGCTGACCCTGGAAGGAGGCAAATCGGAAGAAGTCCTCCTCGGGACCGTGTTGGATTGGGCGACCTTTCCCCTCCAGTGCGGTACCCTGGCCAGCGACGCACTCCGGTCGACCCGACCGACCTTGTTGTTCTACGTGGGGGTCGAGAGCGCCCTTTCCGTAGCGGAGAGCGCGGGCTACATTCAGCAGCGGATAAATGGCGGAAATATAAACGTCGTGGTTGTTGCCAACGGCCCTGTATCTTGCCCGGAAGAATCTGCTGTTCCTATACTGTCGGGTGCGCCCACGACGGGTGCGACCACATTGCTGTTGGATCCGGCAGGCACCGTCATTCTTGAGAGTGCGGGGCTACCGCCCATCGCCGCGCTCCAGCGTCTGAATAAATAGTAATCAAACCAAACTGAAGACAGGAAGTTTCTCGCTCATGCGTTTTTTTAAGATTACGTTGTTTACCGTTTTGATGGTACATGGTGTACTTCTCCAGGACCTTTCCGCCGCCACGCTCACTGGGGTGGTCACCGATGACGCCGGCGTCGCTATACCGTCCGCAACGGTGTGGGTGACCCAGAACCGTATCGTCAACACGCTGCAGACCGATGCCTCGGGAAAATTTTCCATGGCCAACATCGATGTGGCCATGACGGAGGTGGTGGCCTATGAGAAGGGGTACGCATTGGGTGGGGCGACGGCGCTGGTGGTGGGGGATGCCAACGTTGAAATTAAGCTGGCAGTGGGGGACCTGCTCACCTTGAAGGTGATAGACAAGCAGTCCAACCCGGTTCCCGGAGCGATTATCCGCTCTATGCTGGTTTCGGGGAGTTTTCTGGTATCGGTGGAAGACCTCGTCCCTCATGGACTGCCTGCAATTCGCAGTGATGACCAGGGGATCCTGGTCATACCGAATCTGCCGAAGGAAGGCTACATTCAGCTCGTGCTCGGCCATCCCCAATTCGCGGACTCGTCGGTAAGCTATCTGCCCGTTGACTTGGAACAACGAAATATATTGCTCCTTGAAGGCAAGCGCGTGGGGGGGCGGGTTACCTTTGAGGACAAAGGCGTTCCGGGCGCGCGCGTTTCCATTTTCAAGGTCGGCCCCCAGGGACAAAAGGAGTTTGCCGAAGTTCTGACCGATTCCGAAGGCTTTTATCACGCCCAGGTTCACCCCGATCGCTATAGCGTGGCGGCACAGCACGAAGACTACGCCTCGCCGCAGCCCGTTCTCCTCGAGGTGCCCCCGAAAGGCGAAGCGGACCCGGCCAGCCTGGCGATGGAATCTCCCCGGCTCATCGAAGGCAGTGTGCTTTATCCCGACAAGAAACCTTGCGGTGGAGCGCGGGTGCTCTTTCGTAAAGAAGGGACCATCTACGTCGATACGTTTACCAACAACGAGGGGGCCTTTTCCCTTCGCGTGCCCGGTGGTGTCGGAGCAATTGGAATTTTGCCCCCCCGTGGCTTCTTTAATCCCCAGCTTGAGGATATTAAAGTCGATCTCGGTGAGGCCCGAAACGTCGCGATGAGTCCCATTCAACTCGAAGCCCTGCCGGTCATCACGGGCGTCATCCAGGATCAGGATGGAGAAGCGCCAGGCCCCGTCATGGTAACCGCCATGAACCTGCCCGTGCGATACAGCGTCCTCACGGACGAGCTGGGCAACCTGACCTTCCCCCTGGATTTTATGCCCTATGTAAAAAAACTGCATTTGCGGCTGGAACACGGAAAGCGCTTTCAACGTCTGGATCTTGAGCTGCCTGTCCAAAACCCAAAACCCTTTTCGGAGAAGTTAAAACCCTTTGAGCCCGACTTGGCACCGCGTCCCGCGGTACCTGGCAGGAATAATCTGGGTGGCCTCGTGGGTGAGCCGGCCCCGGAGCTACGAGGCACCGAATGGCTGAACAGTGAGCCGGTGCAACTGGAGTCCCTTAAGGGTAAGGTTGTTGTTCTATTGTTCTGGGCGGGCTTTGATGACGACATGGGGCCCGTGGTGATACACGAATTGTTGAGTCTCCATAAACTCTTCGCCGATGTCGACGATGTGGCCTTTATCGGTATCCACGATGCAAGTAGTGGGGCGGACGAAATTCGCGGTTACATCGATGGCTATGGCATACCCTTTCCCATACTCCGTGATGAAGATCTACAGACAACTTTCTCCATCTACAATATCGTCTTTATTCCCCAGGTCGTGGTCCTCGACAAGCAGGGAAAGGTGCGGTATTACCAGGTCAATGACCGGTTGCTGACCTGCATAAAAGGGTTGCGACGGGAATGATCGGGCGGAAAAAAAGTGAGGTAATGCCGCAGTCTCCGAAGACTGCGACGGGACGTCCCGGGACGGACACGCGCAAACACGAATCGGATATTGCAACGACCTCTTTCGAAAACCCCTCCAACAGGGTAGGCGTAGGGAACTCCGGGCGTGCGCCTGTCCCTGTGGGCTCGCAAGGTGTACCACACGCCAGGCTGAAATGACGCAGGGACATGCCTCCGCCCGAAGTGAAGCTTCGTTTCCGATACGCATTGGTTGGTCGCCACGTTGCGGCCGCGAAGCCAAATTTCTGGTTGCGGCGGTACGTCCCGGGACGGACACGCGCAAACACGTCTTGGATATTGCAGTAGCCTCTATCGGAAAATCCCTCCAACAGGGTAGACGTAAGGGGCTCCGGGCGTGCGCCTGTCCCAGTGGGTCCGCAAGGTGTGCCACACGCCACGCTGAAATGCCGCAGGGACATGCCTCCGCCCGGAGTGAAGCTTCGTTCCCGATACGCATCGGCTGGCTCCCACGGCACTACCCCGAATCCAAAGTCTTGGTTGCGGCGGTACGTCCCGGGGCGGACATGCGCAAACACGTCTTGGATAGTGCTACTGCCTCTTTGGAAAACCCCTCTGACAAGGTAGGCGTAGGGAACTCCGGGCGTGCGCCTGTCCCTGTGGGTCCGCAAGGCGTGCCACACGCCCCGCTGAAATGACGCTGGGACATGCCTCCGCCCGTAGTCAACCGCCTTTATCCAGCACCTATCGGCTGGCGCCCACAGTGCTACCGCGAAGCGCAAATCCCGGTTGCGGCGGTACGTCCCGGGGACTGCACCGACAGCACCGTGTCTAGGAACAATCCTGATGTTATGTACATACATTTAAACGAGAGCAAACAAAAACAAACATCAACCGATTTACCCCTGAATCTGCACCGACAACACCAGGTCTTGAAACAATCCTGACCCTGCAACGCCGCATTCAAACGGCTGCCCTCAAAAACCAACGCGAACCATCGGGTGGTTTCAGTCGCCAAAGAAAGTGGCTAATCGCAGGGGCGAAAAGAAACGAAGAAAGGCCGCAGTCCCATGGGACTGCGGCTGAATTTATAGTGGGTAGCTACGTCGCCAGTTAGATGGCGGCGGCGCGGTGCTGCAGGGTGGATTTCTTCCGTGCAGCGTTGTTGTTGTGAATCACACCCTTCGAAGCGGCGCGATCGATAGCGGACAATGCCGTGGGGACGGCTGTCTTAATCTGGTCGGCGTCTTTGGATTCGATAGCGGTCAACGCATGTTTGATCATGGTCTTCATGCGTGAACGCACGGCCATATTCCGCTGGCGAGACTTTTCGTTGGTGAGATTGCGCTTCTTTTGGGATTTAATATTTGCCATTTTTCTCTAATTCTCTCGTTGGAAAGACAGGTAAGTAAATTAAGGAATCCCGAGTATAGCAAATGCTAACAGCCAGTGCAAGTTTAAGGGAGGGCAAGTGTTACACGTTCGGATTTCGCCAGCTTCGGGCGCTCAATGCGGCAAAGAGCCAGCCCAGTATTAGGGCAACGCCCCCAATCGGGGTTATGGCACCCAGCCAGCGGACCCCGGTCAGGGCCAGCAGGTAAAGGCTTCCTGAAAAGATGAGACATCCCAGAATCCAGCCGATGCAGGCCCGTGGAGCCCATGGGCTGCGCCACAGTCCATCGGCCCCAAGGCTGAAGGCCAGGAGGGCGAGGCCGTGATAAAACTGATAGCGGACCCCAACTTCGTAAATAACCAGCATTTCCGGGGTGAGGTGGTTTTTCAGTCCGTGGGCGCCAAAAGCACCCAGCGCGACGGCCGTGCCACAGAGAATGCATGCCGTTTGAAACATGGTGGTGGGTTTGGCAAACACGGTGGTGATTTCCTTCTTATTTTATACAGCGACGCGGCCCGGGCATAAAAGCGCGGGCCGCGACGGCAGAAAACTTCATGAACCAGGAATTAGTTGCCCTGGTAGGGGCTGATGGTCGAGCCGCACGTATCCACATGTTCGTTGGAGTCGAAGACTTCCGTAGGGACAGATGGCCCCGTACGTTCGCAGGTTTCCTTGAACACGGCACTCAGATTATTGGCGATTTCCATGGCATTCATGCGCTCGATGTGACGACGTTCCAGCACGTGAATCGGTTTGCCGTCCTTAAACAGGGCGATACAGGGGGAGGAGGGAGCCACGCCGACCATGTAATCACGGGCCTTGGAGACGGCTTCCTGATCCATACCTGCAAAAACTGTTACCAGCTCGTCGGGAATCAGTTCGCTCTGGAGGGCCAGGGACACACCGGGGCGTGCGCTGCCCGCTGCACAGCCGCAAACAGAGTTTACGATGCAGAGGACCGTGCCACTGTCTTTGCTCAACACGGCGTCTACATCATCAATGGTAGTCAGGGGACGGACGCCGATATTGGCGAGTTCTTCCCACATGGGGCGTACTTGTTCTGGATCGTAGATGGGTGGCATGGGTAAACTCCTTTTGCTGTCTAACCGCAGCGGCATGGATTAGGGTACGAAATCAGGCGCTGCCTGAAGGTAGTATAACATGGCGATGATAGCCGCATCACATGGGCGGGTCGTTGACAGAGGCTACTTCCACGCGCCATCGATTGTTATACTGAGGGTTCTCTACGTCCTAACAAACGGAAATGCGATGACATTCCCACACGCAGGCGATTGATTATGGGTTCTGACCAACTCAAAGAGCATATTACGATTGTCGTGGCGGCCGCTCGTCAACGCCGCTGCGAACAGTTGTGCCTGAAATTGGTCAGCATTCTTCCCGAGACGACGCTATTGTCCGCCCTTGGTGTGGAGGAGATGAGAGACGTTATTCAATCCGGTGTGCCGGGAACCGTTATCATCAACCACGACTTGTTTGATGAGGTAAATACCCCCGAAGCCCTTACGGCTCTCGTGCGCAGGACGTCGCCCAACGTTCATGTCGTGTGGATCTTATCGAAACAGTCAGCGGTGGAGCCGTGGTTTGAGCGGGCGCGAAACAGTGATGTAGAGATCTTGCGGCCACCCATAGGTGACGTGGAATTGGCACAGCAGTGCTTGGGAACCCACGGAAAAATCGCCCAGCTCCGGGGGGCAAACCGACGACTCGCTGATTTGGCACGACAGCACAGCGAAAGCCTCTATGAAAGCGACGAGCGCTATCGACTGCTCGTGAATTCCTGTTCCGATGGAGTGATGACGATTCGCCTCGGGAGTGAGGGCACGGATTTTCGGGTCGAAGAGGTAAACAACCAGCTTTGCCAACTGTTGGGCTACCGGCGGGCAGAATTTCTGGAACTGCGCCCTCGGGACCTCGTGGAGCCCCACCGAATTCGTTACGTCAATGCCCGGGTGGAGTCGTTGCGCCTGTACCGCCATATCTTTTTTGAGACCGTGCTGGTTGCCCGGGATGGTCGACAAACTCCGGTGGGGATCACAGCCCGACTCTTTTCATTTGACCGTGACCCCTACATTATTTTCGTAGTGCGGGCACCCAACACCTATGTCTACACGCCCCAGCGCATTTCGGAACAGGCCTTTGGTGAGTTGGTGCACCAAACCGGACAAGTCGTCTACGAATATACGTTGGCCACCAGGGAATTGCGGGCGAGTGGGGCCACGGTTCAGATTTTTGGCTATACCAGCGAACAGTTGCAGGGGGCTTCCCAACGAGCGTTGCTCCAGATGATACATGAAAATGATCGCAGGCGCCTCGTGGTGGGAATTACCCATGCGGTAGACAAGCTGAGACCCTTTGAAAATCGCTATCGGATTATCCATCGATCAGGCGAAGTTCGCTACGTGGAAGATATTGGCGTTGTCATGCCCGATGAGACCGGGCAGGCGTCGCTGCTATTGGGCAATATCAAAGACATTACGGAGCGGGTGCGGTCGGAACAGGAGCAATCGCGGGCAGAGCAGACCATCCAGCACTCCAAGCGCATGGAAAGCCTTGGGGTGCTCGCCGGCGGGATTGCCCATGACTTCAACAATATCCTCGCCGGAATTATCGGGCTTACGGATATCTCCATCCAGGCCCTGGAGGGGGTGAATCCGGAAATTCTGGAAGATCTGAACGAGTCACTCGGCGCTGCCCATCGTGCGAAAGATCTCATTAAGCAGATTCTGGCCTTCAGTCGCCAGTCTGGGGAGGAGCACAGCCCCCTCTACCTGCACGCCGTAGTCCATGAAGTGCTGGGGCTTGTTCGGGCCTCGTTGACGAACAGTATCCGCATTGTCGACAATGTGGATACCCAGAGCGGCATGGTGATGGCCAATGCCACCCAGATGCACCAGGTAGTTATGAATTTTTGTACCAATGGTCTTCAGGCCATGTCGGGCAAGGGCGGCGTTCTGGAAGTGCGCCTCGAAGACTTCGAGGTGACCCCGCGTTTTGCCAATACCAATTCCAAGTTGCGTCCAGGGCCCTATGTGAAGCTCACCGTCTCCGATCGGGGCCACGGGATGGAGCAAAGTGTGGTTCGACGGGTTTTTGACCCTTTTTTTACCACCAAAGGACCGGGGGAGGGTACGGGGATGGGTTTGGCCATGGTGTACGGCATTGTCGCTGACCATGGCGGCGCGGTCCTTGTTGATAGCGTCCTCGGGCAAGGGGCAGAGTTTTGTACCTTCCTGCCACGGGTGGAGGGGGTTTTACAGGAAGATGCTACCTACTCCAGTCGGGTGCGGGGTGGAACCGAGCGGCTTCTCGTCGTGGATGACGAGCAACCGGTTCGGCGCTTCTGTGAGCGGGCTCTGGGCCAGTTGGGCTACGCCGTCAAAACGGAAGAGCGGCCGCAGGCGGCGCTGGATGCCATCAAGATAGACCCGGATGCCTTTGACCTGGTTATTGCGGATTATCAGATGCCGGACATCAATGGGCTGACCCTCGCCCGGCGGATACGGAAAATTCGACCCAATCTGCCGGTCGTGCTGTTTACCGGGTTCAGTGAAAACGTCAGTGAGGCAGAAGCCAGAAATGCGGGCATTCACGAAATTGTGAGCAAGCCTGTGGTGGTCTCCCAGCTTGCGGAGACGCTGAGGCGCGCGTTGGATAAGAGCAGTGAGGTGTCCACAAAGGGCCAGTGAGGCTGAACGGGCAGGGATATGGGCATGGGATTTCGACAGGCTATTGTAGTGATGTTGGGCTTACTTATGGTCCAGGGCTGCACCGTGGACGAGGCGCCGCCGAATTCTGAGGTGGCGGTCCGTCCTCAGAATGCCGCGCCGGCAGCACACGTCGCCGCCGTGCCATCCGCCATCGAAGAGGCGACCGGGGAGGCGACCGGGGAGGCGACCGGGGAGGCGGCTGGGGAAATTCAGGTGGAGGTTCAGGGGGCCATAGTAAACCCCGGCGTCTACCGCTTTCCCTCTGGCACACGACTGCAGGAAGCCCTGACCCGTGCCGGTGGGGTCGTTGCGTTGGCCGAAATTCGCGACATTAACATTGCTTCCCGGCTCATCGACGGCAGTGTTCTAACCGTGCCCTTTCAGCACGTTCCGGGGGAATCCGCCCCGCTCACGGCCGCGCAATTGAACCCGCCGGACTACACCCGATCGGGGTGGCGTGGGGGAGGTAGCGTGGGTATTTCCACCGGGGATTCACCACCATCTGGCGGGGGCTGTATCGACCTCAATCGGGCTACCTCAGACTCCCTGGAAACGCTTCCCGGTCTGGGTCCCAAGACCGCCGCAAAAATCATCCAGTACCGTGCCCAGCAGCCCTTTTCCAGTGTCGAGGATCTTCGAAATGTGTCGGGCATTGGCGAAAAAAGGCTGGCATCGTGGCGTCCCTTTTTGTGCGTGAATTGAGCCCGGATAGCCCGCTCCGGTTCACTCCGGAGCGCTTCAGTCATGCCGATGGCCGATAAATACGTATGCATTATGTCTAAGAAACTATCTCGATTCAGTCTGGTGTCTGGATTCGCTTCGATGTCAGTGAGATGACGAAATTCTGCTCTGTGAGTATTCTCATTGCATGATGTTGGCCTCGGAATTTTACACGACCGGAAACGATGGTGGGCTCCTCGTAAGGCTCTGGACTGAAGGCTAGTCCGGACATGGGCTCGTATCCATGCCTGGCGTGGAAAAGCTGCGGAATTGCACGCCGGGTTCGTTGAAAATCCAGGCCGCCTGCGTCAACGCTACCTGCCAAGTTGGGTGTGTCGAAATGAGACATGGGTGTTTGTGGTCGTTATATGGTTGGCCATGCGCCATGGTGTCGGTAGTTTAGCGCGTTGCCAGAACGTACTGGAGGGTGTGGGAAAAGATGCTGTCCGAGGTTGGTTGCCGAGCCGACCAGGACCGTATTGTGACCACACGGACTGGAAAGATCTGCCGGTGTGCACTGCGGTGTGGGGAGGTTTGCGGTTGGTCTGTTGGGTGCTGTATGTGGTCATTTAGGGTTACCGTAACCGGAGAGTATTCGTTCTGAATCTGCCACAGCGGACCGACTGAGCTGCCGGGTAATTCGTAGGCTGGTCGGCTCCATGGGCATCGACGGGTCGGGTGTTCGCAGGGCAGGACATCCAGGGAATCGGTAATCAACCAGGTCGAGCTTCGGAAAACGGACGGCAGAGATCGACCCTGTCCGGGGTGATGGTTCAGAAGTGTCCGGCGATTAGGCGTCCAGACCCGGGCGGCATTGGCTGAGGTCTTTGGGGGTAAATGGCGCGTGATGGGTGTGGTGTGCGGCCAGGTGGAAAGTCGAAAGAATCGCCCAAAACGCGCCTGAGGGCCGCTACGGGGAAAACAGTATCCAGGCCATAGTATGAGGGCCCGGAGCAGGGCATAATACAGACCTCTAGAACGTCTGATAATATATATTATGTTTACTAAGAGTGGGTGTCTACCATGATTTATAATGAGACATCTATGAATAATCCGTGTCGGTCTGTAAATGCTCCTGGATGCATGGTGACGCTATGTCATATATATACCTTATATATGGAATGAGGTAACTTTTATTAACTGTATGATAACGTGAGCTTTGAGATACTAATATTGGGTGTTAGTTGGCTCGGTTAGATTTGATTTTCAGTGGTTTTTGTACCATGATTTAAAATTAAACAGTAGGGGTTTTACTGTGCTCTTGGTGTGTGGCGGTTTGTTGTGGTGTGTGCTTCTTGGAGTCGCGGAGCGCATCGCCTTCTCGAACTCCCCTGATCGGGATGGGGAAAATTGAGTGCTGGCCCTGGCTCCAAGCGGGTTGTCTGAGTGTTGGCCTCTGGGTCCGGATTTGTCTCGCGGCGGGTCGCTACTTCGCTGGCAGGTGGCGATGTGCTACGAACTGGCCTTGGTCAAGACGGGATATCCCGCCACGCGGTTTTCCCTCGTCGCGGTTTCGAGTGGTCTGCCGGGCGCTGGGTCTTGCAGGTGTCGGTCTGGGCTTCAAGGCGCCCTGCTGCCCAGGTACCCATTTTTCGAAGCTGACGGGCTTCAGGGTTTGGGATGACTTCGTCCCGTGAGGCGGCGCTCTGGCGGCGGATGCTTTCTGCGGGCGTGACGCCTACGGCAAGGTTGCTCACGGACACCTTCTTTGGAGTGCGTCCGGATCGCCTCGCGCTGAGGTCTTGCGAGATTCGGTCGCCATCCCGAAGTCGGCGCTACGCCGTTGCGCGGTGATCCGGTCAAGGGGGCTTTGGGGTGTCAACGGTGCTGGGGTCAAGTTGGCCCTCTTGTCCGTGTGAGCGGTCCAGATTTGGTGGCCCACCTAGGGGCAGGTCGCCCGTCGAGTTTTTACGGGGTGCCTCTACGATTTTCGTGTCGCACAGGCAAGAATACGGTTTGTTGTGCTTTTCAAAATATAGTGTTGCGTAATGAAGCAGTTAGTTGTGGGCGCTATGACGGGCTTCGATGGGGATTCTCTGTGGAGTTTGCCGGTTAATTTTGCTTTGGTACTGGCATTGATGCGGCGGGAATCTTGCCATCAGATCCCGGGTGGAAAATGCGGCTTGGCGCGATGGGTTCCGTTGGTGGTCCGTTGACGGGGCCTGGCCCATTGCATTTTTAGTCGGGTGCTTCGATTCTTCTCTGTATATGGGATAATTTACGTGTTTAATAAATGTCTAAGAAATGACTATGAAGACTGGACAGGCAGTTTGGCCGGCGCGGCGTTGGACGATGGGTCTAGAACGGCGATCAAGCAAGCCCTACGGACCAGAATTCACGGGGTCGCTGGACCCGTTTTGAAGTCATGAGCGCCGTGGAGAAAGTCGAGTAAGTGGGGGGCGCGTACCCGGAAAATGGAGCTGGCACGGGGTACGTCGTGCGGCGTTTTGGGTGGCTCCGGGGCAGAAAATAGGGGCAAGTCCCCCACGCTATTTTTGCCCTATTCGGGACATTTTTAGCGCGTCCTGAATGGCTACGTACAGAAAAAAAATAGCGCGTGGTCGATACCCGTCGGCGCGCGGTCACCACGAAAAATCGGGCCCCTGGCGGGACCCGAATGTCAGTGTTAGATTACCTGAATGAAATCGTCTGCCAAGGTGAAATTGATAGACCGATGCACCATGTCGAAGGCCATTTAGCCGGTGGTGCGTTCTCCACTGGCGATGGCATTGACCGACAGCAACAGGGTCGGCACGAGGGCTTCGGCTTCCTTGTTACGTCGCGCAGCACGGAGGGCGCGCCATTCCCGGAGGAGGTCAATCTGGATCAGGTGGAGTCGCCGGAGGCCTTCGGCACGCATGGCCAAGGTCCGGGTAAGACGGGGTCGACGATGGGCTCGAGCGGCACCGAAGAAGTCTTCCAGCATCCGTTCCGTGCGCAGGTATTCGCCTTCGATGCGCTTGAATTGTGCCTTCCGAAGGGCAGGATCGGTGACCAGTGATGCATAGGATTTCATGATATCCAGGTCGGCCGAAGCCAGGCTGGTTTCGGCGTTGTAGAGCACGTAGCGCACAAAGGGCCAGCCCTTGCTGTTTTTCTTCAGGTACGTGTAGTCTGCGGGGTTTTCCTCTTGGAGGCGCTCCAGGGCCGAGCCCACGCCGAACCAACCGGGTAGGTAGTAACGGGCCTGGGTCCAGCTGAATACCCAGGGAATCGCCCGAAGATCTTCGATAGTGCGCTTACCGGTACGTCGTGACGGACGGGATCCGATAAAACTGCGTTCCAGGGCGTCAATGGGTGTCGCGGCAGACCAGAATTTGATGAATCCGGGAGATTCGAGCTGTTCCTGATAGGCTTCCTGGCTGAATCGGCTCATATTTTCGCCGATATCGCGTAAGCGCTGGGCAATCTGGGCCGGTCGGCTGTGTTCTAAGGTCGCCACGGTGACGCCGGCGGTGAGCAGTTCCAGGTTGTATACGGCCGTGGGCAAATTCCCAAATTTCTGTCCGATAACCTCGCCTTGCTCCGTCAGGCGGACCCGGCCTTCGAGAGAGCCTTCGGGGAGCGCTTCAAGAAAACGGTTGGTCGGCCCGGCACCCCGACTGAAGGTGCCACCCCGTCCGTGGAAGAAATAACAGGTACGGCCATGGTTGCGGCAGACTTCGGCGAGGGCGCGCTGTGCCTTATTCAGCGCCCACTGGCTGGCGAGCATTCCCCCACTCTTATTACTATCGCTATAGCCCACCATCACCTGCTGATCCCGCGCGCCGTATTGCCGCGTAATGGGATGGGTCACGAAGGCTTCCATGATCTCAGGACTGCCCGTGAGATCGTCGAGGGTCTCAAAAAGGGGCACCACCTCCAATTCACAACGGATGCCCGTCTCCCCCGCTGCCATCAAGCCCACTTCCCGCGCAAATATATACACCACAAGGAGATCGGTAACATCCTGCGTCATGCTGACGATGAAACTGCCGATGCCCGCCGGGCCATAGGCACCGATGTAATCCGCCACCGCCTGGTAGGCTTCCAGCACGGCCGTGGCTTCGGGACCCAGTGTTCCAAGGCGTGGCGCGATGGGCCGGAGCGAATTAAGCTCCTGGTCGAGGAAAGCCCGTCGTTTTTCGAAATCCCACGCGGCAAAGTTCCAATCTTCGAATCCAGCTGCCTGAAGGAGCTGGGCGATGGCTTTGGCATGAAATTCACTGTTTTGACGGATGTCCAGCGCCGCCATGTGAAATCCAAAGGTCTCCAAATGGAGCAAAATGGGTTCCACCTCGGATTTTGCAAGCCGAACAGCACCAACCGCTTCGAGAGAATCTGACAGCAGAATCAGGTCTGCCCGGAGTGCCTCAGGGCGGCTATAGGGGCTTTCCGGATGGTTTCGGGCGTCATCCAGTCGGATGCGGAGCACCTGGACATACTCCCGCCAGGGTTCGTGGGACAGGGGTGCCAGCGTTTCCAGATCGGTGGAGGACAATTGGCTTTTTTGCGCCGCCAGGGCTGCCTTGAAGGGGGCAGGCACTTCCTGGAACAGGTCAGACAGGGAGAGATTCTCCGCCAGAATGTTCAGTTGGGCCCGGACCCGGTCCAGCGCTTCATTGCGGAGACGCGCCAGGGCTTCCCGGGTTACCTGACCGGTTACCAGGGGGTGACCATCCCGATCCCCCCCCACCCAGTTGCCAAAAAGCAGGCGGGGTTTGATGGCAGAATCACGGAGCACGGTGGGATCCAGCCCGGCCTCTTTCCACGCATTGCGAAAGCGTTGGCGGGCATTCAGGACCGCCTTCGGGAATATGACTCCCAGATAATCACGCATATCGTCCAATTCGGACAAAACGCCGGGCTTTTCCAGGTGCATCTCCCCCGTGCGCCAGAGTCGCTCCAGTTGGGCCTTGATACGGTCGCGGATGGCGTCACGTTCGTAATCCGTCCAATCCGTGCCTTCAAAGCGGGCATATTCATCATAAAGTGCCCGGTGCTGCCGCAAGACCACCGGCCGTTTGGCTTCCGTCGGGTGGGCAGTAAGCACCACCTCCACCTGTACCCGATTGAGGGCTTCGAGGATTTCCTCTTGCTTGAAGCCGCTGTCGAGGAGTCGCTTCAATCCATGGCCCCAGAGACCCGGCTCATGAAGGAGCCCCAGATGACGCTCCCGCTCCCGCCGCCCAAGGGCCGCCGCATTTTCCTCCACAATATTCAGGAGGTGATAGGCGATGGAGATAACCTGGAGTTGGCGGTTGACCCGCTCACTGTCAATACCCTGCCCCGACCGGCGCTTCGCCTTGGCGGCGCGCCAGGGAAGAAAATCAACCAGCCCCTTCTCACCAAGTTCTTCCAGAACCTCGGCAAAACACTGGGTGAGAAAGTCTCGGTCGTGCTCTACTTTCTCTGACCATTCGGGCATCAAATCATTGTCGGGCATCTACAAACCTTTCGGGCAGGGTGCGGTGGTAGCTTCAATTCGCGGACCAGTATAAACAGCGTATAGGCATCAGCGTGGTAGATTGGACACACCACGTCTCCCGACCGATACGAGGTGCCTATCCAGCGCGATTTGGAAGTTCTTGTTCCAGGTCGTGTGGCGCGCTCTTATTCTAACAGACACGACGATAGATGGCACACGGATTCCCCGCGCAGGAAAGGTGGCCCCGACTCATAGGGATTGGGCGGAGACACTTCCGAGGGCGGGCAGGATTGCCAAAACAGGCATGGGACACTTGGACCCATCTATCGGCGGATGTCGGGATCTCCTGGTTATTGGCGCACCTTTGTCGAGACTTTGTGTTGCACTGTTACGCTGAGCGCGATACGGGATCCCGTCGGCGAATTAGAGACAGCGGACGTCGTCGGAAGCCGGGTGCTATAACGGCCCGAAATGAGAGTGATCGACCACGTCTGTGAAGTGTGTCGTCATGGCCTCATATACACCTGCCTACTCTCGACGCGCGCGATCCAAAACAACCGCGCCACGATCTGTGCTGCACACATTTTTAGCGAAAACTACTTCTGCCGAGTTATTAGAAGATTGAGCGGCGCGAAACTTTCCTCGCCAGGAGTCTGTATGGCTCCCGTGCTTCGGCCCGGTCAAATCGTGTTGATAGCGGGCCACTGAATATAGACTCTGCCCCTTGATTTGATCTCGGTGCAAGGCCTAGAATCAAGACATTGCTGAACTCAATATGCCCACGGGGATTCTCGTGGTCTATGAATTGGGCGATAAACTCGCCCCATACGTCTCCACTACCTCCATTGTTGACGTAATTTGAAGCAATAACAAAAGAAGGGACATACGATGCCCATCCAACTTAAAGAAGAAAATGACGGAAAAATTCTCAACGTCCACGTCAGCGGAAAGCTGTTAAAAACAGACTACGAAACGTTTGTGCCCGAGTTCGGACGGCTCGTCCGGGAGCACGGAAAACTCCGGTTGCTCTTTGATATGTCGGGATTTCACGGCTGGGAAATGGCGGCCCTGTGGGAGGATGTCAAATTCGATGTTAAGCATTTTTCCGACATCGAGCGCCTCGCCATGATCGGGGAGAAAAAATGGCAGCACGGCATGGCGACCTTCTGCAAGCCCTTCACAACCGCGACGATCCGATACTTCGAACACGCCGATGCCGATGCCGCACGGGCGTGGCTGGCTAAAGAGAACGGCAACGACGTCAACCACGACAAATGAACGCCGCGGACGAAAGCCCGCGTTCTGCGGGCCCGGACCCCGAGGCTGACCCCGGCGTTACCGGCACGGTCGTTGCCGTGCGGGGCAGCGTCGTGGATATACGGTTTGAAAATCATCTACCCTCCATCTACGCATTACTCCACGCGAGGGACGGGACGATTGCGATTGAGGTGCTGGCCCAAATCGATGCGCACCAGGTGCGCGGCATCGCGCTGACTCCGACCCAGGGGCTCTCGCGCGGCGACCTCGTGGAGGACAGTGGCGGCCCACTGAAGGCACCAGTCGGCAAAGCCATACTTTCGCGCATGTTCGATGTGTTTGGCAATACCATCGACAACGAGGAACCGCTGGAAGATGTTACGTGGCGCTCCGTACACCGGGCACCTCCCCCCCTGGCTCGCCGCTCCACTAAATCCGAGATTTTCGAAACCGGTATCAAGGTCATCGACGTGCTCGTGCCGTTGGAACGGGGCGGCAAGGCGGGACTTTTCGGCGGAGCGGGCGTGGGCAAAACGGTTTTGCTCACAGAGATGATCCACAATATGATCGGACGCCAGAAGGGGGTGAGTATTTTTTGCGGTATTGGCGAACGGTGCCGTGAAGGAGAAGAGCTCTACCGCGAGATGAAAGACGCCGGTGTGCTGCCGAATATGGCGATGATATTTGGCCAGATGGACGAGACGCCGGGAAGTCGGTTTCGTGTAGGCCACGCGGCACTCACCATGGCCGAGTATTTCCGTGACGACGAACACCGGGATGTCTTGTTGCTGATCGACAATATCTTTCGCTTCATTCAGGCTGGCATGGAAGTGTCGGGGCTGATGGGTCAGATGCCGTCACGCCTGGGCTACCAGCCCACGATGGGTACCGAGCTGTCGAGCCTTGAAGAGCGTATCGCCAATACCGATACCGGTGCCATCACCTCCATACAGGCGGTGTACGTGCCTGCAGACGATTTCACCGACCCGGCGGCCGTGCACACCTTTTCCCACCTTTCGGCATCGATCGTGCTGTCGCGCAAGCGGGCGAGCGAGGGTCTCTATCCGGCCATAGACCCGTTGCAGTCGAGTTCCAAGATGGCCACCCCGGGCATCGTCGGCGACCGGCACTACCGCTTGGCGCAGGAAATCCGGCGAACACTCGCGCAATACACGGACCTCAAGGATATTATCGCCATGCTCGGCCTGGAGCAACTGGCACCGGAAGACCGCAACGTCGTGGCACGAGCCCGCCGCCTGGAGCGCTTCCTCACGCAGCCCTTCTTCGCCACGGAACAATTTAGCGGCATCTCGGGAAAACTGGTCAGCCTGGAAGAGGCGCTGGACGGTTGCGAACGTATTCTGAATGACGAATTCAAGGAGTACCCCGAGAGCGCGCTCTATATGATCGGGGCGATAGATGAAACGAAGAAGGAAGTGGAAAAGGCGGAGAACACCAGCAACGTACCCGCCGAGAAGAGGGACGAACATGAAACCGCCGACAGCAATGCGTCTTAAGATTCTCCTGCCATACCGAATTTTCGCCGAGAAAGTCGGTGTCATTCGTATTGTTGCGGAATCTACGGAAGGCGCCTTCGGGCTCTTGCCCCACCGGCTGGATTGTGTTTCCGCCCTCGCCCCCGGGATATTGACCTACGAGAACGAAGACGACGGCGAGGTTTTCGTGGCCGTCGATGAAGGGGTACTGGTTAAAACGGGCCAGGAGGTGCTCGTCTCCGTGCGCAACGCCATTGGAGGCACCGACCTCGGCCAATTGCGCGAGGCCGTGGAGAAAGAGTTTCTGAGCGTGGACGACAAGGAGCAGCAGCTTCGTTCGGTCATGGCCAGAATGGAAAGCGGATTCATTCGCCGTTTTGTGGAGCTTAGTCATGAGTAAAGAACCCGAGACCAAAGGCCCAGAGGACCGGACGTCATTCGGTCGGGAGGTCGGCGCGAAGGCGGCGCGCAAGCTCAAGGCGCGGCGGCATGCCCACCCGGGAGTCTGGTTTGGACTGGGCATGATGGGACTCGTCGGCTGGTCGGTCGCCGTACCGGTATTGCTTGGTACAGCCTTTGGTGTCTGGCTGGACGAACGCCATCCGGGCACCCATTCCTGGACGCTGACGTTTCTCATAATTGGCCTGGCTGTCGGCTGCTTGAACGCCTGGCATTGGATAGACAAAGAGGATAAGGCGATGGGCGCAGAACAGGAGGATAGCCATGAATGAAGCATTGGGATTGATGTTGGCCGTTGCTGCAGGCGGGCTGCTCGGTGCGATGTACTTTGGCGGTCTGTGGTGGACGGTTCGGAAGGGCCTGAGTTCTCAGCAACCCGCAATCTGGTTCTCCGGCAGCTTGCTGTTGCGAACTATCACGGTTCTGGCCGGCTTCTATTGGGTGGGTCAGTATTCCTGGACACGGCTGTTGGCCTGTCTACTCGGATTTGTCATTGCTCGCGTGGTGGTGACTTGGTTCACCCGCGTACCCGAAACAACGGTTAGCGCCGCAGAGGAGGCCCACCATGCGACTCAGCCCCGATGAAATCATTTTCTGGCAACATGGGGTTTTCAAGCTCAACGGAACTATCGTGTTTACCTGGGCGATCATGAGCGTTCTGGTCGTCGGTTCGTGGCTTATTACGCGACGGCTTTCCACCGCCCTCACCCGTTCTCGCTGGCAGAATTTTCTGGAGATTGTGGTCGGCGGCATTGAGAAGCAAATCGAAGAAGTGGGGCTGCGCAATTCACGAAAATATATCGGATTTCTGGGCACGCTCTTTCTGTTTGTCGCTATGGCGAGCCTCTGTACGATTATTCCCGGCTACGAACCCCCGACGGCCTCCCTCTCAACGACGGTGGCCCTTGCAATGTGTGTGTTCGTGGCCGTGCCGCTCTTCGGGATCGAGGAGCAGGGTGCCGGCGGTTATTTGAAGTCCTATCTGGAACCTACGTTTATGATGCTGCCGTTTAACATCATCAGCGAGCTTTCTCGCACCCTGGCCCTGTCGATCCGCCTCTTTGGCAACATGATGAGCGGGGCAATGCTTGTCGGGATTCTCCTTTCTATTACGCCATTCATTTTTCCCATCGTGATGACCGTCCTGGGACTGCTCACGGGTATGGTGCAGGCGTACATTTTCAGCATCCTCGCCGCCGTATACATAGCCGCAGCAACACGGACTCGCGAGCCCGCGCAGGAAATCACACCTGATCCTGAGGCAACTACTTGATATGCCTGTCTTAAAAAGATCCACACATTCTCTGATATCACCCAGAACCAGTAACCAACGAAAGATTGTCCATGGCCCATCGAGAAAAGCACCGCACAGAACGTATCGGCTGGTTACGAGCAGCCGTTCTGGGCGCAAATGACGGCATCGTTTCAACGGCGAGCCTGGTCCTCGGCGTTGCGGCGGCCCATGCCAATAGTCACAACATTCTGGTCGCTGGCGTGGCCGGACTGGTCGCTGGCGCTATGTCAATGGCGGCGGGCGAGTACGTCTCGGTTAGTTCACAGGCGGACACGGAGCGGGCCGACCTTTCGCTGGAAGAAAGGGAGCTTGAAATTGACGGCCCAGGCGAACTGGCGGAACTGACTGGCATCTATGAAAAGCGTGGCCTCACAGCCTCGCTTGCCAGACAAGTAGCTGAACAACTTACAGAGCATGGTGCTCTGGCGGCCCACGCCCGTGACGAATTGGGTATCGTGGACTCCCTCCGGGCCCGGCCCGTGCAAGCTGCGTTTGCATCCGCCGGTACATTCGCCGTCGGGGCAGCGTTGCCCCTGCTGATTGTTGCCGTTGCGCCAGAGCGTTATCTCATCTACCTTGTCGCCGGTTCATCGTTGCTTTTTCTCGCCGTTCTCGGAAGTTTGGCTGCGGTTGCCGGAGGGGCCTCTGCGATGCGGGGTGCGATGCGCGTTACCTTGTGGGGCGCTCTCGCCATGGCGTTGACGGCGGGCGTAGGAGCATTGTTCGGCGCCGCATTGTGATGTTTCTCCCCGAAACCGAGGGGGGCGGGACAGGCTGCGGCATTTACCTCGATACTGACTGAATATCAAACCTGAAAGAGAAGGAAATGACACTATGGACAGCATGACTCTCATCGCCGTAGCATCGATCGTTACTGCCGGTCTCACCATCAGCATCGGGTGCATCGCGCCCGCACTGGGCGAAGGACGGGCCGTCGCCAACGCGCTCAGTTCGCTCGCGCAGCAACCCGACGCCTCCCCCACCATCACCAGGACCCTCTTCGTCGGCCTTGCGATGATCGAGTCCGTCGCTATTTACTGTTTTGTGGTATCGATGATTCTCATATTCGCCAATCCCTTCTGGAACCACGTCATCGAACAAGCTGCGGGGAAGTAACCCATGCTCATCGATTGGTTCACGGTCGGCGCGCAGGTCCTTAACTTCCTCACCCTCGTTTGGCTGATGAAGCGATTCCTGTACAAACCCATTCTCGACGCCATTGATGCGCGGGAGAAGCGGATCGCTGCGGCCGTTTCGGATACGGAAGCCAAGGATGGCGAAGCCCGGAAGGAGCGCGACACATTCCATGAGAAGAACGAGGTCTTCGACCAGGAGCGTGCCGCACTACTGGCAAAAGCCACGGACGAGGCGGGTACCGAGCGCCAACGGCTTCTCGATGAAGCCCGTGACGCGGCCACAGCACTGGGCACCAAGCGGATGGAGACGTTGCGGAATGAAGAGCAGGATTTGCGTCAGTCCATCGGGCGGCGAACCCAGCAGGAAGTGTTCGCCGTGGCGCGCAAGGCGCTGGCGGACCTTGCGACCGTAAGCTTGGAAGAGCGCCTGGGCGAGGTGTTTATTCGGCAATTGCGGGTGCTTGATGGCGACAGTAAAGAGCGCCTCTCCGCAGCGCTTAAGACGGGCTCGGAGCCCGCTGTCGTTCGTAGCGCCTTTGACTTACCCGAGGAACAACATGAGGCCGTACAAAACGCGATAAACGAAACATTTTCGGAAGACATCCCCTTGCGTTTCGAGACGGCTCCTGATTTGATCGGTGGCATCGAACTTGCCGCGAACGGACAAAAAATCATCTGGAGTATCGCCGGTTACCTCGATGCGCTGGAGAAGGATGCCCGTGCACGCATGGACGATAAAGAAAAATCCGAGGCCGAGGCGGTGCCCGCACAGGATGAGTCCAAGACCGAGGCGGCGACCCCATGAGCGCAGAACCCGAAAGTCTTCAGTCGACCTATGACGAAGCGTTTGACGGCATGGCCCGGGCACGGGAAGCCCATTCGCAGCAACTGACGCCTATGGAAGTCGGTACGGTTACCAACGTGGCCACCGGCATTGCCAAAGTTTCCGGTCTTTCCGGCGTGGGTTATGATGAACTGGTGATTTTCCCCGGTGGCGTCCTCGGCATCGCGTTCAACGTGGATGAGGACGAAATCGGGGTGGTCCTGCTCGGGGAATACTGGCTCCTCCATGCTGGCGATGAAGTCCGACGAACCGGGCGGGTGATGGACGTGGTGGTGGGCGACGCGTTGCTCGGGCGGGTGGTGGATCCACTGGGTCGCCCGCTCGACGGTAATGGCCCGGTGGCCTCGGAGAAACGCCTGCCCATCGAGCGCCCGGCTCCGCCCATCATGAAGCGTGCGCCAGTTACGGTACCACTCCAGACGGGGCTCAAAGTTGTTGACGCGCTCATTCCCGTCGGGCGCGGGCAACGCGAATTGATTCTCGGGGACCGCCAGACCGGCAAGACGGCCATTGCCATCGATACTATTCTCAACCAGCAGGGCCAGAATGTAGTTTGCGTCTATTGCGTCATTGGACAGCGCGCCTCGGCGGTGGCAAGGGCCGTGGCAACACTGCGGGAAAAGGGGGCGATGGCATATACCGTCGTGGTCGTGACCGAAGGCAACAACCCGCCCGGGCTGGCCTATATTGCGCCCTATGCCGCGACGAGCATCGCCGAATTCTTTATGGAAGCGGGCCGCGACGTATTGATCGTCTACGATGATCTCACCCACCACGCCCGGGCCTACCGTGAGCTTTCGCTCCTGCTGCGTCGCCCGCCTGGTCGCGAAGCCTTTCCCGGCGACATATTCTATATCCATTCCCGGCTGCTTGAACGGGCCACGCATCTGCGCGACGAGTTGGGTGGCGGCTCTCTCACCGCGTTGCCCATTATCGAAACCGAGGCGCAGGATATTTCCGCCTATATTCCGACGAACCTGATTTCTATTACGGACGGCCAGATTTACCTTTCGCCTACCCTCTTTGATCTTGGCGTGCTGCCGGCGGTCGACGTTGGTAAGTCCGTCTCGCGCGTCGGGGGCAAGGCGCAGCGCGCGGCCTACCGCGCGGTCGCGGGCGACCTCAAGCTGGCCTACGCCCAGTTTGAAGAGCTCGAAACATTTTCCCGGTTTGGCGCTCGCCTCGAGGACGACACCCGCAAGGTCATTGATCACGGAAAGCGCATTCGATCCTGCCTCAAGCAGCCGGAATTCAGTCCAGTTTCCGTGCCCGCGCAGATTGCCGTGCTGCTCGCGCTGACCGCGAAGCTCTTTGACGGCGTGCCCCTTGAGAATATGGCTGCCGCCGAGACTGCGCTGCACAAAGCGGCGGTGGGCATTCCTGTCGAGGTGGCGGGACGATTGGCTACCGCAGACAAACTGAGCGACGACGACCGCGAAAAGATTGTAAATATCGCACACAATGCTATCGCGCCTTTTCAGGCCAAACCGACAGAGAGTTCCAAGGGAGATTCTCCAGGGGAGGAAGCGTCCGAATCCAATCCTGAATCCCAATCCAAGACCTAACCCAAGCCCAAACAGGAACAGACCATGCAAATCCAGGTGAACACCGATCACAATGTAGACGGTCACGAATCGTTGGCGGATTTTGTCAGCGGCGTCGTGGAAAGTGCTCTCGACCGCTATAGCGAACATATCACACGCGTGGAAGTACAACTGAGCGACGAGAACAGCAGCAAGAAAGTCGGGCATGACGCCCTGCGTTGCGTAATGGAGGCCCGTCTGGAAGGTCGCCAGCCCATCGCAGTAACCCACCAGGCAACGACCTTGAACGAATGCATCGATGGCGCCGCGGAAAAGTTGGCCGGCATGATCGACAGCCTCCTCGGCAGGCAGCGTCATCAAGAGGATCATCGAACCGACCCCGCCCTATCCCCACCGGAGTTCGCGGAAGAACTATGAGCGACTCCATGGCCAGTTTGCGTAGAAAGATCGCCGGGGCCGGCGATCTCCAGTCCGTCGTCCGAACGATGAAGGCCGTGGCCGCATCGAGCATCGGGCAATACGAGAATTCGGTTCGCGCCCTGGCAGACTACAATCGGGCCGTGGAGCTGGGCTTGGGCGCGTGTCTTCGAAAACGTGGCGCGGCCCCATTGATGGAAGTAAAGTACAACAGGACACCGGTGGTCAGTGCCGTCGTCTTCGGCTCAGACCAGGGCTTGGTGGGCCAATTTAACGATGTGGTGGCGGACTATGCGATCAAGGCGCTGTCGGAGGTGCCGGGTCGTTCCGAAGTCTGGGCGGTGGGCGAGCGCGTTAACGGGCGCTTGGCCGACGCAGGACTGTCGCTGGCAGGGTGCTACGCCGTACCGAGCTCAGTCCAGGCCATCACGCCCCTTGTCGGAAAGATTTTGATTGATTGGGAATTGCGCCATAGCCTGGGCGACGGTGCCGAACTCCATCTTTTTCACAACCGCCCGATTCCAGGAGCGGTATATGCCCCCGTTCGCCAGCGATTGTTGCCCCTGGACGAGAAATGGAGCAGCAACCTTGCCAAGGAGCCCTGGCCCACGACAAACCTCCCCGAAGTGATGGGTGCCGGAACGTCTACATTGCGGGCACTCATCGGTGGGTACCTATTTGTATCGCTATTCCAGGCCTGCGCCGAATCGCTTGCGAGCGAGAACGCAAGTCGCCTGGCGGCCATGCAGCGCGCCGACAAGAACATCACCGATCTGCTGGCAGAACTGAATGGCTCCTTCCACCGGATCCGGCAGCGCAGTATAGACGAGGAATTGTTCGATGTCATCTCGGGCTTCGAAGCGTTGAACACGAAAGGCGGTAAACGGATCCGATGAGCAGGAAAACGACGTTGGTTGACGGCGGCAGATGCAACATCGTGGTCAATTGGCTCGGCTATTCGGATGGGAAACCTACTGTGAATGAGTGCGACTTCGTCTGGATCCACATGACCGAATTGGAGTGTTTTGTGGTACCGGTGTGGCGCGTCGGTATCATTTGGCCCGAGGACGTTCGTACCACGGCGTTCGAATAGCCGCAGTTAGGATGGACATTAATGACGGGCGCCTGTGGCATGCACACGGGATCGGGGGTCTTGGCAGTAGTACGCTGATAGAACTTCGTATATTTTCCGATGGTCGTTAAACAAAGACTGTGGCTGCTCGAAGAACAGCTCCGTGAAAACGGCATAGAATTCCGCGGGCTTTTTGGCACCGTATGCGGGTATGGTCGTGTGCTTCCCTTTTTCCGCGGAGGCTACATGCGTCTTGAACGCGGGTGCCATGATTTCCAACCACATCGCTTCCACTTCCGGTGCCATCGGGGTGGGCCAACCGTCGGACGCACCATCGGACTGGTCCAGTTGGTGTGCGAATTCATGGAGAACCACGTTGCGGCCGGTAAGCCCGGCAATATCCCGACGAATGGCATCCCACGAGAGGATTACCGTGCCTTGGCCCCATGACTCGCCAATTCTTGCTACCTCGGATTCCATTACAAGTCCACGTCCGATGGGCCGTGATTCGTAGGATGAAAAGCCGCTGGGATAGATGAGGATAGATTCGCAACCTGGAAAGTAGTCGGTTTCAATATTGAGGATGAGGAGGCAGGCCTGGCTGGCCACCGCCAATTCCATCTCACGCGTAATTGTCAGACCCGCGCAGCCCTCAAATTGCTTCTCTTCCAAGAAGACGTTCATGTCGCGGTATAAACGCTGGCGTTCATCTTCTTCGAGCATTGCCACGAGGGGAATTCTCTCGGTCAGACTGGTCGCATCCTCGGCTGGAAAGGCCTTTTTTTTCAGCCCATTCCGGTGGTGTGTGTGGAAGAAACTCATGCTGTACTCCCGGGGATATCTTAGTTGTCCTTCATGGACAAGGTTCAATGCGCGCGGCGTAGTTGAAAACCAACCTCCGTGCGCTTGGCCCACTTGCCTGCCAAGACGATATGTCCAGATAGCTTTTCGCGGACTTGATTGGCTCGATCAATTGAGTGGCATTATACCTTCGGGGTGTGGGTATTCGGTAGGGCAACTTTTTGCCGCAGCGAACGCCTTTCGATTGCAAACACTCTCGACCGCTTTCGCGCCGGTGCTGAAACCCTTGCCGATATAGCCACGCTAAACTCGGGAGACTTCGTTGGTTTTTTCAGGAGATAGATAGAATTCAGAAGCTCCTCGTCGATACTGTAGAATGAGGATGGGAGTTGGTATTCGCGCGTGATAACGAGGTACGGTTATTCATTCGTCACGAATGTGCGAGTGGCTCCGGCACACAGGCAAGAATCGCTAACGATTCCAGACTGCCAATTCATCGTCGTAAGCAAAGTATAAGGAGTGACCGGAATGTCTTTTCCAAAGGGTTTACTTTCTATGTTAAGGCCCTACTTGGCCAATCCCCTCGTTGTAAAAACCATCGAGCTGGCGGTGTTGGTACTCGTGATTCTTTTCGTCGCTTCCATGGCTCGCCGACTCCTTCTTGCAAAAGTGCGTGAGTCCGATGACCGTCGTCGTATTCGTAAGGCGATTTCGATTGTCAGCTTCCTTCTGATTGCGGTCTCTCTGGTGGTGACATTTAACGGGAATTTCAGCAATATCGGAGTGAGTCTAGGGGTTGCCAGCGCGGGCATTGCGTTCGCCTTGCAGTCTGTCATCGCCAACGCCGCTGCATGGCTGATAAACTCGACCGGCTCCTACTATAAAGTAGGCGACCGGGTTCAGGTTGGGGGCGTCACTGGGGATGTCATTCGAATCAATGTCATGGTGACGACGTTAATGGAGATCGGTGGATGGGTAAAGGCCGACCAGTACAATGGCCGGGTCGCCCGCGTTTCCAACAGCGCAATATTTTCCGCGCCGGTCTACAATTACTCTGCGGACTTTCCGATCGTATGGGACGAAATCACTGTTCCCATAAAATACGGTGGTGACCGAAAATTGGTTGTGGAGATCCTGACGCGAATTGGCATGGAGGTGACTTATGATGCCATGGAACACGCTAGAAATGTGTGGGGCCGGCTTGTCGAGAAGTACGATATCGAGGATGCCCAAATCGAACCATTGGTTACACTCGTAGCGAATGACAACTGGCTTGAGTACAACCTTCGCTACGTCACACTGTATAAGCGGCGGCGAGTTACCAAAAGCGAGATATTCACCCGAATGATGGACGAGTTTGACCAAGTGCCGAAACGCCTTTCCATCGCCTCGTCGACTTACGATATAGTTGCCTTCCCACCCGTCGACGTGCGGCTGTCGCGGGGGGAAGAGCACAAGACACATTCGGACTGAGACTTCATATTTGTCTGGTATGGCTCGGTTTCTTTGTTCCTGTCATTGACGGTGCGCTACTTTTTCTGTCCCAAGAATCTGGCGTACCTTCTCAATAATTTCTTCCGGGGGCGCTGTGTCTAGAAATGAACCGACAAATCTCCCGTCGGGAGCCAGCAGGAAAATCTCAGGTGAATGTAGAATCGTGTAGGAGTTCTCGCCGTCTAGGGGGCGCGGCTTGTAGAGAACGCCAAAGGCCGTCGCGGCACGCTCTATGTCTTCCGGCGAGCCCGTAAGCCCGATGAGTCCGTCACCAAATCGACCTACGTAGTCCGCCATGGTGGCTACGGAATCGCGTTTCGGATCGACGCTGACGACGTAGGGCGCGAGTTTTATACCTGATTCACGCAATCTCGAGGCAGCGCGCACCATATTGGGAACTGCGGTCGCACAGGTCCCGTTACACGTAGTGTATCCGAAAGTAACCAACGAGTAGTCTTCTGCGAAATCTGCCTCTGTCACGTTTTTGTTCTGGTGATCAGTGAGTGAAAAGGTGCCGGCGAGCCGATCAATCTCCAAAGCGGGAAGGTGTGGCACGTAGGTGTAAAAATCTTCCAGGTGTTCGTCTGGTTGTTCCGGATCGTAGACTTCAATGACCGCCATCATGCCTGAGTCTTCGTGTTCGAGCAGATGGCAGTGATATACGAATCGGCCGGCAATCTGCATCTCATCAAAGGGCATCAACATGGTAATGCTGCTTCCGGCGTCCACGTTGACAGTGTCACGGTAGCCGGTAAACTCCTGAGATTCTCCATTTATAGCCGTTACCTGATAGTCTATTTGGTGGATGTGAAACACATGCAACTCGTTTGTCTCGTTCTTGAACGTCCATTCTTCCAGTTGGCCCAGCGGTACGCGCGTGTCGACCCGCGTTGCGTCGAACTCTTTGCCATTGATATAGAAGCGGTTTGTCTTGGCGTTCTCAGAGAACACATAGGTACGCGTATTGTCGACTTTTTTTTCCCTTGCATCGTCCAAAGCGGGGAACTGATCGGGCGTGGGTAGGGGGACGGAATCGATCGGGTCTCCGTCGCATATCATCGTTGCCAGGGTGGCACCCTTGTACTGATCACCGTCGGTTCCCGTGTCCAGGTCAGCCGTGGAAAAATGGTAGGTACCCTTACTCCCCCCCACCACAAGAAATTCCACCCGGCTCGCTGGCGGCAGCAAGTATGCATCGACGGGTAGCAACTGGGTAGTACGCATGGCGTCACGGGCGAGTATCTGAAGTTGGTGCCCCTCCAGGGATAACTTGTAATACAAGTTAGCGCTTTCATTGACCACCCGCCAGAACTGCACTTCGCCAGGGTGAATATTGAATGTCGGGTTGACCTTTCCGTTTACGGTTCGAATGATCGGTTCCGAGAGGTCGAAGTCCCGGGGTATAAAACCGTTCTTGTCGACAATCGTATCCTTAAGTACGATTATTCGTTCGCGAATGTCTTTAAGTTGCGGGAAGGGGTCTAACTGCCCTTCAATGACAATCGTGCCACTCATCCCATTCATGACCTGGCGTTGTGAACTGCCGTGATCATGGGAGTGAAACCAGAACAGGCCGGATTCTTCCTGCGTCGGAATCTGGAGCGCGTATTCGTAATGCTCCCCGGGCGCGACGAGCATTAGCACGTCGTCCGCAGGCGGAAGTGGTGAGCAGCCCAAACCATGAAAATGCAAATTCATAGGACTTCGCAGTTGGTTGTTTAAGCGCAACTTGATAGTGTCACCCCGACGCAACCGAAATACCGGCCCAGCATAGTCACCATTGAAAGGCGTCGCCTGAAATTTGGTCTCTCCCAACTGGACCTCCGTCAGTTGTGCGGTCAGGGTCACGTTAAGAACGCCCTTGTTACTGTGAAACTCTGTCAAGCCATCTTCGCTTACTACTCCCGGTGCCGGTAGCCAGCTTGACCGTACTATTGTCTGGTACGGGTCGGAATCTACCGAATTACCGATTGTTTGAGCGAATGGGGAGGTCACGGCACTACTTGTGGCTATGACCAACGGAATCAGTGTAAAGGCACTATTTACTCTCATTGTCCTATCTCCCATGAGATACTGAATACACCACGCCGTTCCTGGCTACCCGTGTACCGGGAGCAGGCATTTGGGGCCGTTATACAGCGGAATCATGACCGATTCGAGCACTTGCACGAAATGGTACGTCGACCGGCGCTATGCATTAAATCAAAGGGTTTGGTGGAAAATCTACAATTCGACGAGTACGCCGATTTCCACTACTTGTCCCGAAGGTATTCTGTAGAACGCCGTCGGGGCCTGGGCCAGGTGAGTCATGATTCGGAAAAGTTTAATACGCCAACGAAAGAATCCCATTTTTTCACCCAGTATGACGTTCTTCCTGCCCACATAAAAGCCTGTTTCTGTATCGCCTAGATGAATATTTTTCTCTCCCAACATTTCTACAATATCGGGAACGCACGGAGATTCCATAAATCCGAAGTGCGCCGTGACATTCATAATGCCGTGGTCAAAATCCCTTACGGTAAGCCGTTCCCCATGTGGCACATAGGGGCGCTCTTCGGGGACTATGCATAAGAAGACGACTTTTTCATGGAGTATCTTGTTGTACTTCAGGTTATGCAGGAGCACGGGCGGGATCAAATTGGGAACGCTTGACATGTATACCGCTGTGCCTTCCACTCTCGTGGGAGGGCTATGAAAGACCGACTCGACGAATTTGTCGATGGGCGGCGTGCGGTGCCTAAACCGCTCGGCAAGGGCCACCCGCCCGATCCGCCATGTACTCATAACCGTATAGATGATGAGTGCCACGGCGAGGGGAAACCATCCGCCATGTGGTACTTTCACCATGGTCGATAGCCAGAATGCGATATCGATGACGGCGAAGGGGCCAATGGTGCACGCAATGCGTACGGGCGACCAGTTCCATCGCTCGCGCATGACGACGGCCAGCAATACGGTGGTGATGAGCATCGTGGTGGAAACGGCGACGCCGTAGGCTGCGGCGAGATTGCTGGAGGAGCGGAAACCCAGGACCAGGCCCATGGTTGCAATCATAAGTAGAAAGTTTATAGTGGGCACGTAGATTTGTCCGATATGTGCACTAGACGTGTGTAGGATTCGCATTCGGGGTAGGAAGCCCAGCATGATGGCCTGACTCGTAAGTGAGAACGCCCCGGTAATCACGGCTTGTGAGGCGATAACGGCCGCGATAGTGGACAGCGCTACCATGGGATAAAGGAGTGACGGCGGGACCAGCGCGAAGAATGGGTTGGCAATTTGTTCCGGCGATTTCAGGAGAATAGCGCCCTGGCCAAAATAGTTCAGGAAGAGAGCGGGCATGGCCACGACCATCCAACCTACCCGAATAGGCATGCGCCCGAAATGCCCCAGATCTGCATAGAGTGCCTCTCCACCGGTCACGGCAAGAAAAATCGCCCCCAAGACCATGAGTCCCCCAGGCCCGTTCTCGGCAAAGAAATGTAGTCCGTATAAGGGGTTTATCGCCATCAAAACGCCGGGTTCTTTTATGATCGCCATGGCACCAAACGTGCCGATTGCGAAGAACCATACCAGGATGAAGGGGCCGAATAATCTGCCAATACGGGCAGTGCCCCGTCGCTGTAGGAGGAATAAGCCCAGCAAGACGCCCATGGTTATGGGCACAAGGTAGGGCGTAAAAAGGTCGGTAGCAACGTTCAATCCCTCGACAGCGCTGAGCACCGTGATCGCGGGTGTAATGGTGCCGTCACCATAGAGTAGCGCAGCGCCAAAAATGCCAAATGCTACGAGTACCACACGTTCTTTTGCTCCAGAACCGTTTGTTCTTCCGGTCACAAGTGCCATTAGGGAAAGGATGCCGCCTTCCCCATGATTATCGGCACGGAGTACAAAAATGACGTACTTCAAGGTTACCACGGCAATAAGTGCCCAAAACACGAGAGAAAGAACGCCAAGCACATTGGCCGAGGAAACGCCGAAACCGTGAGGGCCTCCAAGTGCCTCTCTGATGGTATACAGCGGGCTTGTCCCAATATCGCCGAATACCACGCCAAGGGCACCTAGTGCCAGGGGTATAAGCGGTTTTTTTACATTCTTAGCTTTGGAGTGCATGGCGCTCAACTTGGTGTGAAGGGATGTTTACGGATCGAGAGTAGCCGCATTCTCGGATTCGTAGTGACCGTGTCCGTGGACGAGTTGCGACCCACGCTCTGCCAGCGTGGCGAATGCACGTTCAGTATAGAGTAGACCGTCGAGGTAGTCTACCTTTTCTCAATATGGTTGTAGACGAAGCGGAGTAGCAAAAAGTGGATAGAAACCGCCACCGTAGTTTGGCAACTAATAGCTGACTGCGGTCCGATCCATCCAAAACTCGCGACTTACGGAAGGGTGGTGCTGGCCGTCTCGGACCAGAATCGGTCGGTGATTGCCTCACAAAATGGGGAGCAATTATTCGAGCCGCTCCGGTTGAATACAGAGCTCACCGAATTGACGAAAGAACTAAGCGTTAGAATTAAAACGCTTGCGCGCGAATTACTCAGAACAGCGTTCATAGTCCGCTACATCGTCTTCATGGCGCACACAGCTGTTGCGTCCCACCCTACCCCGCGAGAGAAAGGAATCCAAGAATAGATCGATACCGATGGGGAGCTTCTGTCGGTACACCCTGCTCCGGGTGGAAAAAGGCGTAACGCCCGGGCGGAAAAGAAATAAAAATGGAGCGGGACAGGGGGTTCGAACCCGCGACATCCAGCTTGGGAAGCTGGTCTAAAACACCAAAAACATTGAGTAATTTTAATGCGAGTACTACAAAACTGTTTGGGTTTACACTACAAATCAGGCGTTGACGGGGCGCTCTCGTCAACAACACTGGTTTCCACATGGAGGGTGCAATCGGTACCTTCGCGCCCCCGAAAGCGGCGAATCCCCGCGTGGAATTGGGATTCGCTGGACCGTACGCCTGGCGTGCGGCGAAGCGAAAATAGCTCCCCATGCTGGACCAACTAAAAGCCCTTCATACGAAAACCGGCGTGCGTGGTAGTATGCTGGTTTGGATGGGCCTCGGTCTGGATTACGGACAAGGAGATTTGGCAGCACTGCGATTTTTCAATACATGATAGCATGACCGGTGTAGCAAGGTGCCTCCTCCCCATTATCTCTATGACTCGATGTACGGCAGTATTGGCATGTAGGAAGCTGCCCAGCGAACCAACCGTCGCCACGCATTTATCGGCGTTCGCCGGATGAACAATACCCCACGCTGGAGGCGCTCATTGTTCTACTTCCTCCCGGAATCACTTTGTCTGTGATACGGTGGAAGTCGTCGAATTCACCACACAACCACACGGCCAAGATCTATGACTCCCTGGATGGCATCCGCCAGCTCATCGAAAATTTGGTCTATAAGGTCGACGCGTGGTGACATACCGGATACCAGGATGTAAAGACGATTTGCAGATTACGTTTGGAGTATACTTTTACATCGTGATCGTTTTTTGTACTGCAACGTGAATAGGGAAATTCTTTGAGCCAGAAAGATGCCCATCAAGATGACCTTCCCGTCTGCGGAACGCCATCGTCGCTCGATCCCTCGACATGGGTCGACCAGCATGGTGACGTGCTCTATCGGTACGCGCTGGCACGTGTGCGACGCCCCGACGTCGCGGAGGACCTCGTTCAGGAAACGTTCTTATCTGCCTTAAAGTCCAGAGATAGCTTTCAGGGGCGTTCCACAGAGCGTACCTGGCTTACGGGAATATTGCGACACAAGGTATTGGATCATTATCGCTCACGGAGCCGGGGCATTCCTGAAGCAGATACAATAAGTCACGAAGACTGGCTCGGCGAACTCTTTGACGAAAAGGGAAACTGGATCAAGCGGCCCGATCCGCAAGCGATTCAGCCGGAGTCGCTTTTGGAGCGGGAAGAATTCTGGGCAATCTTCCAGGGCTGTATCGAGCAAATGACGGAACGGGCGCGGGAAGCCTTTGTGCTTCGTGTCGTCGAAAGTGAAGATGTGGAGACGATTTGTAAGACCTTGGAGATTTCCGCGACAAACTTGTATGTGATCCTGTTCCGGGCACGGACACAAATGAGACATTGTCTGACGCTCAAATGGTTTCGGGCGCAAGACTTACAGCCCCCATCCCCAAAAGGTTAACCTGTGTTAAGAACGATGATGATAAACTGTAAGCGCGCTGCGGAGTTGTCTTGTGCCAAGTTGGACCGCCCCCTTTCGATTGGGGAAACGATGCAGTTGCGCTTTCATATCTTCATGTGCCGTGCCTGCAAGGGTTTCCAAAAGCAGAATGAGGCTCTGTTGTATCTTTTCGACCAGCGCTTTCGAGAATCATCGAAATTGCCAGGCACCCCACGCCCCGAGCTGCCTCCCAACGCTTGCGAACGCCTGAAACAAATCCTTCGCGAGGCCGAATCCGATCACCGTCCCTCCGAATGACTCCCTCCGTCAATTTCTTGTAAGAATTCCGGTTCCCGTACGACTCACTATCCAGAGACACCATCGTGAGAACGTGGTGCCCAGGCTCATGGAACGTCGCGCAAACAGATGGCAAATGGTGCAACCAGGCTACGCAGCGGCCCCTTCCTGCACGTGGCTGGGAAAAGTCTTACCGTCCCCTAAATCAAATGGAGAACCACCCATGAAAACAATCCCTTGTGAAGATACGACGGCATTCGAGCAATTGCAGATCCGGGTCGCACAGTCACTGTTATCACTACGCCTTGGTGTTTTTCTGGTGATGCTCATGTGGACATTGGATAAATTCATCAATCCAGCCCATTCCGCGAAGGTGTTTGAGGGGTTCTATGCGATGGGTGGCATGGGCCATGGCCTATTGATGGCACTCGGCATACTGGAATTGCTATTGCTGTTGCTATTTCTGGGGGGAATCTGGCGCCGTTTCAGTTACGGTACCGTGCTGCTATTGCATGCTATCTCAACGTTTGCCTCCTTCGGAAAGTATCTCGACCCCTTTAACAACCTGTTGTTTTTTGCTGCCTGGCCCATGCTGGCTGCCTGTATCACCCTATATTTATTGCGGAACTGGGATACCTTGGGCGTGGTTGGCCGACGGGCCCCCGCAGAAACCGGCCGCGTAGCTCAGTAAGCATTTTTCCTGCCTATGCGTAACAGGCATGCGCCATTGGGCTTAGATGCACTTACCCTTATGGCTGAGCCACCGAACCAATCGAGAAATTTTGATATTCCTGTAATAATTTCCTCTTCTGAACGACTCACTATCGAGAAGTCCCGCAAATGCATTGTGGGACGAAGCGCTGCTCTTTCGGCAGCATGACGCGAAGGAGCTTGGAAAATGCGTACGGATACCGGGAAGAAATATACCGCCCTGCTTGTCATCGTTCTATCTGGCGTCGCCCTATACACCAACTGGGATCAGATCAAGCCCCTGTTTGCATTTAGCGGAGTGGACGGGGGAAATACGAGCCCGGATGCCGGTGGCAAGGCCGCCGCGCTGGATCTTTTTGACACATCGCAATTGGCGGTACCAGTCGATGAAATACGTAGCGGCGGCCCCGGAAAAGACGGCATTCCAGCCCTCTCCCAACCCGAAACCGTGGGCGTAGCCGACATGGCGTTGCTCGACCCGTCGGATCGCGTGGTCGGTGTGGAATTCGATGGGCAATCGCGGGCCTATCCCATTCGCCTGCTGAATTGGCACGAACTTATCAATGACCAGGTAGGCGATACACCGGTTGCCATTGTCTATTGTCCCCTCTGCGACTCCGTATCGGCGCTAGACCGGCGCATCGACAATCGAACGTTGGAGTTCGGGGTAAGCGGTCTGCTTCACAACTCGAACGTGTTGCTCTACGACCGCACCGACGACGCGCTCTGGTCGCAGGTGGGCATGGAAGCCATCAGCGGGCCCCTCGTCGGACAATCCCTGCGTCATCTGCCGTTTTCACTAACAACCTTCGCGGCGTGGAGCGAGACCCATCCAGACAGCACGGTCGCCACTTTCGAAACGGACCACTCCCGCGACTATGAACGAAATCCCTACGCGCGCTATTTCGACAGCGACGAGCTCATGTTCCCCGTGAAGGGCGCGGACGACCATGTATTTCTCAATAAGGAACCGGTAGTGGGCGTTCGCAACGGGAAAGAAACGCGGGCCTATCCGGTTTCCGCGATTTCCGGCGCCGCCTCTGGCCGGGTTGAGGATACGCTCGGGGGTGGAAAAGTCATTCTGGAAGCACGGAATACCGGTACGCACGTTCAAATTATTTCGATTCCCGAAGGCGCGCAGGTGGTGCATACCTTCTGGTTCGCCTGGAAGGCATTCCACCCCGATACGACGATATACACATCCGAGTCCAATTGATAAAGGAAACAACTATGTCCCTGCACAATACAACGCTGGATAATGTCAAAGCGTACTACGGTGCGATACTGCAAAGCTCCGCCGATCTGAAAACCAACGCGTGCTGCAGCATCGATAGCGGTCTGACGCCACAGATCAAGAAAATCATGGGGGAAATCAACGACGAGGTCCTCAGCCGCTTTTATGGCTGTGGTTCTCCCCTGCCGCCCCTGCTGGAAGGGCTTAGCGTCCTGGATTTGGGATGCGGCAGCGGACGGGACGCCTTTATCGCCTCCCGGCTCGTGGGCCCCATGGGAAACGTCATCGGCGTAGACATGACCGAGGAGCAACTCGATGTGGCGCGCCGGAATGTGCCATCCCAGATGGCACGCTTCGAATACACACGGCCCAACGTCGAATTCCTGCATGGGTATATGGAAGACCTGGCAGCGCTGGGAATCAAGGACAATTCAATAGACGTAGTCATTTCCAACTGTGTCCTCAATCTCTCTCCGGAGAAAGAGGCCGTGTTCTCGGAAATCTTCCGCGTCTTGAAGCCCGGTGGCGAGTTGTACTTCTCAGACGTCTTCTCCGGATGCCGGGTGCCGGAGGAATTGCAGCGCGATCCGGTGCTGCACGGGGAATGTCTGTCGGGAGCGCTCTACCGGGAAGACTTCCGCCGGATGCTGCGCCGGACGGGCTGCCTCGACTACCGTGAATGCTCCAGCCGCCCGATCAGTATCGATTCACCGGAGATTGAAACGCGGATCGGGATGATCGACTTCTACTCGGTCACGGTACGGGCCTTCAAGCTCCCCGAACTCGAAGACCTCTGTGAGGACTACGGTCAAATCGCCACGTACCGGGGCGGGATTCCCGACTGTCCGCACCACTTTGAGCTGGACGATCACCACCGCTTCCTTAAAGACAAGCCGATGCTGGTATGTGGTAACACCGCTGCCATGCTCGAAGACACTCGATACGGGACCTACTTCGACGTCCAGGGAGACCGCTCCCGTCATTTCGGGCCTTTTGACTGCACACCGGGCGGGGTTACGTCCGTGGAGCACGGCGGCACGTGCTGCTGATCACGGGAAACGGGGCTGTGCCCTATAAATCATCGGAGAAGGAGAAAAAAATGTTGGATGTAAGCCGTCGTGTCGCAGTTTTAGGGACGTTACTTTTAATCATTGCGGTGCTCTCCGGATGCGGGCAGCCTTCATCCGAAACGTCTGGCCAGGGAACCGGCGAAACAGGCAAGCTGATATTGACTGGTTCCAGCACCGTCGCGCCTCTCGCCCAAGAAATTGGACAGCGCTTTGAGGCGGTCCATCCCGGCATCCGCGTGGACGTCCAAACCGGCGGGTCGTCGCGTGGAATCGCCGACGCGCGCGCCGGAACCGCCACCATCGGCATGGTTTCTCGCGCGTTGAAGGCCGATGAAGCGGATTTGACGGCCCACTCGATTGCGCTCGACGGCATATGCGTGATTCTCCACGCCACCAACCCGATCGAATCTCTCACCGACGCTCAGGTGCGTTCGATCTATCGCGGGGAAACTTCACGGTGGAGCGGGGTCGGTGGCGACGATTCTACCATCACCGTGGTCAACAAGGCGGAGGGCCGTTCGACGCTGGAATTGTTCCTGGCCTACTACGGACTCAAGAGCGACGAAATCCAGGCGTCGGTGGTCATCGGGGACAATGAACAGGGAATCAAGACCGTATCCACCAATCCCGACGCGATCGGCTATGTCAGTATCGGCGCTGCGGAATTCGCTGCCCTGGATGGGGTACCGATCAAGTTGCTGCCACTCGGGGGCGTAACCCCTTCCACGGAAAACCTCAAGAATGGGACGTATCCGCTGTCCCGCCCGTTGAATCTGGTCACGAGAGGCGCGCCGGGTGCCGTGGCCCGCAAGTTTATCGATTTCGCCCAGTCCGCTGCCGTGAACGACCTGATCACCGGCCTTTACTATGTTCCGCTTACCTAGGCCCGGACATAGGCGAAACGGCGCGCCAGACTGGAAAGATTTTCTGCTGGCAGGAGGGCTGCGGCTCGGGGCCG
>CAXBPH010000011.1:0-47863 GCA_963977445.1 uncultured bacterium | reverse complement strand
CCTATTCTGCACCACGGCAAAAATTACGCTGCTTGAGCTAACCGTAGGAGAACTCGACGAAGCAGCGTAGCCTGATGAATTCTGACCGGCAGAGCCGGTGGATTAACTATGATTTATTTGTTTCAAGGCGTTGTCCCCCAAAGTTGGGGTCATCTTTTCTCTCCAGTATTCGAACAACCACTACCTCCTAGAAGTGGGCACTATGAAAATTCCCATTGTCATCAACGTAGATTTCGATAGAAATCACGTTCGTATTGGAAGTTACCAGGATTTTATCGGAGAATTGCTATGACAGCCCCTCGCCGACGTGGTAAAACTTCCTCCAGTTATCGTGCCCGTCCGGCACGATGGCTCTGGGGAATCTTGGCGATTATTTGTCTCGTTGCCTTACTCTTCTGGAGCTTTGGACGGAGTGACGTCTTTCGGCCTGCTACGCCAATAGCCGATGACAGCGAGTCTACGTCGGCGTCCGTCCCTTCCACATCTTCCCCGGAAACCGAGGCAATCAAAGTTGTAGCGCCCGTGCCTCCCACTGCCCCGGTAGTCCCGCGTCCAACAGGCGTTGGTCGAATTGAAGTGACGGTCACGAATCGTATTGGCGAAGCGGTGGGTAGCGCGGTCGTTTCCCTGGAGCCAGGTCGTGGAAACGCGGCGGGTGTAGCGAGCTTTTCGGAGGAGAAGACTACCGATGCTTACGGCGAGACGTTCTTTGACCAGCTACCTGCGGCCTACTACATCGTCGAGGCATCGCAAAATGGCGAGGTGGGTTGGGCAAGCACAGCGCTTGGAGGCCGGTGGCCGGATGCTTCTCAGGTTAACGTCATACTCAAACCGGCAGGCACCATCTCGGGCCAGGTTATAGATAGTCACCGCACACCGATTCAAAACGCAGAAGTGACCATCTTGGACCAGATGGCGAACGATTCTCCCCTACACGCTGTCGCGACCGATGAAGAGGGAAATTTCTCGTTTCCTGACTTGCCTGTGGGCCAATATCGATTACAGGCGATTGCTTCCGGTTTTGCGACGGTCAAATCGGGACAATTGGCCATCAACGAGGCGCCGGTAACCCTGATAATGGGCAAGGGTGCCGCCATTGCCGGGGTACTTTTACGCGAGTCTGATCGATCTCCGGTTGACGGTGTGACCGTCAAGATTATCGCCGACGACTATAAGAGTTTGGACTTTACCGTATCCAGTGATGTGCAGGGAAAATTCATTGCAGAGAATCTGCCGGTGGGCGTAACGCTGGTAACCAGCGATGACCCCCGATATACCTTTGATCCTCCCCAGAGCACCGTCACGCTGGGACCTGGTGGAATCGAGCATTTGGAGTTTCTGGTGATCGATGGCGCGAGCGTGTCGGGGGTGGTTTTTGATCCGTCGACGGACGCAGCACTTTCTGGCGTCGTCATCGTCGCATCCATACCCGATGACCATCGTCGGATCTGGCGCGCCGAACCCACGGATAGCGAAGGATACTACCACCTCGACGGTCTGCCTTCGGGCACCATGAGCATCAGGCTTGGACAGGTACCGTCCCCGTACAGCCGGGGACTCTATGACAGTGAACAACTTGTTACCCTTAGTCCTGGTGAAACGCTGGAAGATCTGGATTTTGCAGTCCCGAGTGGCCTTATGGTGTGTGGCATTGTCGTGGATGAGCATGATCAACCGGTGGCGGGCGCAACCATCAGTTTAGGCATTTCCGATCCACGCCATGGGATCATCGGCGAGTACGAGCATACTACGTCGGACTCCTCCGGGGCCTTTTGTTTTGCAAACGTGGCCGTTCGGAGAATTTCGTCTATCGGCGGAGATACTGCCCTCGGCACGGTTATCCTTGAGGCAAAGTTTCGCGGAGAGCGGAGCGAAGCAATCACCCTTTCGGGGGTGACCGATAGCGTTTCCGACGTTCGACTGAAATTACTTCCCCAGCCATCGGGTGCGATTGCCGGCCAAGTGGTAGACGAACGGGGCAAGCCGGCAGTCGCTTCGCTCCGCTTAAGCACGCCCGAACTTTCAAATGAATTTAACCGCCGCCTCGGTCGAAGTGATGCGGATGGACATTTCCTCTTTCAGGATCTGGCCGCCGGCGACTATGAAATATGGATGGCCTTCGATAATGGCACGGGGTACAACGCGGGCAAAAAACTGGCCCTGTCCTTATCCCTTGCAGCGGGAGAGCGGGTGACCGACCTCCATCTGGTGGTCTCGGAGGGCGGCGTGATTACGGGTACGCTCCTCAGCGCAGAAGGCGAACCCCTTCCAAATGCGAAGATCGAAGCGTGGGATGCCAATGACGAGGAAGTCAGTGGTGCCTTTACCGATCGCGAAGGTAACTTCCGGATCACCAGTCTGGAAGGGGAGGCATTCGAACTTCGTCCGGGTACCTTTGTGCCGGGCGGCGATTGGACCGTATCGGCCCAATCCGGGGAACACGTCGTGATCGAAGTCCCTGCGGCTCCCTCAATCCAGCGCCAATCCCAAGAACAGGGAACGCCTTCTGGCCTGTGACTAGACTGCGCCTTGCCGTGGGCTAAAAGCGAATGGGCTTCAGCGCATCACCGGTACGGAGCTGATCACACAATTGGCCGCAATACCACTGCATACGAGGCAGGTGAAAGGGGCCCTTCCAGAGGTTTCCTTTCAACGGCACGGAGACGCGGCCGTCGCGATGGAGGTAGCCGTACCACTCGCCGTGGACGTTATCGGAAAAATGCGTGTAGGCCCAATCGTGTGCCAGGGTGTGCCACTGGGCATATTTTTCGTCGCCGGTGAGGGCATAGGCGAGTAAGGTCGCGATGATGGTCTCGTTCTGTGGCCACCAGAATTTCATGTCGTGCCAGTATTCCTGAATGGGAAGTCCTTTCAGGTCGCGGAAGTAGAGCATGCCACCATATTCTTCGTCCCAGCCCCGCGCCCACATCCAGTCGAGCATCTGACAGCCCAGGCGGATGAGCTCGGGGTCGTTGTTCCGGTGTTGGGCCTCATGGAGGATGAACCAGGCCGCTTCGATGGCGTGTCCGGGATTCAGCAAGCGCCCATCGAAGTGGTCGATGATTTCGCCCTGGGGGCCCACCGTTTCCATGACCACACCAAGCTCGGGTTTCACGAAAAAGGTCTGGATGCGGTCTATCGCTTGACCGATATAGTGATTGGCCTGGGGGTAGGCGATGGTATCCCGCAACACCTGGCAGGTGTTCATCAATATCATCTGGGGACCAATCCCCTGGGCGGGGCGGGTTTCGGGTACGGTCTTGGGTGCGATACGGCCCGGGGTCTCGTTGTAGTCGATGTAGCGCTCCAGCAGTTTCACGGACTCCGTGGAGGCTTCGTCGTCGTCTGCCACCCGTGCCCAGGCGGCCAGGGCGATGGCGGCGAAGGATTCGCTGAATACATAGCGCCGCTTACGGATGGGCTTGCCCTCGCGGGTCAAGTGAAAATAGAGTTGGCCGTCTTCGGACCAGGCATGTTTGCGCAGAAAGCCGATGGTCGACGCCGCCGCTTCGTACCAGGCATCGCTGGGCCCGTGGGTGTGGTGGAGGGTTGCCATGAGCCATGCAAAGCGGCCCTGCTGCCAGACGCCCTTGTCGGTATCGATAATGGACCCATCGTCGTTAAGGCCGGTGATGATGCCGCCGTGTTCAGAGTCCAGGCCGTGGCGGAGCCAGAAGGGTACGACATCGTCCAGCAGGCCCTGCCGATAGGTGGTGGCCAGTGCTTCCAGACGTGCTGCGGGCAAGGGGTGGGCGGAACCCATGGGGGTGACTCCTTAGTTCGTTTTTTCGCTAAACCAGCTCAGCTTGATAGGGGCAAATTGTATGCGTTCGTAGGGGTCGTTCTCCCCCGTCTCGAAAAGACAGCCCACGGTCGTTTTGTTGAGAACCGTCAGGGCGGAATAGGCAAACAGCCCCGGTACGAGTTGACGGGACACGGTCCAGGTTGCTCCGTCGTCTTTACTGAGATGAAGGGTACCCTTTTCCCGGGCTTTATTAGAATTTGGCCCCGAATAAATCATAACAGGCCCGTCGGGTCCGTCCACACGGATAAAGCCACCGTTGCATCGCGGCTCAATCAAACTGGGAACGTCTTCCAGGGCGGACCAGACTTCTCCCCCATCACGGCTGACGGCCGTCTTGCGTAGTTTGGCGGTTCCGTGACTTCGTGAATTGAGGCGTACCGAACCATCATTCATTTCGGCCATGAGCACTTCGTTGCCCATGCCGGTGTCCCCGTTTGGCGCCACGTCCCCATAGTGCCAGGTTTCGCCCTGGTCGTCGCTGTAGATAGCATAGCCCCGCCAGTCCTCGTAGGGACCTTGATTCATGGGGAAGACTATCCGCCCGGCGTGTGGCCCTCGTTTGAGCTGGATGCCGTTGCCCGGTCCACTCGCAATGGACGTAACGTACTCTGGTCGTTTTGTCTCTGCAGTGATATCGCGCCAGTCGGACCACGTGTTACCATCATCGTCACTGTAAACCAGATAGTTGCGGCAGATGGGCGCTCCGCTCACGCCGGGCACCACGTGCTTCTCCCCCGTACCTGCGGGATAGTGCTGAAATATAAGGAGGACGCGACCAGAAGGGCGCACGGTGACCACGCAGGGATTATTCAGCGCATCGTCGTCGGCTGTGGCAACGAGTAGCACGGGGCCCCACGTCATTCCGCCGTCTTCACTGCGCCGTAGCACGATATCATTGCCCGCATGATCGGAACGCGTCTTGCGGCCTTCCGCAAAGGCCAAGACGGTGCCGAGTGTCGTGGTTTCCACCGCGGGAATACGGTAGGTGTGGTATCCCCCTTCCCCACTGACAAAGACATCGACCCTGTCCGGGGCGGCCAGCGCGTTGAGTGTAAAAGGGAGGAGGAAAAGCGTGGCGGCGATGCGGCGAAGCATGATGAAACTCCTTGCGGTATGTTCCTTGGTCAGTGTGTTATCACATGTAATAACATATCACGCCCCAAGGACCGTTTCAAGGAGTGGCAGGGCGGGTTCGGGTAGATTGACCCAAGTCGATATCAGAAAAATGGAGGCCACCGTAGCGCTGTTCACCGAAGCTCCCACCATGAAACAAAGCCACGGACAAGTCATCCACTAATCCACCCCGTGATCGAGGCTCAAGGCACCCGAACCGGGAATACCGGATCGGGTGGCACTCCGGCGTCTATCCTATTCAAAAAAGGGGAAGCGAGATCTACAGCAGACGTTTTTAGAGCGATGGACCTGTGGGTAGGGCCATCGTATTAAAATGGGCACGTACATACGACCCGTTGGATGGGCTCATACTATATTGGTGTTAACCCGATAGCGCGACCCGATCCGAGTCCCCTACAGCTTATCTTTCAGATACTGGCCGGTATAGCTTCCTTTTTTCTTCGCAATTTTCTCCGGCGGGCCGGTGGCGATGATTTTTCCGCCCCCATCGCCGCCCTCGGGTCCGATGTCGATAATCCAGTCGGCCGTGCGGATGACATCGAGGTTATGTTCGATGACGACGACCGTATTGCCATGGTCCGTAAGGCGATGGAGCACTTCCAGGAGCTTGTCCACATCGGCGGCATGAAGGCCAGTGGTGGGTTCGTCGAGGATGTAGAGGGTGCGACCGGTCTGACGCTTGGCCAGCTCGGAAGCGAGTTTCACGCGCTGGGCTTCCCCGCCCGAGAGGGTCGTGGCGGCCTGCCCCAGGGTGATATAGCCGAGCCCCACATCGCTCAAGGTCTGGACGGGTCGATAGATGGCGGGAATGGCCTTAAAGAATCCACAGGCATCTTCCACGGTCATGTCGAGGACTTCGGCGATGTTCTTTCCCTTGTAGCGCACCTCCAGGGTATCCCGGTTGTAGCGCTGGCCACCGCAGGTGTCGCAGGGCACGTAGACGTCGGGAAGAAAGTGCATCTCGATGGTGATCAGGCCGTTGCCTTCGCAGGCCTCACAGCGACCGCCTTTGACGTTGAAACTGAAGCGTCCGGGCTTGTAGCCCCGGGCCTTGGCTTCGGGCAACTTGGCAAAGAGATCACGAATGGGCGAAAACATGCCCGTGTAGGTCGCGGGATTGGAGCGGGGCGTGCGGCCAATAGCAGACTGGTCGATATCAATGATTTTGTCGATATTTTCCAGGCCTTCGATGGACTTGTGGAGGCCCGGCTTTTTCTTGGTGCCCCCGTGGAGGGCCCGCGAAACAGCGGGATAGAGGGTTTCGTTAATCAGGCTCGATTTGCCCGAACCGGACACGCCGGTGACGCACACGAAAAGTCCCAGGGGGATATCGACGTTCACCTTCTTGAGGTTATTGTGTTCGGCACCCCGAATGGCAATGACCTTACCATTCGAGATTCGGGGCGTTTCGGGCTTGTGGATAGACAGCTTGCCCGTGAGATATTGGCCCGTGAGGGAGTCCTTCGACGCCATAATCTGCTTGGGCGTTCCCTGGGCCACAATACGGCCTCCGTGCACACCGGCACCGGGCCCCATATCGATGACGTAGTCCGCCGTCCGTATGGTGTCTTCATCGTGCTCGACGACGATGACCGTGTTGCCGAGGTTGCGCAGGCGCTCCAGGGTGGCAATGAGTTTGGCGTTGTCCCGCTGGTGGAGTCCAATGCTGGGCTCATCGAGGATATAGACCACGCCCACCAACCCCGAACCAATCTGGGTGGCCAGCCGAATCCGCTGGGACTCCCCGCCCGACAAGGTGCCTGCCTGGCGATCGAGGGAGAGATAATTGAGGCCTACGCTGGAAAGAAAGCCCAGACGCTCCCGAATTTCTTTGAGGATCCGCTCGGCAATGATCTTTTGAGATTTTTCGAGCTTCAGTCCCTTCATATAGTCCACGGCCTGACCAATAGACATGGCCGTTACATCCATGATGGTCCGTTCGTCCACCCGCACGGCCATGGACTCGGGACGGAGTCTGGACCCATTGCACTGGGGACAAGAACGGCTCGCCATGAAGTCGGCGATGGTGTCCCGCGACCAATTGGAATCCGTATCACGGAACCGCCGTTCCAGGTTGGGAATGACCCCTTCAAAAACGCGGTTCGTTTCGTAGGTGCGCTTTGCGTTGGAATAGGAAAAAGAGACTTCTTCCGTGCCGGAGCCATAGAGCACAATGTTGCGAAAGGACTCGGAAAGGTCCTTCCAGGCCTTGCGCGGGCTCTCTTTGTAGTGTTCGCAAACCGATAAGAGGGCGCGCCGATACATGCCGTCCATGGCTTTGTGCATGCTCCAGGGGCGGACCGCACCCCCTTCGATGCTGAGCTTGGGATCGGGGATCACCAATTCGGGGTCCACTTCCATGACGGAACCGAGGCCCGTGCAATTGGGGCAGGCACCGTGGGGATTGTTGAAGGAAAAGGCCCGGGGCTCCAGCTCCTCCGAGGCGATGCCGCACTCAACGCACGCGAGATGCTCGCTCTGAAGGATTTCTTTGGCCTCACCGTCTTTGGGTTCATACCAGATGCGCATGAGACCCTTGCCCTGTTTCAGGCAGGTCTCCACCGAATCGGTGATGCGCTTCCGGGCACCACCACATCGATGTCATGCTTAACATAGCGCTCCATCTCGATATCGTCGTCCACATGATAAAACTCGCCATCCACGCGGATACGGGCAAAGCCCTGGCGCTTCACATCTTCAAAGACCTTCTGATAGGTGCCTTTGCGCTGACGAATGATAGGTGCGAGGAGTTGTACGCGCGTCCCTTCGGGAAAGGCGAGGATGGAATCCACGATGGACTGGGGCGTTTGCGCCCGGATGACCTTGCCGCACTTGTAACAATGGGGCGTGCCAATTCGGGCGAAGAGCAGGCGCAGGTAATCGTAGATTTCTGTCACCGTGCCGACGGTAGATCGTGGGTTCCGGTGGGTCGTCTTCTGCTCGATGGAAATCGCCGGACTCAGGCCCTCGATGTGATCTACATCGGGCTTGTCCATCTGGTCGAGGAACTGGCGGGCGTAGGCGGAAAGGCTTTCCACGTAGCGGCGCTGCCCTTCGGCGTAGAGCGTGTCGAAGGCGAGACTGGACTTACCCGAACCACTCAGACCGGTAACAACAACGAGCTTATCCCGGGGTATTTCCAGACTCAAGTTGTCCAGGTTGTGTTCCCGGGCACCTTTGATGGTGATTACATTGGTTGGCGAGTGCTTTTTTGGTGGCATGTGTGTACTACCCTGTTGGCCGGAGGATCGGCGAATTACCAAGCCCACCATGATACCCGGCGGACGCGTGGCCCGCAACTCAAACAGGCCCGTGACATGGCAAGTATACTAAATATTTATCCAGTGTATCTATGAAAAATGGAAACGACTCGGTGGGACTCGGTGAGCGTCACCCGACAGCAGCCAACGTTGGGGGGTACGGACGAGTCCGCAAGACGTGCCCGTGGAGAGCACCCCACTACATAGCGGGAACCACGAAAAAACGCGAGACCCACCGGGCCTCGCGTTGTATCAACCTGTGATGTTGCTACCTGTCAGTAGTCGAATTCTTCGATATTGTCCTTCGTGAAGACCAGCGGGTCGCCCAGGATAATTTCCGAACCTTCGATACGGGAGGTGGTGATACGCCCTGTGTTGAAGGTCGTTGCGCCTTCGGTAAGCTCGCCTTTAACGGCAGCAACCGCCGCGTGGACCGTCAGGTAGCCAAGGTCCGGCACATTCCACAGTACAAATTTATCCACCGTGCCATCGAGCACGTATTCCTTCATGGACTTGGGCGTCGCCAGACCGGTCAGCACGACCTTGTCTGCCGCACCGGCCTTACGCAAGGCTTCGGCAGCACCGGGCAGAGCCACGGAGGTCAGGGCGAATATGCCCTGCAAATCGGGGTAGGTTTTCAGGCTGTCCGCCGCCACCTGGGTGGCCCGGGCCTGATCTTCGCCCGATTCCTTGGGTGTTTCCGAAAGATTTACCATGCCCGGATAAGTCTCGGCACGGTAGGTCTCCATCAGGTCCATCCAGGTATTCTGGTTGGCCGCCGTGAGCGTTCCGGTGATATTGATGAACTTCGCCTCGGGACCGGCCCCTTCCGCCATGATATCCATCATGCTGTGGGCGATACCTTCGGACGTTGCCTGGTTCACGAAGAAATCCCGGGCGTCCGGCTGGGAATCCGTGTCCCAGGTGATAATCTTGATGCCCCGCTTCCGGGCTTTGTTCAACACGTCGCTGATGGCATCGGGGTCGTTGGGTGCCACACAGATGGCATCGTATTTCCGTGTGATCCAGGTTTCAATCAACTGCACCTGCTTGGTCACGTCGGCTTCCACGGGACCATCATAGTCCACCGTTACGCCGAGGGCTTCGCCCGCTGCTTTCGCGCCTTTTTCGGCGGCATTAAAATAGTCGATGCCCACCAGCTTGGGCATGACACCAATCTTGATTTCTTTGCCTTCGGCCGATCCCGCGTCGCCTGCAGGGCTAGCGCCATCGTCAGGGGCGGCACCATTACCACCGCCACTGCACCCGGCCAAAACCATCGCCAGGCCGAGGCCGGCAATACTCCATGGAAATAATTTCTTCATCATTTGCTCTCTCCAGCGCGTCGGGCCATCCATTCGTTGAACACAGCGGTGACAATGAGTAGCACCCCAACGATGATGACCACGTATTGTGAACGGACCCCACTCAGGTCCAAGCCATACTTAAGAATACCGATGATGAGGAGTCCAAGCAAGGTGCCCAGCACAGAAGCCTGGCCGCCGCTGATGCGGGTGCCCCCGATGACGACAGCGGCAATGGCTTCCAGCTCCAGGCCCATGGCCGCGTCGGCCCGGGCGGTGCCATAGACAGACGTGTAAAACAGGGAGGCCACACCACCGACAAAACCGCAGGCGGTATAGATGCCAAAGGTCAACCAGTGGACGGGAATCGCGGCATAGAGGGCCGCCACGGGGTTTTCACCGAGGGCCAGGGTATAGCGCCCAATCCAGGTCTTCCGCAGGATAAAGGCCCCGATCACGACCGTCACCAGTAAGGCCCCCAGGGCAGACGGGACAAAGACAGGGTTGCCATTGAGATTGAAGGAAAAGAGGTCGCCGTGGCCCAGGTACTTAAAGGCCGGTGGAAAATTACTGATGGCGTCGGCCTTGCTGATTCCGAAGGCCACGCCCCGAAAGAGGGTCATGGTCGCCAGGGTCACCACCAGGGGTGGAATGCGCAACAGGCTACTGACACTCCCGTTCACCGCGCCGGCGGCAGTCCCGGAAAGAACGGCGGCGGCACAGGCCCCGGCAATAGGCCATTGGTAATCGCGGTAGAGCACGCCCAGGATGATGCCACACATGGCCACAATAGAGCCGACCGAAAGGTCGATACCCGCGGTAGCGATGATAAAGGTCATGGGAATGGCGAGCATGCCCGGTGCCACCCAATAGCGGCTGTAACTCAGCAGGGAATCCAAATCGAGAAAGTACTCGGTGTTCATGGAGAAGCCCGTGAAGAGAATACAGAGGACGATGAAGAGCACCACCTCCCGTTTGTCCAGGATTTTCTTGATCATGCCGCGCTCCCCCGGAGTCGTTGCACGATGGCATCGACGGACACCGCCAACAGAATAAGACCACCGACAAAGATATTTTGCCAATAGGTGCTGGCTTCGAGAAGCAGGAGGCTGTTGTAGAGGAGGGCCACCAGGACGGCACCCAGCAGCGTGCCCAGAGCAGAACCCCGTCCGCCGAGGATATTGGTGCCACCAATGACGGCAGCGGCGATGGCTTGTAGCTCAAGCCCTTCGCCCAAATTAGCCTGTACACTGCTGTAATACGCGGGCTTCAACACGCCGCAGAATCCAACCAGCGCACCGGAGCACGCAAAGACGAATAAGGTCAATTTTGTCTTGGAAAGTCCAATTAACCGGGCGGCACTTTCCGAGTTTCCAAGGGCAAGTATTTGCCGTCCCAGCAGGGTGTAACGGAGCAGGATATGAACCGCGAAGCTGATGGCTATCACGTAGTAACATACCTTGGGCACGCCCAGCCACGCGCCGTCGGCGATGGCCCGATAGGCATCGGGAAGATGGCGAATCTCTTTGCCGTCCATGGCATAGCGCATGACACCGCGATAGATGCTCAAACCGGCCAGGGTAACGATAATCGGATGGATGCGGGCAACGAGTGACAATCCACCGTTGAGCAAACTACAGGCCATACCCAAAACAAGGGCCAGGGCGAGACAAATCGGTGCGGGCACCCCGGCGGTTACGGCCAAGGCCGCGCAGGCCCCTACGAAGCCCATCATGGAGCCTACGGAGATGTCGATACCGCCTGCACAGATAATAAGCATGGCCCCCTGCGCCAAAATAGCGGGTATGGCGGCATTTTTCAGAATATCGAGGAAATTATTGGTGTTCGCAAAGGAATCGGGATTCGTCAGGCACATATAGCCACCGAGAAGGCCGATAAACACTATCAGCCCCAACTCGCGCATTTGCAGGGCACGGGCGAGGCCACGCTGGAGGGGACTCAGGGCGACGACAACTTTCTCGGCACTCCGGGGCACGGCCGCCGCGGCGATGGCCTCCTCCCCATCTTCCCGGGGATTGAAGGTGCCCGTAACACGGCCTTCCGAAAGGGTGACCACCCGATCACTCATGGCCATGACTTCGGGCAGTTCCGAACTGATGAGAATAATCGCGGTACCCCGTTCGGCCAGGTCGCAAATGAGTTTGTGAATTTCCGCCTTCGCCCCCACGTCGACGCCCCGGGTCGGCTCGTCGAGAATGAGCACCTTCGGCTCGGTGGCCGCCCAGCGTCCGAAGATAACCTTCTGCTGGTTGCCGCCACTCAAGGTGCCAATGGGCTGCTCCATGTTGGCCGCCTTAACCGCCATCTCCTCCATAATCTTCCGCGCCAGGACGTGTTCTTTTCGGTTGCTGATAACCGTGCCCGTGCTCAAGCGTGGCAGCACGGTCACGCTGCCGTTGGTGCGGAGCGCATGTTCCCGAAATACCGCCTGCACGAGGCGATCTTCGGGCAAATAGGCCAGGCCCTGCGCAACCGCCTGGCGGGGCGTCTTTATTTTCAAGGGCTGGCCGTCGATGGTCACCGATCCGGCGACGGGCTTCTCTATACCGAAGACCCCTTGGGCGAATTCACTGCGCCCGGCACCGACAAATCCGTAGAGGCCCAGGATCTCCCCGGCACGGACGTCGAACGTGATGTCCGTATAACTGCCATCTTTCGCCGTGAGTCCGTCCACGGCCATGCGAACGTCGCCAATGGGCACGTCGCGCTTGACACTGCTCGACGTCATTTCACGACCCACCATGGTGGACACAATGCCATCCATCGTGAGGTCGGCCTTAATGCGGGTCTCGATGGTTGCCCCATCGCGCATGATGGTCACGCGGTCACAAAGCTCGAGAATTTCTTCGAGGCGGTGACTCACATAAACAATGCCGACGCCCGCCGCTTTAAGCCGCGCAATTTGTCGGAACAGATTTTCTATCTCTTTCACCGTCAATGAGGCGGTGGGCTCGTCGAGAAACAATACCTTGGGCGATGTGGAAACGGCCGCAGCGATTTCCGCCATGGTCCGTCGGGCTACCGTCAGGCTCCCGGCGTCCTGATTCACATCAAATTGCTCACCCAAATCGGCGACCAGGCGCTCGGCTTCGGTGTTGGTTTTACGCCAATTGATGAGACCACCTGGACCGCGAACGAGCCCCCGACTGAGAAGCATGTTTTCCGCAATACTCAACTGGGCAAAGAGATCGGCTTCCTGGTGCACCACCATGACGCCCTGCGCTGCCGCCTGTTGGGTATTGGCGAAGGTCATGGTCTTGCCTTCCAGCAGGATCACCCCACTGTCGGCCGGAAACAATCCCGTGGCGATATTAATAAGGGTACTCTTGCCGGCGCCATTTTCGCCGACAAGACCGAGGACCTCACCGGCGCGCACATGGAGTCGCGCTTCCCGGAGGGCCGTAACGCCACCGAAGCATTTGTCGATGGCCGTAAGTTGGAGGAGGGTTTCAGACATAGAGGAGAATCATACCGTTCGACGGGATATTGTTCAAGGAGCGTAAGGATTTTTTGAAATAATACCTCGGTGTAGGTTTGGCATTTCCTACGCATCACCCGGCTCAGCGGTGACGCAGACGAAGGCTCACGCCCGCCATGGCGACGGCAGCGAGGGCGGAGAGCGCAAAGGCCGCGCCGAAGGAAATGTGTTCCGCCAGCCACCCCGCGAGCATGGGGCTCAGCATAAGGGGGGCGCTGAGGGAGTGCATGAAGGCGAAGTAGGTCGGTCGTGACTGGGCGGGGGGCAACACGAGCATGTAGAGGGTGCCGGCCATGTCGATGCCCTGGCGGGCGGCGGTCAGGGCGGCAAAGACCCCAAGCACGATCCAGGAAGACCAGGGCGCGGCCGCCTGCAACAAGGGATGGCCTTCGGGCAGACAGGCCAGGCCCGCGATAAACACACAGGGCACGACGGCCAGCGCGCTGGAGAGGGTAAAGAGAGGCACTTCCCCGAGCTTTTGCGCCACGCGACCCCAGAATATACTGACCACGCCCCCGGTAATCGCAATACCCGCCGCGAAAAGTCCGGTCGCTTCCAAGGGGGTATTGAATCGAACGATGGCAAAGGGAACGAGGAGGGTCTGACTCATATAAGCCACCGCGAGACAGAGGCGAAAGTAGAAATAGTTCCGAAAATCCCGGTCACTCCTGAAGACCGCCAACCCCTTTCGCATAAAGGTGAGGAAGGACTTCTGCTCCGTATCCACGGGCTCAATAGGCTCGTGGGATGCCAGAAAACACGCATAGGCCACAAAGTTGATGAGTCCACCGGCAGTAAAAAGGATGACATAGTTCGTCGGGTAACTTAGGCCACTGCGCTCGCTGAGGACGTAGAGGGTGAGCAAGCCTGCCACGCCGCCCAAAATCCCACCGAGAGTCCTTCGCCAGGCCATCAACATGGGCCGACGCTCTGGTGGGATCGATTTTGCAAGGACATCCATAAAGGGAATAACGCAGATGCCGCCGCCGGTCGCGAAGCCAATCGTCCCGAGGAGAAGAATCGTATAGAGGACATAGGGCCGGTCGGAAAAGAGCCAGAGCGCGGCGGTCATGGTGACCAGGGCACAACACCGGAGAATCACGGAGAACCGATAGACGGGCATCTTCCGTGGGCGGTGCTCGATGTAGTTGCCCACCAGGAGCTGGGGCCAGAGCCAGCAGGAGGTCGCCATGGCCGTCACCAGCCCCACGAGGAAGGTCGAGCCCGTGAGAGTGAAAGTCAGGCCGGCCATGACCGTTTCAAAGCTGAAAAAGGCCGAACCCATGGACACGATGGCCCCGTTGCCCACGCACAGCCAGAAATTACGCCGGACGAGGTGCTCGGGCACCCCGTTGGACGCTATGGCCGTGCCTTTGCTCATAGCAGGCCCAGAACGTGATCCCGCACCTCGAACAGGGAGTCATAGACCCCATGAGGCTTAAGGGCCTCCAATTGCGCACGGGTTTCATAGCCCGTCGTCACCGCCAGAGTTGTCACGCCGGCGGCGAGGCCTGCGAGGACATCAAAATGCATATCTCCCACAAAAACAGTCTCTTCCGGTGAGACGTCGAGGGCTTCCATGGCCTTGAGCACGGCCTCCGGGTGGGGCTTGTGGTTGGTCACTTCCAGGGGGCCAATGCGGGCGTCCATATAGTGGAGGGCACCCAGATGTTCCAGGAGCATCTCTGCCGCTTCTCGTTTTTTCGAGGTGGCAAAGCCCATACGGAGGCCCCGGTCCGCAAAAGTCGCCAGCGCCTCTTCCGCGCCCGGCAGCAGGAAGGTCTTGGGAGCGCTATGCTCCGTGTAGTGCCCCCGATAAATTCGGATGCACTCATCCACGTCGTGGTTGGTCATCATGGGGATCTGTTTCCGCAAGGGATACCCGATGGTGTTGATAATCAGTTGCCGGTCGGGCCGGGGCACCCCCAGAAAGTCGAAGGTATAAAACCAGGAATCAATGATGGCATCGGTTGAATCCATCAGGGTGCCATCGAGATCAAAGAGTACTGCACGGATCATGGGGGGACTTTCCGTAGGTGGTTGAGGAGAAGCGCTGAAATCAGATCGAACAGCCTGTTCGGGGTAGTATACCCCGTGCTTCCCAATGCCCCAAAATCTCGGCTAGATCTTGCTGATCTCCACGGGCAAGTCCTGCGGACTTGTCCGTGCCACCCAGACGAGGCACTTTATTTGCAGGCGGGTGAAGCCGACCTAAGGGTGGTTTGGACGATCAAGCTATCAACAGCACTGACAAACCTGTCGGGGATACAGGTCTCCACACGATTCTTCCTTCCCAACGTTTATGCGCACTATCCATAATGACTAAGTGTAAATAAGCTCTCTCCGGGTGGCACGGACAAGTCTGCAAGACTTGCCCGTGGAGTCAGCATAAGTGCCTTTACCCAATCGAAAAACCTAACCCATTCAAAGTGTTGGAAAACTATCTTTATCCAAGCTCAATGGACCTGAACCCGGCTCGTTCCATTCGTTGTAGCTCGACCACTTCCAATCACCAGGCTCCTCCACCAAACCCCGTCGAACGGGATTATTGTGAATATAATGGACCATAAATTCCAACGTCGTATAGGTAACGACATTCCGGTCGTATCCACCCCCGGCCCGCCAGAAACTATGGGGTGAATTTTTTTGCCCCGTTTCGAGTAGACGAAGGCCAACGGGATTGGCCCCCTTCAAATAGTCAATAGCATTGCGTGATACAGACTGCTTGATCGATTTCTGAATCGTACTCATGTCATAGCCATCGTCCGGAGGAAACACCAGGAGGTGAACGTGTTCGGGCATGATGACGTAAGCCCACACATGGAAGTTATAGATCTTTCGGGCCTTTCGAACAGCGTCGATGAAGTATTCGCAGGTTCTGACTTTGCTCAGAAATTTCTGCTGTCTGAAACACGAGAAGGTGAGTTCGTGGGCTTCACCGGGTGTATTGAAGACCTTGCGGGTTTTTCGAGTTTCGAACGCGGCCACTGAACGCTCCCCTGTTGATGAGATCAGGGTACACCTTGAAGCTTTCACGGGCAAGTCCTGCGGACTTGTCCGTGCCACCCAGACGAGTTACTTTATTCTCATGTGGATGAAGCCACAGCGTGGTGAACTTTCGTGATTGTAGAACGGAAGAGCCAACATACAGAAAAAACGGCGGAGTTATCTCATTCGTCTCCACGAAGTTTTCATTTGTTCCATAAGTGCATTCGCACTTCCGATTACGACGAAGAAAAAACAGCCCACTACCGGGTGGCACGGACAAGTCTGCAAGACTTGCCCGTGGAGTCAGCCAGAATGCTTCAAGTTACAGCAGACCAAACCCTACCCCAGGTTTTTCCTGAATCTCAGCGTCGCCAGGCTCAACACAAATATCCCCATGCCCGCCAGGATGGCACCGTTCATCCAGAGATCGTCGAAGCCTGTATCGCGGAGAATGATGCCCCGCAGAATGCGTATGAAATAGGTCGCGGGTACGGCCTGGCCAATCAGGTGAATAATAGGAGGCATGGAATCCTGGGGAAAAATAAAACCCGACAGTAAGACGGACGGCAGGATAATGAAGAAGGAAAATTGAAGGGCCTGAATCTGGTTTTCCGCAAAGGTAGAGACAAGCAGGCCGAGGGCCAGGGCCGTAAACAAGAAGATCAGGGTAAAGCCACCAAGCATCATCAGGTTTCCGGCAATGGGCACTTGAAACAGGTAACGCATGAGCAACAGGACCGAAACGGTTTCAAAGATGCCGACGAGGCCGAAGGGAAGTAGTTTACCGAGAATCAGGCCCAGCCGTGACACGGGCGTTACCATGAGTTGCTCCAGGGTGCCCGTTTCTTTTTCGCGGACGATAGCAAAGGCCGTGAGCAGCATGGTAATCATCTGGAGGATAACACCCACGAGACCGGGCACCATGAAATTGGCGGTGCGCATGTCGGGATTAAAGAGGACCCGTGGCTGGGCGGATACGGGCGGATCGGTGCTGCCCACCTGGGTGGACGCGAGCAGTTCGATGGACTTCTGCAGGGCGATGGCGTTGCTCACGTTCAGGGCCTGCATGGCCACGGTGGAATCGCTACCATCTATTAGCACCTGAATCTCTGTTTTTTCTGCGGTCAACAGACGATCGCTGTAATCGCGGGGAATCTTCAGGCCGATCTTTGCGTCTCCCCGAACGATGGCCGCAATGATTTCCTCATCACTACGCACGACCTCAATGACGTGAAAATAACCCGAGTTTTCAAAGCTGTCGATGAGCGCGCGGCTCTCGGCCCGACCGTCCAGGGTGTAGACATAGGTAGGGGTATTTTTCACATCCATATCGATGGCATAGCCGAATATGGTGAGCTGGACCGCAGGTAACAGGAGCATGAGGAAGAGGGTGCGGGGATCGCGAAAAATATGTCGCGACTCTTTGTACATGATAGCGACGAGTCCCTTAAACATGGCCACGCTCCAGGGCACGCTGACGGGTCAGGGTCACAAATACATCCTCAAGGGTCGCCGGTATCTCCCGGATTTCCGCCTGGCCAAAATGGGCCGCTTCAAGATTTGTATGCAACGACGACGCGGTCCCTTCCTCGGCCAACACATGGAGGGCATCGCCGAATATCGTCGCGTCCTGCACGTATTTCATGGCGTTCAGGTGTTGCATGGCCTGGGCCACGCGGGGTACCCGCACTTCGTAGCGCACCGTACCTTCCGGTGTTACTTCGGGCAAGGCCTTCAAATCGTTCGGCGTACCATAGGCCATGAGTCGCGCATAGTAAATGTACGCCAGATGGCTGCACCGTTCTGCCTCGTCCATATAGTGGGTGGTCACAAAAAAAGTAACCCCCTGGGCCGACAAATCAAAGAGCAGGTTCCAGAGATCACGCCGGGCAACCGGGTCGATGCCTGCGGTAGGTTCGTCAAGAAACATGAGCTTGGGTTCATGAACCAGGGCGCAGGCGAGGGCCAAACGTTGTTTCCAGCCACCCGATAGATTCCCTGCCAGGCGATTCCGGTATTCACCGATACCGACAATCTCAATGACCGCGTCAATGCGGGCCTTTCGCGTACGGCGAGGAATGCCATAGATTCCGGCATAGAACCGAAGGTTTTCCATCACCGTCAAATCGGCGTAAAGACTGAACTGCTGGGACATGTAGCCAATGCTGCGTTTGATGTCCTCGCTGTTTTTTACAAGGTCATAGCCCAACACCGTGCCGCCACCCGATGTGGGATGGAGCAATCCGCAGAGCATGCGGATCAGGGTCGTCTTTCCCGAGCCGTTGGGACCGAGAAATCCAAAAATGTCCCCTTCCTCAATATCCATGCTGACACTATCGACAGCCGTCATGGATCCAAAACGTCGGGTAAGCTTATCGACCTGAATGACGCTCGCCATCAGGAGCCCTCGACACTTCGGGGCAAGAGGGCGGTGATGGACATTCCCGGCCGCAGCTTGCCCTCGTGGGAGGTCAGCCCGAGGGTAACGCCAAAGACCTGTTGGACCCGTTCTTCCTCGGTTTGCAGATTGCGGGGCGTATACTCCCCCTCTGACGCGATACGACGAATGGTGCCAGAGAAGCGCTCCTCACCAAAGGCATCGGTCTTGAAACTGATCTCTTCCTGCACGCGGACGTAGCCCAACAGGGCGGCCCCGACGAACAAGGTAACTTCCAAGTCTTCCGGGTCCACCACGCGCACCACGGGGCCAGGCCGGACCAGGTCACCGGGGCGCACATCGAGGGACTCGACGATGCCCATTTGGGGCGCAAGAATCCGTGACTCGTCCACCCCAATTTGTGCCCGTTGCTGCTCGGCGATAGCACCGTCGCGGGCGGCCCGTGCCGCAGCTATATCTTCCACCCGGGCACCCACTTTAATTTCCGCCAGAACCGCCTGGGCCTGCTCGTTGGCCGCCCGGGCCATGGCAATTTCTTCGTCCCGCGCACCGCTCAGCACGAGGTCCCGTTGATCCTTCGCGCCGCGATACTGGGCTTCGGCCGCGTCGATAGCCGCTTTGGCCTGGTCAAACTGCCGCTGGGAGGCCACCTTCTTTGCCAGGAGGCTCTCCACCCGCTCAAATTCCTTGCGGGTGACCGTGCGCTGTGCGGCCGCCGCATCCAACGCCGCATTGGCCGCCCGAATCTCTTCATTTCGGGCCCCTTTCAGGGCCATTTCCAATTGGGCCGCCGTCACCTGGGCCGCCGCTTCTGCCTGACGCAATTGCTCCGCCGTGGCACCCGCCGCCAACTTGGCCAGCACCGCCTCCCGGGCCGCAACCTGCGCCGTAGCCGCAGCAAGCACAGCCAAAGCCTCTTTGTCGTCGAGTTGAACGAGTAAATCGCCTTCGGCAACGGCGTCCCCCTCCTCCACGGGCACGGAGATAACCCGACCGCCCACACGGGAGCCTGCGGTCGCCGTCCGCGCTTCTATCGTTCCGGAAATGGCAACGGTATCGCTTTCCGGCGGGCACCCGCTGAGGATAAGGAGCCCGGCGATCGCGGTATATAGCATCGTAATTTTCAGCACATCAATTTCCAATCTCAGAATAATCTTATACACCGGGAGCTTGTGGGCTTTCACCGCACATTGTTACTCGGGGAGTCCGATAAAGGCCCGGCAAGGTGCCCCATCGAGTCCATGCAGTGGCATGGGCAACACCGTAAACGGATAGACGCCCCCCGCCACGTCGGCGAGACAGAGACCTTCCACCACAAAAATGTCGTTTTGCAGGAGGATGTGATGGGTCGGTCCCGAATCTTTGTAAGGCGCAATGGATAAATAGTCGATGCCCACCAAGTGCACCCCTTCGGCCACCATGCGCTCGGCAGCATCCGGGGCCACGGCGACGTAGGTGGTGTTAAAGGGTCCATTCACGGCATGGTCACCATTATCCGTCTTCAAGAGCAGCCGCGGCGGCAACGGAGCCGTCCCCAAATCATCTGCATGGATACGATCGCATCCGCGGAGGTCCATGACGGTGGCCTCGCCAAAAAACAGTTGGCTATCGACCTCATGAAGCTGCTTGCCGTCGTCTTCGAAGTGCCAGGGCGCATCACAGTGGGTGCCCGTATGACTGGGAAGGGTCAGCGTGGAGGTATTACAACGGGCGCCCGACGCAATGCGGCTCGCCGCGTCGATGCGAACCGGGTCGTCTCCGGGCCAAACCGTGGTACCGGTATGGATGGGGATACTCACATCATGCCAACGGATTTTCACAGGGGCTGTCTTTCCGGTTGTCTCGAGGCGTAGATTTGGACTGGATGCATCATCGCGGGCGCGCTCCCAGGGTCACTCGGCAGCGCAACAGCCCCCATTATCTCATAGATGGAGGCGTGGATGGCAAAGGTCACCTCGCCTTTACACTCCCAATCGGGGTAGCGGTCTGGTATACTTCCCGCAGGTAACTTCACGCCCATCGGGGGGGTGGGACCTGCCGGAGCCTCCGGTTCGGTGCGGTTCCTTTCCATCAACGTTTCTCATGGCTTGATTCACCGCCATTTTGGTCGGTAAATGGCCTGCCCCATCTATCCCCCACTTCGTAGTATCTTGCGGAGCTATGGGCATATTTTTACTCGTACTGTAGCAATCCTGGAGAGAGATTGACGCCCCTGTCGTCCTTTCCAGTCCAAAAATGAGGACGTATCGTGGGCATTCCGCTTTTGAGCGATTATAAAAAGCTGAGCCAGCCGCCCCGCCGCTTTCTCGTCTTCAGCGCGTGCAACGTCCTCTCGTGGTATTCCCTGGTCGGACCGGTCCTCGTGCTCTTTGGCCGCAAAATTCATATGCCCGCCTCCTGGATTGGGTATCTGATTTCCTTCATGCCCCTGTCCATGATTCTGGTGCTGGTAACCATCCCCCTGGTGACCCGTCTCGGGTCCAAAAAGCTCATGATCACGACCTGGGTGCTCCGTAATCTGATGGCCTGCCTGGTTTTTCTCATCCCCTGGACCCTTCACCACTATGGTGAAGTTTCCAGTTGGTTCGTCCTGCTTACGGCCGTCCTCGGCTTCTGTCTCATCCGGGCTGCTGGTGTAGGTGGGTGGTTTCCCTGGCTCCTGGACGTGGTTCCGGAAAAGGAGCAAAGTCGCTTTTTCAGCACGGAAATGGCCCTCGCGCAGTTCTGTATTGTCGTTGTGACGCTGGTACAGGCCGTGGTGCTCCGGGGCGATCCGGGCATGGGCCACTTTCTGGCGATCAACGGCTTTGGCGTGGCGACGGGACTGCTCAGCGCAGTCTGGCTATCTCGGGTACCTGGTGGAAAAGCCACCTATGACCCCGCAGTAAAATCGAGTAGTATGGCGACCTACAAGATTGCCTTGCGCGACCGGTCCTATATGTATTTCGTCGTTACGACGGCCCTCTGCTTCTCCTGTTTTGCATGGCTCAATGGCAGCATCGTGCTCTACATGCGTGATGCCTTGGGCCTTGCCGATACCTCCATCATGCTGATCATGGCGGGAGGCAACCTCAGCGTCTTGTTGACGGTGCATTTCTGGGGACGTTTTGCCGACCACAGTGGCACCGGGCACGCCGCCTTGCTCGCCATGATTGGTCATTCCGTGGGGGCCCTGACCTATCTCTTGTTGCCCCCCGGCGCTCCGTGGTCCGTATGGCTCCTCCCGCCAACCGTAATCGCCACCACCCTGCTTGGTGCGGCCTACTGGACCTTGTCCCACCGCTACATGATGAGTATTGTCGATAAAGAGCACAAAGTGGGCTACACCAATATCTGGGTCCTCGGCACCGCCATTTCTATGGGCGTCACCCCGATTCTCGCGGGCTATATCATCGAACACCTGGGCTTGCTGGGCTTTCGGACGGCCTTTACCATATCCGGCGTCGTGGGCATCCTCGCCGGACTGGGCAACTACTGGGTCGTCCACAATCGGAAGCCCCTCCGCCATGCCCTCGATGAACTGGTCAATCCCATTTTGCCCGTGCGCACCCTGGCCCGTATCGCGTGGGTAACGGTAGGCCTTCATGCCAGCAATCGGGAGTCGGATGACGATGTCTAGTGGAGCCCGCCTACTTTTCGTAGTAGGCCCGGACATGTTTCAGCACGTCCTCCCGACCTTCCCAGGGCTTCACAATCAGGCGGGCCTTCATGCCATAGGCCTTTCCGACCTCGGGATTGGGCACAATGAGCTGGGCGTCCCACGCGGGATTGGTGTCGTCTCCTTTTGGCGTGTCTCCCGCTCCCGAGGGTGAGTGGGATATCCGAATGCGACCACCCTCACCCGCCTCGTAGCAATAGATGAGCACATGGTCACGAAATCGGCCGTAGTAAAAGGGGATGGCGTACTGCAACGGGGAAGCGCTGATAAAGAGGTTGGTGGTGGACTCCGGACCGGAAAGTCCCAAATCATCACCGACCCCGAAAACCGTGCTGTTCAGTCCGTGGCGTTGGGTGCAGTATTGAAGCCATTTCGGTGCATCGAGGCTGGAACCGGCCTCCAGAAAATAAATACTCTTATCGATGGGCGCATTGATGTAACTTGCCCAGAAGACTCCCATGAATCCCCCCACCCAATGATCTTTGTGGGGCGTACAGGTGAAATCCATGTCGACATACCCCTCCGGCGTCACCGTGAATCGCGTGGTACTTTCCACGGCCCAGTAGGGCGTCACCGGCTGGTAGAGCTCGGTCGTATGGGCGTCAATTTGCCGGAAGATCATGGGCTCATTGCGCGGCTCGAAAAACGTATGGCTCACCTTATTGATGTCGGGACGCAAATCAAAGTAGTGCTCAAGGTTGAGTCCGGCGTAGTCCGGCACGAAGGGCGAATCTTTCAACGTGGGCGTCGTAAGAGAATAGATACCGTTGTAGCGATTGTGATGTTCGCCCAGAGCGGAATTATCGCCTATGGTGCAGGTAATGGCCGATGTTTCGTAGCGGTGAAAATTAACGCCTTCCGTCCCGTCGGCCAGGGCGGCCCCCAGCGTGAGGGCACTCAATATTGCCATGTACATAATCCGTCTCCTTGGCGGTAGATGTAAAACGCGCCCGACGTAAGGCCGGGCGCGCATGGGAAGTACTATCTACGGGTAATCGCGAAATCAGGCCGTCCACACCGCGTCTACGGCTTTGTTCCAATTGGCGAGCCCAATGGCCATATCGGGACCGGGGTTCTCCGGGCTGTTTTCATATTCCATCATGAGGGGGCCGTTGAATTTCATTTCTTTCAACACCTTGGCCACGGCAACGAGATCGATATCGCCTTCGCCGAGGATTTGCTCTTCCCCACCATGGATCCAATCTTTCAGGTGCATGGAATGCACCCGATCGCCGATGGCGGCCAGCACTTCGTGGGGCTTTTCGTTGGAACGGATGACGTGGCCCGTATCCACACAGGCACCAATCATGGGACTGTGGTCCTTAATGGCATCCAGGGTGTCCTGGAACGAATTATAGCGGGCGTTGGGGCCATGATTGTGGATGGCAATCTTCACCTTGAACTCTTCGGTGAGCTTGTCCAGGCTGTCGAAAGATTCCGGCTCCGGATCGGCCGTGAGAATGCCAATGCCCATGGCCTTGGCGAATTCGAATTTCTTCCGGTTCGCCGCGTCATCGGCACCGAAACTCTCAACGCCATAACTGAGTACGTTGATGCCCATTTCTTTAATGATTTCCTGGACCTTGCCGAGGCCCGGGTCGGCCGCGTCGCAGGGGAAGTGAACGCCACAGAATTCGATATTCTCCAGGCCCAGCTTTTTTACCCCATTGATGGCACCGATGGTGTCAAACTTACGAAAGCTATAGCTCTGGCTACCCATGCGCCAGGCCGGGCCGGGCTTGGCCACGGCCTGTCCTGCCAATGCGGCCACTGCGGGAAGGGCGGCAAGCCGACCGATAAACTGTCTGCGGGTTGACTTCATTTTATATCTCCTTGTCAAATGCGCCATAACGGCCGTTAGTTGAGTTTTTTAATCCGAACGTTGCGGAAGGCCACGAAGTGGTCATGATCCTGCAGCCCGATGTAACCGTCTTTCAATCGATACTTAAGCTCTTCAATGGTATCCATATCAAAATCATGGAGAAGTTTGCCGTTCAGGGTGGCCTTCATGTGGCTCCCGTCGAGCATGATTTCGAGGCTGTTCCACGTCATGTAAGGGTTGCTCGCATTGACGCGCGCCGCTTTGACTTTATAGACCGCGCCGGTGCTGTCATCGCTGGGTTCGACGCCCGGATCTCCGTGAATCTGAAATTCCATACCAATCTTTGATTGACGGGCATCACGGGGGGCACGAAGGAAGACACCGCTGTTGCCGCCCTCTTCTATTTTGTAATCCAGACGTAGAATAAAATCACTGTAACGATCGCGGGTAAGGATGGCCTTGCCACCAGCTTCCTTAAACTCGAATTCGCCCTGTTCGTTCACAATGAAACTATTCTTTTCCGGGTTCAATTGCCACCAGCCGGCAAAGTCTTTCTTATTCATGAGCGAAATAAAACCATCGTTTCGCTCTTCCTCACTCAACACCGAGTTTTCCGGCGTCCAGGGCTGCTTCTGAACTTCATTGGTAAGCACGGCATCGAGATTGTCGTAGTCGGCCTGCTCGCCGCCCAGGAGGAAATGGGTATTCATATCGAAATAGGCGTGGGCCTTGCCGAGCACCAGGGTGGGCTTGGCGGCCGGGGCCGGGGGCGTTTCCGCAACGACCTTGACGTGACCCGCGTTCGGGGCGGCGACGACCAGCTTGGGGGCCAGAGCGCGGAATTCGGCCGCCCATTTGTCGGCATCCGGTCCATCAAAGTAATACACGGCACTGCGCACCTCTTTCAGGGCCATGGCTGCCGTCTTCACGGCATTGGCGCAGAAGGTGGGGTCGCTATTGCCACCGAGGACACGCACGATGATGGCCATGCGCTGCTCTTTCGCGCGGTGACCCAATTTGCCGATGGTCGCTACATCTTCGGGATCAATCGACGTGCCGTCGGCATTGAATCCAGCGAGGTCGGTACAGGCGGTATTGCCACCGGCATAGGCTATCTTGGCCAATACGGGTGCGGTCTTGGCCAGTTCATCCCGCCCGGCCGCCAGCTCGGGTACGGTTATCGCTTTCAAGGTGATGTCCCCTTTGGCGCGGGTCAGCACCCCATTTTGAATGTGAATATCATCGCTTTCGATTTCGGCGGATACAGGCACGCAACCCAGAGCCACGGTGAACACCGCGAAAAACAAGTGGGGAATTCGGTAAAACATAGCGTTATTCCTTCCGGCATAAAAGTACAAGGGAAAAGAACACTCTAGCAGAAAAGGCGACCCGAGGCACAACCGCATGGACTAACAAAAAGGGGTCGGGCGCATCGGTACAGTCACCCCCTGTGCAGTCGTTGTTCCACTCGCGTGTCAATAGGTTGTTCCACACGGGGGATACTGTCCCGGCCGTCACGGGGACAGTTTTCGACGGGTAAGGGAACCCGGACACGGTAAAGAGACGAAGGGCCCGTCGGTAACGGTACCCATAGGTTAAACGCGATTACCCGGCGTCCAGTGGACACCGAACCCGCAGGTAGTTTAGGCTAGACCCATGAACGCTTTACCCCAACGCCCCTCTTCCATCGTACCGCCGCTCTGGCAGCTTCTGCCAGGTGCCCTGCTCGTATCGGTGTTCACGGTTGCCGTGTTTTACGGACAGCAGACCTACCTTCCCGTTTCCGAGGGTTTATTTCTGGGGGCACTGGTGGCGATGGCCGCGTTGTCCGCGCTGCTCTTCGGTCCATCCCGGCTCGTGCTGACCCTGGTGTTCGTTTATGCCCTGACGGGACACGCCTTTCGTTCAGTACTCATTGTTCCCTTTGGTGGCGTGGAATGGCACCCCCGGGAACTGCTGCTACTCCTGCTCTTTGCCCATGGTGTCATCAAGATTGCCCAACGACGTGTCGCAATCCAGTGGTCTCCCCTCCATATGTGCATGATGCTTTACAGTGCCGTCTTTGTCTATGCCGCGTGGCGGGGTCTCTGGCTCGGCAATGATCCGCAGGCCATCATCGCAGAATTGCGGGCGCCCCTCTTCCTGGGAGCCTTCTGGGTATTCGCCGCCTGTATACGTCGGCCGGGCGATCTCCAGTACTATGGCTACCTTGCCCTGTGCGTCGTGACCTTGATGGCCCTGGCGACCTTGGCCTTTTTTGCCTGGGCTTCCTTCTTCGGCCCCATCCCCAATACCCAGAATGCCCTGGGAGAATTTGTACCCCGGGCGGTAGGAGGATGGACCCTCCAATCCGTTCGTCCGAGCGGGCACCTCTGGTTTGAGTGTGGTCTGGTCCTCTGTGTGGGCATGTTCTGGTGTCCCCGGGAACCTTGGTATCGTCGGTGCATCTATGTGGGGCTGGGACTACTTTTTACGGGTGCCATCGCGGTGGGCATGATGCGCACGGCCTGGATATCGGTGCTGGTGAGCCTGCTGGTACTCGCATGGCTCAATCTCCCCCGGCCGGGCAAGGGCCTGGTGGCGGGCGGCGTTGCGCTGCTGGCCGTGCTGCTGATGATCGCATTCGGTTTGGGTATTGTCCCCACCGACGGACTGGCGCTGGGCCGCTCCATCGATGCCCGCTATGTGGAAGCGTCGGGAGCCCTTGACGCCATGAAGGCCCACCCCTTTTTCGGCGCAGGACTGGGAGCCTCTTTTGAAGCCCTGGGCCTCGCAAACCAGACGGGTCAGGATAGTGCCATTCCCACCGACTACGACAGCCTCCACAATTTCTGGCTCTATCTGGCCTGGAAAGGTGGTCTCGTGGGCCTGGCGGTAGCGCTACTGGCCATCACAGGCATGTTGTTGTATACCCAGGGATTAACGAATCGATTGCCCACCATGAACCAACGCTGCTTCGCCCGCTGCCTCATGGCCGTACTCGTGGGACAGCTTGTGGCGTCCCTTACCATGCCCCGCCTGGGCTATGGGACGGGAGCCTTGTTTCTCGGGGTGTGGCTGATGGGTGTCATTCTACTGAAGGCATCCATGGCTTCACCTCAGATGGCCCTGGTAGTGAATACCCCACCCGCAGATACCGGGGAAGATGACGGGGAGATTGACGACATAGACGAAAACGAAGCGCCCGCGCCCATCCGGCCGGCTTCACGGGTATCTTCCACGTTAGAACAATGCTAACCGCCCGATAACGTCGTGTGTCCCATCGGAACTACCGGATGTGTACCCGGCGCCCTTCGACCCGAACACGGCCTTCGGCAATCATTTGAATGGCTTTGGGATAGAGTTTACGCTCCAGGGCCTGCACCCGTTCGGCCAGTGTATCGGCCGTATCTTCATCCTGCACAGAGATTGATTCCTGCATGATGATGGGGCCGTGATCGTAGGCATCATCCACAAAGTGAACGGTGGCCCCGGTAATCTTCGCGCCGTAGGAAACGACTGCTTCGTGTACATGGTGACCATACATGCCCTGGCCACTGAAGGCCGGGATGAGGGCCGGGTGAACGTTGATAATACGATTCACATAGTCGGCAGGTACGGTAATCAGCGACATATAACCCGCCAAAACCACGAGGTCGGCCTTGTGTTCACGGATAGCGGACCAGATGGCATCACTGCGCGACGGGGCATCGGGATGGGTCTGTCTGGTGATCGCCTGGGCGGGAATACCGTGTTGGGTGGCCCGCTCAAGGCCATAGGCACTTGCCCGGGAAGCAATCACACAAACCACGGTGGTATCCAGCGTATCGGCTTCTTGCTGATCGATAATATTTTGCAGTGTCGTGCCACTACCCGACAACAAGACGGCCAACCGCAACTTCATTCTGATCTCCTGCCAATACCCTGAGGTGGGTTGCGAAGTTTCTGGGAATCATAGGGCTCAAATGCGGGTTGGTGCCCGTGCACCATCCCTTGAGGACATCATTGTATCAAAACGGAGAGTCCGCCTACAGGACACGGGGCCCTATAGTGTCAGGCCGGGGTTCGGCGTGCAGCCGAAATCACCCACTAGGCCGTGTTCGAAACGACTGTGCCCGGCAGCGGCAATCATGGCACCATTGTCGATACAGTACTTAAAGGGTGGCAGAAACACGTCCACATCCAGCTCCGCCAAGGCCCGTTCGCGGAGAAGTTGATTGGCCGCAACGCCACCGGCGATTACCAGGCGCTCGGTGCCGGTCTGGATGATCGCCTCCTTCACCTTGATCAAGAGAATATCAATGGCGGCCGCCTGAAAACTCGCGGCGACATCCGCCACATCCTTTTTGCCCTCCTGGAGCGCATAGAGAACGGCTGTCTTGAGGCCGCTGTAACTGAATTCCAGGTTACCCTTCTGCCGCATGGCCCGTGGAAAATCGAAAGCCGTCGGATTCCCCTCGGCAGCGGCCTTTTGAATGCTGGGCCCGCCGGGATAGGGCAAGTCGAGGAGTCGGGCCACTTTGTCGAAGGATTCACCCACCGCATCGTCTCGGGTGGTGCCCAAAATTTTGTAGTCGTGAGCTTTATCGCATTGGATGATCTGGGTATGGCCACCACTCACAATCAGGGCGAGAAAAGGAAATTCAGGAACCTTCTCGCCGAGAAAGGCGGAAAATATATGGCCTTCGATGTGGTGCACCGGCACAAAGGGCTTTTTCCAGCTATAGGCCAGGGCCTTGGCAAAACTCAGGCCCACCAGAAGGGACCCCATGAGTCCCGGCCCCTGGGTGGCGGCGATGGCGTCAATAGGCACATCCACCGACTGAAGCACCTGATCGACCATCTGAGAGATGACCTTGGTGTGCTGGCGCGAGGCGATTTCGGGCACCACGCCGCCGAATACTTTGTGGATATCGATCTGCGATGCAAGTTCATTGGACAGCACTTCGGTCCCGCCGCGCACAATGGCAATTCCCGTTTCGTCACAGGATGATTCAATTCCGAGAATAACACTCAATGCAACAACTCCGAGGCATGGACCAGTTCGATACCGGCATTCTTCAGTTTAGGTATTTCCACAGCCAGGACTTTGGCCGTATTGGGCTTTTGAAAATGGCCGATGCCAATGGCACTTCCCTGTGCGATGGTCTGCTTTACCAGCTCGTCAAATTGGGCACGGATGCTGGCTTCATCGGCATTATTGTCCAGAAACACATCCCGCCGTGCCGTTGGAATGCCCGCCTTTCGGGCGGCCTCATAGGCGATGGAGGTGTTGAGGGTGAAGCTATCGATAAAAAAGAGGTTTCGCTCTTTCAACACTTCAAAGACAAAGCCAAGTTTTTCTTCATTTTCGGTAAACTTGGAGCCGGTGTGGTTGTTTATACCGACCACCTCCGGATATTGGTCCAACGCATTGTTCACCAGCTTCTGGATCTCTTTCTGACCCATGGCCCCGAATATCGTACCTTCGACGGCCTCTTCCTTCTTACTGTGTGATTCCATGGGCATATGCAACATGATCTCGAATCCGAGCGAAGCCCCCTCGGCGGACGTTTCGGCACCGTAGGGCGTGTTGGGCAAAATGGCCAGGGTGAGGCGGGGATCCAATTTGAGGACCCGCCTGGAATCGGCTTTCACATACCCACCATCATCGATGATAATTGCCATGCGATAGGTGCCGTCAGCGGGCACGGGGGCATCAATGGAAGAGACATCCAGCGTAACCATCGTCTCTTTGGTTTCGACGTCAGCGGCGTCGGGGGCCTTCGTTTCCTCTTCGGGTGAGGCGGGACGCTCCATGGGGATCATGGACTCCACAGGATCGCTGCCCTGAATACCATCACGCAGCACGGAATCCAACGTGATGGGCTGGGGCCGTAGCGGCGGCGCAACACGGGTTACCGTACAGGCCAGGCCCACGCAGGTGCGACCACCGAGGGATATGGTCATATTTATCGCCCCGGACACCGGCTCCATGGTCTCGACACGCGCATCGGGGACCAGCAGGGCTTCTTCGAGCTTTTCCTTCAAGGCACCCAGCGTCATGCCCGGCGGCAAGGCAACACGAAATTCGCTATAGTTCCAAAAGGAATTAAGATCTTCCTGGGAAACTACATCTATGGGAGACGCCTCGGCGGGGGCCTTCAATTTCATTGATGTCAAAACGTCTTTGACTACATCGGCGACCTGCAAGCTGATATTTCTGAGATCGCTGCGACTCGCCGCTGCAATTTCTTCGGCGGTGGGGGTCAGCATCATATCCACGAAACGATAGTCGTCCAGATAGAATACCAATGGCGTGCTGTTGGGCAATTCGGCGATACGCTCGCCATCCATGACCCGAACGTTGTAGGTACTCATTTCCTTCGTTATGATTTTCTTGAGTCCATCGTTGTTCAGCCGCGTGGGCACCGTTACCATGAAGGATTGGGCAGTCCAAAAAGTCGTGGTATTCCCCTGATCGATGGTCTGGGGCTCGGGAAGTCCACGTGTTATATTCTCGCGGGGTACGTAATGCTCCGTCAGAACCAGTTCCAGGCGATCAGCGAGTTCCTCGGTCCGGGGACGCAGATCCCGGGGACGGGCAATCCAGAAGGTAGCGAAGAGCAGCCCCGCGATGGCCAGCGACGTTGCCGCACCCAGAACCGGTAGCACGTATGTGCTCCACGACTGGGCGGGTGCCTCCGGTGGCGCTTCGTTATTTCCATCCATATTTTTGTTCTCGGACATCAGACGTCAACCCATTCGGCTTCGTGCATGACGTGCCCTAGAAATCGCTGGCCGACTTCTTCAAAGGAATCGGGCGCGTCACTCACCAGAAATCGAAACTGGGGAATCAGCGGTCTTTCGCAACAGAGGTCCAAGGCCTCGAGGCTTTGCTGAACCACGCGGGCGGTCTCCGCCGCACTATCCACCAGTGTAACCTTTTCTCCTGCCACGTTTCCGATTACTTCTTTTAACAGGGGGTAGTGGGTGCAACCCAGAACCAGCGTATCAATATTTTCGGCAAGGAGGGGCGCCAGATAGGCTTCCGCGACGCCACGGGGAATGTCCCCGGATGTCCACCCTTCCTCGGCCAGAGGCACAAACAAGGGACAAGGCTGACTGAAAACAACGATGGTCGGATCCTGGCGGTAGATACATTCCTGGTACCGCTGGCTCTGTATGGTGCCCTTGGTACCAATGACGCCCACACGGCCGGTGCGGGTGGCGCGGGTAGCCGCCTGGGCACCGGGCTCTATAACCCCCAGCACGGGAATATCGAGGCGCTCGCGCAGCACGTCCAAGGCAAAGGCCGAGGCGGTGTTACAGGCAACCACCAGCATTTTGATGTCCCGGGCCAGCAGGATTCGGGCACAGGATTCGGCGTAGCGCACCACCGTTTCGGGTGACTTGGTGCCATAAGGCACCCGTGCGGTATCGCCGAGATAGATGACGGACTCCTGGGGAAGACAGGCTTCAATCTGTCGAACGACCGTCAGACCACCTACGCCAGAGTCAAAGACGCCGATAGCGCCGTGTCGGTTATCCATGGAAAACGTTTACCCCTGGGCAGGAAGCCACTGCGAATCAGGCGCAACGGGTTCACTCAAGTCAATATGCGCGGGATAGGCCTCGGTCGGCGATGCATCTTCCACGAGAATGCGGACTTTCCTCACCTTGGGATCTTGCGCGTTCTGGAGGGAGGCCTGGGTCACGGTGTGGACGACCCCTTGCACAAAGAGGGATTCCATCGATGCGCTACTGATGCGGGCATGTTCGGATTGGAGTTCCCGGGAGAAATTAATGACCAATTCACCTTGTGGAAGCAGGTAGAGTGCTTTCACCGTCACCGACGGCGGCAGGACGGCAGCCAGGCCGGATTGGGACCCCGCGATAAGGGCAACTAAGGCCGCACGGCAATTCTCAACGGTGGATGGTGCCACGGGAATCTGGCGGGTTTCCGGGGCCAATGAACGGCCGTCGGCAGTACCAAAATAGAGTTGTACCTCTCGCATACCCGTTGGAACACTGCGGTCCGAGGCGAACTGTGTCGGAGGGGGTTTTTCCTCTCCTTCGGCCACGACGAACGCTTCCAGGGGATCACGACCACTCTTTGCAATCTCCCGCACCAACAGCACCACCATGCCAAGGAGTACCAGGGTCGCAAATGCCCACAGAGAAAGAAAAAAGCTGCGCGTTATATTGCGCCGAAATCGTTGACTCATAATGAATTCCTGGTTGCTGACTCGCTATCCAAGAGGGTATGGATACCCTGTGCGAGTGCCGCCGCAAGTTCCGCCTGGTAGCTGGGGCTTGACAGCCGGGCTTCTTCGTCGGGGTTGGTAATCATGCCCAATTCCACGAGTATCATGGGAAGCGCCCCGTCATGTACCAGAAGCAAGGGTGTCTCCCGAACCGGACCAGATGTTTGGCTGGTGGCGCTATCGAGGGCACCGGCCAGGGTCTGGGCCGCACCCAACGCGGGTTTGGGGTCGATGCTGAGGCTGCGTTTGGGCTTGTGGGCGTAAACCTGGTAGCCCTTCGCCGCGGGTGAATTACTCGCGCCGCCGTGAATACTCAACACAAGCGTGGCCTTGGCCGATTTGGCCCGGCTCAATCGCATGGCAGGTGTCACAGCTTCGTCTTTATCCCGGATCAAAACGGACGTAATCCCATAGGTATCTTTGAGTATTTCGCTAAGCGTTGTCGCGACGGCGAGGCTCAGTTCTTTTTCGAGGAGTCCGTCACGGCCCAGCACCCCGGAATCTTCACCACCATGGCCGGGATCAATGGCCAAAACAAAGGATTTGGTATCGCCAAAGGACGTGGCAACCAATGGGGTCTCGGGCTCTTCCGTAGTCTCTGACGTACTGATTTCGATCGACTCCAGATCGATTATTTCTTCAACCGATGCTGGCGCAGGAGCGGGCGTCACGGCATCGAGGGTGGAAGCCTCCATGGCACTTTCGAGCCCACCGTCTTCTTCCAACGATACGGGTTCCTGAGGCAGGGCCAGAGCGGAAGTTGCCGGGGGGGCATCGGGTGTGCCGAAACCAAAGCCGTTGCGAAGGAAGGGTACGACATCATCCATGGCAATGAGCGCATCCCCTTCGTAGGCGAGTATGGGATGGGTCAGGGCGAACGCACCCGTGCCGCTCTCGACGCCGGTGTCATTCAGCCCTGCGTTGGCCGATACCCCGTCAAGGCGAAAGGTAACGCGGGCAGCATCTACGGAAACGACACCATTGATCTGGCGAGCGACATCGCGCATGGACGCATAGCCAACTCCCTGGCTTTTGTATTCCGGCAGGACCAGCGGTGTGGTGACACCGTGGCGGAGCACATCAATATTCGTGTCGTCGCTAAATGCAACGCTACTCACCACGATGAGCGGGAGCAGGCACAGAAAACAGAACAGACAGAAGCGGGATCGAATCACTGTCGCCTTCAAATCAAGGCGTCTTGTTGAGGTTGCGGACCCGCTGGTCGATGAGGACATTATTTTCGAAACTCCCGGTGCTGCTTGATGGACGATCCATCGTTAGGAAGAGGGCCAGTGCCAACGCAGCAAACAAACCGATAAGAATGGCGAGTCCCGTCTTGTCTCTATTAGTCATGTAATGTCAGCCTGCTCAGTTAAGTTCCCGACCTCATTGAGGGGAATTCGAAAACACCACAAACAGCGCGCCGAAATACAACCGGGTCTGCATCAGGGTGCCGTTTATTTACGCTTCGCCTGGAAGGCTTCACGTGCATTATTATATTCACCAATCTGCACATCCTGCTTCTTTGTAAGCTTTATCTGTGCCTGGGCCTTGGATACTTGTACATTGAGTTTATCCAGACAAGCCTGACAAAGTTTCTTACTCATGCTGATTGCCGGCGCTCCGCATTGTCCACAGACGACGGACGTATCCCCCAGCGTAACCTGGGCGACAAGGCCTTCTTCGACCATACGACGGACGACGGCCACATCCACACCAGACGCTTCGGCAACCTGCTTCACGTTCAGCGTTTCGTCTTTGGAAATTACTTCATGAATTTTTTCGAAGTCGGCATCTTCTTCTTCCTGACAGTTGCGACATACAGGCGAAGAAACCTTGGTGAACATCTTGTTACAGCGGACACAGCTTGCCAAGGGCATGGAAATTCTCCTTATTGGGAGGGCCAATCATAGCGAATGGAATCCCAATCGATGTTCATATTGCCAACGACGCCTGCTTTGAGCACACGTCCGTCTGAGGACACATTAACGCCGGCATTTACCGAACGAATCGGTATACCTTCCTTGTCCAACAGCGCTTTTTCACGCGTTGGATAAATTACCCTGAACCAGGTGCGTCTCGCGATGGGCGCTTCCAGCGTATCGCTACCCCCATCTTCTCCAATATATTCTAATCGTGTGCCGGGTGTAAATAAATACTGGTCGTCTACCCCTTCATCACGCAGATAATTTTCTGACATCGCATGGGTACTGATCTGTTCGATTATCCCATCACGGGCAGCATCTACATCCGCCGGCGTGCCTGATTGGGCAACAAAGGCCAACCGGTCGTTCATCCAGACAGTCAATTCGACCACCCGCGACCAGTTTCCCTCCTGATAGGCCAAAACATATTGCCAGGCAATACTTTCGTCACCGTGTTCAACGTCACCACCACCGCCGGAAGCTTCCTGCTCCACGCGGGTCGAGGGCACAGAGGCGAAGCCTCCCGCCAATCCATATTTTATGACAGAACCAACAACGGCTCCAAGGATCGCGCCTGCAAATAAGGCCATAAGAAAGCGCCGAGGTCGACTATTAGTCATATTACTCACGTAGTTATGGTAGCAAACAGGGTGTCAATTCGTCAATCGACGGAGATTTGCATGAATAGTGTAATGGTTCCAGATTTGCACAGGTCAACGACGATAGGTCCAGGCCCTGGTATTGTATTTTTCCAATGCCAGCGCTTGTGCACGCCCCATTTCTGCTTCGGTTATGTCATCTCGACTGGCCGTGGGCGCCAACGCATTAATCACGGCAACGCGAAGGGCCTCTGGCGTGGCTTCGAGTGTAGTTACAAAAGCCTCATGACTACGGGTATCCCGGTAGGCCGGCCGATCCGCGGGCTCACGAAGATACCGGGCCATGGCCTTCAAACGTGCATCGTAGAGAAGCGTCCCGTGATGCAGCAGCGCCCGACGACGCCGTCGCTGGGCATTTCCCGAGACCTTTCGTCCACCAACGGCCATATCGGACACGCCTTCATGGGTCGCAACGATACCCAGGGTCCCCAATGCGTCGCACATAGCCCCCATGATATAGCGATAGGAGCCATGCAACGTCGCCACATCGGGGGTCTGCTCATAGCTTAGAAAAAGGGAATAATTCAGCGAACCCGGCCCTTGGAGGACACATCCCCCAGCGGTACACCGGCGCAGAACTGGAACACCATCTTCCGCACAGTGGGCTTCCGCCACTTCCTGCGCCAACACCTGACCCGTACCGAGCACCACAAAGGGCTGGGCACTCTCCCAGAACCGAAGGGTTTCCGGTTGCCGCCCCTGCTCTACCTCGTCCAGCAAAATTTCTTCAAGGGCGAGGTTTTCACCGGGATCGGCAAAACTATGGTCAACAAGGCGCATCAGAGGCAGGCGCAGTTCAAATCTCTCGCCGCCCGCACTTCGTCAAGCCGACCCACGGGGGTAGTTTCCGGCGCAGCATGGAGGGCATCGGGATTTTCTGCAGCGACTTTGGCAATTTCCAGCATGGCATCGCAGAAGGCATCCAGCGTTTCCTTGGATTCCGTCTCCGTGGGCTCGATCATGATGCACTCTTTTACGGTCAGCGGGAAATAGATGGTCGGCGCATGAAAGCCCCGGTCCAGCAGGGATTTTGCGATGTCGATGGCATGGACCCCCGTGGCCGCCTGGGGCGTTGCCGTGAAGATGCATTCATGCATATAGTTGCCCGGGAAGGCGGATTTGTAGGTGCCCTTGAGGCGCGCATAGATGTAGTTTGCGTGAAGCACGGCGTTCCGGCTGATTTCCTTGAGCCCCTCGCTGCCATAGTGGCGGAGGTAGGCGTAGGCCCGGACGGCGATGAGGAAATTGCCAAAGAACGCTGCGATTCGCCCGATACTTTTCTCGGGCATCGCAAGGGTGTACCCCTCTTCATTCTTAACAACCCGCGGCCCAGGCAAATAGGGCAGCAAGCGCTCGGAAACACCCACCGGACCGCAGCCGGGTCCACCCATGCCGTGGGGCGTGGCGAAGGTCTTGTGCAGGTTGTAGTGCATTACGTCAAAGCCCAGGTCACCGGGACGGCACTGGCCCACGATGGCATTCAGGTTGGCCCCGTCGTAATAGAGTAAGGCATCTTTGGAGTGGGCCAGTTTTGCGATTTTGGCGACGTCTTTTTCGAAGAGCCCGTGGGTATTGGGGCAGGTCAACATAATGGCCGCCACATTGTCCGTAAGCATGGCTTCGAAGGCATCCAGGTGGATCGTGCCGTCTTTGTCCGACGGTATTTCCACAACCTTGAACCCTGCCATAACGGCGCTGGCCGGATTGGTACCGTGGGCACTGTCGGGAACAATAATCGTGTCTTTGTGGGTGTTGCCCTTGTCACGGTGGTACGCCGCAATAAGCAGGGTTCCGGTCAATTCACCGTGGGCACCAGCAATGGGCTGCAGGCTGGCGGCTTTCATGCCGGCCACTTCCGCAAGTTCCCGCTCCAGCTCGTGGATAAGGGCATAGGCCCCCTGACAGTTAGCCTCAAAAACGGGGGAACTGGAAAAATGCGGGTGAAGCTGGGCCATACCTGGCTCGGCAGCGGCCACCTCGGCAATTTTCGGGTTGTATTTCATCGTGCAGGAACCGAGGGGATAAAAGGTGTCGTCAATACCCACATTACGTTGAGACAGGTGGGTAAAGTGGCGAACCACATCGATTTCAGCGATTTCGGGCAAGGCCGCTGCTTCGGCGCGACAGAGATCGTCGGGCAAAGTGCAGGTGGGCACATCCAGGGCATCGAGGGTCAGCGCGCGACGTCCCGGCTGGGACTTTTCATAGATTAATTGCATGCGACTCGCTCCAGCGCCGTAGCGAAGGCGTCGAGGGCCTCCCGGCTGTGTTTTTCGGTAACGGCAATCAGAAGGTCGTTGGCTTCGCCAGCACCCATATCGGCCAGCGGCAATCCGGCCACATACCCCTCATCCAGCAACTCTGCCACCACCTCGGCGGCGTTGCGCGGAAGGCGCAGGGTAAACTCATTGAAGGTGGGCCCTTCGTTGAGTACGGTGCCGAAATGTAGTTTGCTCTTGAGGTATTCGGCTTTGGAATGGCAGGCGACGGCCACGTCTTTGAAGCCTTCTTTACCCCAGAGGGAGAGGTGAATAAGGGCACGCAGGGCACACAAGGCCTGGTTGGAACATATGTTGGACATGGCCTTGGTACGGCGAATGTGCTGTTCTCGGGCCTGTAAGGTAAGGACGAAGCCACGACGCCCCTGGGCATCCTGGGTCTCGCCGGCAATACGCCCGGGCATTTTGCGAACGTGTTCCTTGCGGGTGGCCATGATACCCAGATAGGGGCCACCAAAGCCCAGCGGCATGCCGAGGGACTGCCCCTCTGCAATGGCGATATCCGCGCCCATTTCACCGGGTGTTTTTAACATACCCAGTGCGACGGGGTAGCAGGAGACCACGAGCAAGGCCCCAGCGGCGTGGCAGCGGGCACTCAATTCCGTAAAGTCGGCTACGGTCCCGTGAAAACTAGGGTTTTGAACGATAACGCAGGCCGCGCCTTCCGGATCGTCACCATCTACAATCTCCAGGTCCAGATTGGCCGCGTGGGTGAGCAACATGGCCTTGTAGGTTGGATTGATGGACGAATGAACAACAATCTTATTTCGGCGAGCGATACGAACGGACATGGTGGCCGCTTCGAAGACCGCCGTGCCCCCGTCATAGAGGGACGCGTTGGCAAACTCCATACCGGTCAGGCGACAGATGGCCGACTGGTATTCATAAATGCTCTGCAAGGTACCCTGGGAGGTTTCCGGCTGATACGGCGTGTACGCCGTGTAGAATTCACTACGTCCCGAGAGCGCATCAACCGCAGCGGGAATATAGTGATCGTAGTAGCCGCCACCAAGAAAAGAGGTATGTCCGACGGTATTACGCGACGCGAGATCGGCAATATGATTGCGCACAGACATTTCGGACATGCCCGGAGGTATGTCCCAGGACTGCATGCGCAGCGCGGCCGGAATGGTGGCAAACAAGGCCTCCACCGTGTCGACTCCGATGGTCGAAAGCATGGCTTGCTGATCGGCATCGGTCGTTGGAATCCAACTCATTTGGTTTACTCCACATTGGGATTCGGGTGCCGTCAGGGGCACCGAGACAAGGCATAGATAGACAGGGAACGGCATCGCGATCGCGCGACCATATACCGTTGCAAACGTCTCTGTGGGCGCGACGGCTTAGCCGCAGGTCTCCACGTAGGTCCGATAGGCGGAAACATCCATGAGCGCGTCCAATTCGGCCACGTCCACGCCGTCCAGCTTGAAGAACCACCCTTCGCCGAGGGGATCTTTATTGATCAGCTCGGGCTGCGCATCGAGGGCCTCATTGATTTCGGCAATTTTTCCCGATATCGGCGCATAAATGTCGCTGGCGGCCTTTACAGACTCCACCACCGCCACTTCTTCAGCAACTTCGACACTACGCCCCACCGCGGGCAATTCCACATAGGTGATATCGCCAAGTTGCGATTGGGCAAAGTCGGTAATGCCAACGACATACTGGCCATTGAGCTCACCTATCCACTCATGTTCTTCGGTGTATCTGAGCGTATCCGGGTTCATCAACTGCTATCCTCCACTATTCACCTGATTGGGTTGTGCTACCTTCGGCCCGGGTCGGGGCTGGACTTCCCTGGTACGTATATTCATCATGGATACCGCGTTACGGGTACAGTCACCCGCCACGGTGTACTTACGCGTCAAACTTCATCCGGCAGGTGCCGTTTGCATAGATGGGCAATGGGGCGGTTGAAATCGCCATATCACGAGGCCCGGCCGTCAGGGCAATTCCCGGCTCCGACAGGGCCTGGGGCAGGTCGGCCAAGCCAACACCGCAACCAACGCTCGGACCGAAGGTGCCACTGGTCACGTGGCCAACCACTTCACCATCGTGTTTGATTTCAAACCCATGGCGGGGTGCACGTCGGTCGGGGGATTGAATGGCCACCAACACGGTGTAGTCTCCCCGATCGCGCTGCGCCTCAAGGGCCGATTTGCCCACAAATTCCTTGTCCCACTTGATAAGATGGGCCATTCCTGATTCGAGGGGTGTCTTGTTTGGGCCGAGATCTTCCCCGTTGAGGGGATAACCGACCTCGGTGCGGAGTGTATCCCGGGCACCGAGTCCACAGGGGGCCACGTCTTCATGGGCCACGAGGCGCTCCCATAAGGGTATCGCCGCAGCATTGGGAACAAAAATTTCATAACCGACTTCGCCGGTATAACCCGCGCGGGTAACCACGATTTCGTGGCCTTCCCAGTTTACCTGGGCACCGTTCCAGTATTTCATATCCCGCACCGATTCAAAGCCGGAAGCGAGCATGATATCCCGTGCCAGGGGGCCTTGCAGGTCGATTTTGGCGGTAGCATCACTGATATTCTCAACACCGGGCGTTCCCGCGAGCAAGGAATCAACCTCATCAAGGGGGCCAGCGTTGGTCACCAGGTAGAGCAAGTCATCGGAAAGTCGGAGGGCCACACAATCATCGATAATGCCACCCTGATCATTGAGAATGGCACTGTATCGGCACAAACCAATCCGCAGACTGAGCATGTCACTGAAAACCAGTCGATCGAGGGCTTGCGCCGCTTCGGGGCCACGGAGCAGGAACTCGCCCATGTGGGAGCAATCGAAGAGTCCGGCCTTCGCGCGGGCGTGCTGATGTTCCTGAATTATTCCGGCGAACTGGACAGGAAGGGCCCAGCCGTGGAAATCGACGACTTTGGCACCCTGGGCGTCGTAGGCGCTTCGTAGTGGGGTCTGCCGCATTGCGGAGCCTCCGGGCGGCGCAATCGCCTGTATCTAAAACAAGCGACGCGAAGCCTGTTGGTGTTATAAATAGTTGATACCAAAAAGCTTAGAGCGCCCAGGCGAACGGCATGCTGCATTATAAAATAGCCCCGCCGCTCCACCGTGGTTGAATCCACGTCCGAGCTCGCCAGTCACGGCGGGTTGAACGGCTATACTTTGCCAGAATACACCGCAGGAATCAAATTTATCCCCCAAATACGGGCGCTATCGATAGACCGATATAAATAATGGTATGCCCGCAACTCTATGCCCGACCGCGGGGCTGTAGATTTACTCAACGGCACCTAACGCACGGAATGAAAGCACGTTGCCGTCATCTCCGCGAAGGGGGTCTTCCAAAAAGGGCGGCAACTTTCAACAAGGCAATTCACAAGACGTTGTCATTGCCGGCGTACCCGTTGACATATCGGGAATTATTGGGTGCCACGGACAAGCCCTCAGGGCTTGCCCGTGCTCATTTTGGTGAACGGAGCATTGCATATGAATCCTTTATTCAATACGCAAGCCACCATTTAATTCACTAGCGAGGTTGGGTAGCCTTCCCGTCCCAGCACGGGCAAACCCTGGCGGGCTTGTCCGTGGCACCCCACCGTACGCTTCAATCCAATACGGTCGCCTTAACTACTCACGTTATTTTTGGAAGCCCCCCCTGCGCGAGAATGACGTTGCGGGTGCTAAATACAGGTGGGTAGGCCTTATTCGTACCCCGCACACTAAATCGACAGCCCGCCCACGAGGATGACGACCTTCGGCTACTTTATCATGCGCTCCACCTGCCGCAAAGCAACCGTCCCAAACCGGAGCCACCCGTAAATCCGTGCGAATCCATCGTAAAATCTTACATCCTGGGTGATTCGACGCCCTTGATATCCGGGATATGGGGCAAAAAAGTTGTCACACCGGCCCTTCCTATGCTATCCTTCCGCGATTTTAACTTCACAGAGTCCCCTGAATTCGTGCGTAATTCGGGTGTCTGATCGACATCGATTCAGGCTGCATGAGGGGACTCAAGGAACCAACCCGAACGGAGAATAAAGAATGGCTATCGTTTCTATGCGCGAGCTCCTTGAAGCTGGCATCCACTTCGGTCACCAGACCCGTCGCTGGCACCCCAAGATGAAACCCTATATCTTCGGACAGCGTAACGGCATCTACATTATCGACCTCCAGATTACCCTGCGCCAGGTATATAAAGCCTATGCGCTGGTCCGCGAGACGGTTGCCAATGGCGGCAGCGTTCTTTTCGTAGGCACCAAGAAGCAGGCACAGGAACCCATCGCCCAGCAGGCCAACCGTTGCGGACAGTATTATGTTCACAATCGCTGGCTCGGCGGCACGTTGACCAACTTCCAGACCGTTCGCGGCAGCATCCAGGAGCTGAACAATCTCCAGGAACTGGAAACCACGGGCAAAATCGAACGCTACAGCAAAAAAGAAGGCGTTGTGTTCCGGAAGCGTCGTGCGAAGCTCGAAAAGAACTTGCTCGGCATCCAGAAGATGCCCGGACTTCCCAGTGTCGTATTTATCGCTGACGCCAAGCGCGAACACATCGCAGTTCGTGAAGCGAAGCGTCTTGGCATCCCCAGCATCGGTATTGTCGACACCAACTGTGATCCCGATGCCGTCGATCTTGCCATTCCCGGTAATGACGACGCGATCCGCGCAATTGACCTCTTTTGCAAGGTAATCGCCGACGCCGTATTGGAAGGCAAGATGCGCGCTGAAAAGATTCGTGCGGATGAATCCGACAAGAAGGCCGCTAAGGCCAAATCGGACGCAGATGACGCCGGCGAAGAAGTTGCTGTCGCTGTCGAAGCACCTGCTGTCGCTGCCGAAGCACCTGCCGAAGCGCCTGCAGTAGAACCCGCCGAGTAATTCACCACGATTTCAGAAAATTAATTTAGGAGTAGTATACCCATGGCTATATCAGCTAGCGATGTAAAATCCCTACGCGAGTCTACTGGCGCAGGAATGATGGATTGTAAAAAAGCGCTCACCGAGAGCGACGGCAACATGGACAAAGCCATTATCTGGTTGCGTGAACGTGGTATCGCCAAAGCGGCGAAGCGCGGTGACAAGGTTGCCTCTGAAGGTGCCGTCCACTCATATATTCATATGGGTGGTAAGGTTGGCGTTCTCGCCGAGATCAACTGCGAAACCGATTTCGTTGCCCGTGGCGAAGAGTTCCAGAATCTGTGCAAAGACATCTGCCTCCAGATTTGCTCCACGGCCCCCCTGGCCGTTTCCCATGAAGAACTTGACCCTGCCGTCGTTGCAGCGGAAAAAGATCTTTATGTGAAGCAGGCTGCCGACACCGGCAAGCCCCAGGAAATCTGCGAGAAAATCGCCGATGGCAAGCTGAAGAAGTGGTTCTCTGAAGTATGTCTCCTTGATCAAGGATTCGTAAAAGACCCCGACAAGACCATCGAACAATTGACAACCGAACTCAGCGGAAAAATTGGCGAGAAAATTACGATTCGTCGTTTCACCCGCTATCAGTTGGGCGAAGGCATTGAGAAAGTCGTTACCAATTTTGCAGAAGAAGTTGCTGCCGAATTGAAGAAATCAGAAGGGTAAGGTCCTCGTGACGGCACCTGTATATAAGCGCATCTTACTGAAGCTGAGCGGGGAAGCTCTTGAAGGTCCCTCTGGTCACAGTGGGATCGACTTTCCGACCCTTGGCGCGTTCTGCGATGAGATCAAAGAAGTCGTCCAAATGGGCGTTGAAATTGGTCTTGTCGTGGGTGGTGGCAACATCTTTCGCGGTGTTCAAGGCGTGGAAACCGGTCTGGATCAACCGACCGGTGACTATATGGGTATGTTGGCTACGGTAATTAACGCCCTGGCCATCCAAGCCTCCCTGGAGCAGCGTGATGTGCGGACCCGCGTGATGACGGCCATCGAGATGCGCCCCATTGCCGAGCCCTACATTCGTCGTCGTGCGACCCGTCACCTGGAAAAGGGACGGGTGGTTATCTTCGGTGCGGGAACAGGAAATCCCTTTTTCACCACCGATACGGCGGCCGCCTTGCGCGCCAATGAAATTGGTGCCGAGTTGGTCATGAAAGCCACCAAAGTAGATGGCATTTATGACGCCGACCCCATGAAGAATCCGAATGCGAAGAAATACGATACGTTGGATTACACCACCGTCTTGACCGATAAACTACGTGTCATGGATGCTACTGCTATTTCCCTTTGCCGGGAAAACAAGTTGCCTATTCTGGTATTCGACTTGACCCGGCCCGGAAATCTTGTCAAAGTTTTGCAGGGCGAGACCATTGGCACCCTGGTTAAAGGAGAATAGTCGTGTCGCATCAGGTTGTTGACGAAGCCACCGAAAAAATGGACAAAAGCGTTATCTCGTTTCAAACCGAGATGAGTAATATCCGCACAGGTCGGGCAAATGCCGGTATCCTGGATGTTATCGACGTCGAAGTCTACGGCTCCAAGATGAAAATCAATCAGTTGGGCACCGTTTCGGTTCCCGACTCCCATCTCATCGTCATTGATCTTTGGGATAAGAGCCAGATGTCGGTGGTCGAGAAGGCCATTATGTCCTCCTCCCTGAACCTCATGCCATCCAACGACGGCCAGGTAATTCGTATTCCCATTCCTTCGCTGAATGAGGAACGTCGTAAAGATCTGGTCAAGTTGGCGGGAAAATTTGTGGAAGAGGCGAAAATCGCCTGCCGAAGCGTCCGCCGACATGCCATTGATGAAATCAAAAAGTTGCAGAAAGACGGGGATATCCCCGAAGATGACGCCCACCGCCTTACGGAGTCGATTCAGAAATTGACAGACATCCACACCGATAAGATTGACGCGACCTTCAAGACCAAGGAAGCGGATATCATGGAGGTGTAGGCATGGGTGTGCCTGCGAAAAAGTGAATTTATCGCACTGCCGCGGATACACCGTTCATTCGTGTATCCGCGGCAGTTTTTATTTGTCTGACATTGCACTGAAATTCTATCGACGCCAATCGGGTGATGAAACACGTTGAAGAGAGCTTCTATATCAACGCACGGTGAACCTTTGGACAGCCGCATCGATCCTGCCCGCCTGCCCCGTCATATCGCCATCATCATGGATGGTAATGGACGCTGGGCCAAAGAACGGGGACTCAATCATGTGCAGGGGCACGAGGCCGGGGCGGCAAGCGTGCGAGCGGCCATTGAAACCTGTCGCAAACTCGGGGTCCAGGCCCTCAGTCTCTATGCCTTTTCCACCGAAAACTGGCGACGTTCCAAGTTTGAAGTCAACGCCCTGTTTCGCTTGCTCAGCAAGTATATCCAGCGCGAAATCGACGAAATGGATAGCAACAATATCCGTATTTGCTTCATGGGTCGCCGCGAAGGACTTCCGCGCAAAGCCCTGGCCGATATGGACACCTGTCTGGCCCGCACCTCCAACAACACGGCCCTGACCGTCAATATCGCTATCAATTATGGGGGGCGCGCGGAAATTGTGGATGCTACACAACGGATAGTCGCCGATGTGAAGGCGGGCACCCTCTCCCCCGGAGATATCGACGAAGACCGCTTTGCCAGCTATCTCTATCAACCCGAATTGGACGAAGTGGATTTACTCATTCGGACCAGTGGCGAGCTTCGGGTAAGCAATTTTATGCTCTGGCAGGTTTCCTATGCGGAGATCCTCGTGCCGGAAACCTTGTGGCCTGATTTCGATTCCAAGTGCCTGTGTGATGCCATCGTGAGTTATCAGCAGCGCAACCGACGTTTTGGAGGGCGCCCCTGATGCGTTCGAATCAAGGTGCGACGCTGGTCCGTCTTCTCACGGCCCTCGTCATGTTGCCGGTCGTTCTGGCCCTTATCTGGGTACCTCGGCTGGATCTGGCCTTCGTGGGCCTTATTGCCGCACTCTCCGTACTGGGCCTCCGTGAATTCTTTGCCATGGCCGTCGCCAAAGGCATTGATGTGCGCCCCCGGATCCCCATGTTTTTTGGTCTGCTTATGGCGGTTGTCGCCTGGTGGTCTCCTTTCTACATGAACGCCGCCCTGGTACTCGGTGTCGTCGTTGTGGCGTGGGCCCAGGTACTTCGTAGCCAGGTCTCCCTTACGGCCCTCTCCGTGTCGCTCTGGGGCTTAGTCTACGTGGGCTGGTTTCCGGCACACTTCGTGTTGCTCCACACCCGCGGGCAGAATTTCGGTCCAGGTTTGGTCACGTTACTTGTCGTTGTCATCGCCCTATCGGATTCCGGTGCCTATTTCGTCGGCAAGTCCATCGGGCGGCGTAAGCTATCCCCCACTATCAGCCCCAACAAAACCTGGGAAGGTTCTATCGGCGGCGTGGCAGCCGCCCTCATCGGTGTTACCATCGCCTGGTATCTCGACCACAACGTAGCGGGCGTCCATCTTCCGGGTTGGGCCCTCTGGCAATATGCCCTCGTCGGCGGTGCCCTGGCGATTACGGGGCAGGTAGGCGATCTGGTGGAATCCATGATCAAGCGCGACGCCGACGTAAAAGATTCGGGAGATCTGTTCCCGGGCCATGGTGGTGTTCTCGACCGGTGTGATGGCTATTTGCTCACCGGCCCAATGTTATATTACGTGCTGGCGTGGCTGCCGGCTTCGGTATAAAGGTTTTTTGAATCATGTATGAAGAGCAATTGGCGTTGGTGAAAGCCGACAAAAAAAAGTTGGCTGAATTACGCGCCTGCCTCAATGTGGAAGACACCAAGATAAAAATTGGTGCCCTGGAGGCAGAGATGACGGCACCCGGCTTCTGGGACAATGCCACACGCGCCCAGGAAGTGGTCCAGGACCTCAAATCCCTCAAGGGCATCGTGACCGCCCCCGAAGAAATTAACAGTGCGCTGGATGATCTGGAAGTTCTCATCGAAATGGCCTCCGAGGAAAAAGATGATTCCCAGGAAGGGGAGATCGTCGCGGAGCTGGAAGCCGTTCAGGGCCGACTGGGCAAACTGGAATTGAGCAGTCTGTTCATGGACCCCCGAGACTCCAAGCCCGTCATCCTGAGCGTCCATCCCGGTGCCGGTGGCACGGAGTCCTGCGATTGGGCGGAAATGCTCCTCCGCATGTTGCTGCGTTTCAGTGAAAAGAACGATTTCAACGTCGAGATCCTGGAATACCAGGCCGGTGATGAAGCGGGACTGAAGAGCGCCACCCTGCGCATAACCGGGGTGAATGCATATGGCACCTTCAAGTCCGAGGCCGGTGTACATCGTCTGGTGCGCATTTCGCCCTACGATTCAGCGGCCCGCCGTCATACGTCCTTTTCTGCCGTGGAAGTCCTGACGGAAGTGGACGACACCATCGAAATCGAGATCCGGGAAGACGATCTCAAGATGGATGTGTATCGTTCCAGCGGTGCCGGCGGACAGAAAGTTAATAAGACCAGTTCGGCCGTGCGACTGACCCACCTGCCCACGGGCCTGGTGGTGGCCTGCCAGATTGAACGGTCCCAGCACCGGAACCGCGATGTGGCCCTCCAGATGTTGCGGGCAAAGTTGTATGATATAGAGCAGAAGAAAATTGACGCCGAATTGGATGCACAGCGCGATGGCCATCAGGACGTTGCCTGGGGCAGTCAGATTCGGAGCTACGTACTCCACCCCTATCAGATGATCAAAGATCACCGCACGAATTTCGAGTCGGGTAATGTGACCAAAATACTCGATGGCGACCTGGCCCAATTCATGACGGCCTATCTGAAATGGAATCTGGAGAATAGATCGAAATCCTGAAGGTAACGATTCGTACGAAGACCTCAGGATCTATTGGCAGGGCATCGACGTCCTGCCGCACAAGGAGAGCCCCACATGGGAAACGACAATCAGGATCACCCCCTCTTTCAGAAGATGGAAAAGTTATTTGGCACCATCAAGGAACAGATCGAAAAAGCGGATGACGAAAAAATCTCTGCAGAAGATCGCAACGTATTTCGTCTCCTGGAAAACCGCGCCGTCGACGAAGCCCTGGCTATCGCCGAGAAGTCCCGCATTCCCGGGCTGAAGAAGACGGTCAAGGTGGCTGTCAAGACCATCAGCAAGATGCTGGAAATGGATGCACCCGCCGGTGCCCCCGCCCATGGGGAAGAAGAACTCACCGGAACGGCGGCAGACCTGCGCCAGCACCGCGTAGACAAGATGGACCGCATCCGGGAACGGGGCGACAATCCCTTCAAGTTTGCCTTTGATCGCTCCCACAACATTGGGGCCGCCCGTGACGCCTTTGAGGCCGTCGAGCCCGAGGGTACGGAAGAAGCACCGGCCGAATTGTCGGCACGCCTGGCGGGCCGTCTGGTGGCTTTCCGCAACCAGGGCAAGAGCTGTTTCGCCGATATCCGCGACGAGTTTGGCCGTATCCAGGTCTTCCTCGGATTGAATCAGGTGGGCGAAGAGGCCTTCGCCAGCCTGAAGGACCTCGATATCGGCGATTTCGTCGGTGTGGAAGGTGCCGTAAAGCGCACCCGTCGCGGCGAGATCACCGTATTCGCCACGTCCTACGAAATTCTGACCAAGTCCCTCCGTCCGGCCGTGGAAAAGCATAGTGGCCTGAAGGATGTGGAAACCCGCTACCGCAAGCGCTATCTCGATATGGTGGCGAACCCGGAAGTGCTGGATACGTTCAAGCGTCGCATCCAGGTGGTATCCCTCATGCGCCAGTGGCTGGAAAAGCAGGGCTATCTCGAAGTGGAAACACCCATGTTGCACCCCATTGCCGGTGGTGCATCGGCACGGCCCTTCACGACGCACCACAACACCTATGACCGCGAGTTCTATCTCCGCGTGGCCCCCGAGTTGTATCTCAAGCGCCTCATTGTGGGTGGATTCGACAAGGTCTTCGAAATTAACCGTTGCTTCCGGAATGAAGGGGTGGACACGCGCCACAACCCGGAATTCACCACCATGGAACTCTATGAGGCCTATCAGGATTATATGGGCT
>CAXBPH010000010.1:0-48799 GCA_963977445.1 uncultured bacterium | reverse complement strand
TGGCCTTGGCCTTGATGTAGAGACGTAGTCGTATCTCCCAATCCGCGCACGAACCCTCCTGCGGCGCATCTTCGACCGGAAATACCGGATCGCGCGGCACGATTGATGGGATCAGTTTGTTTTGACGGCGTGAGTCTTTGTGGGCACCCATTAATTGCCCATGAACCTTTTTTAAGGGGTGCAGGACGCCGCGTTGCTATTTAGCGGGGTCTTATTGCTGAACGCGGGCCCGATAGGTGAGCGTTGCCGTGCCGTCAGCCGCCACGGGCACACGGAAGATAGCGGTCTGTGCGTCTTTCTTTACGTGGGCAATTGATTCTTCCAGTATTTTCCAGTCGCCCATCATCTGCTCGACCACATCCACCGTGACCGCCACGTCCTTGTGATTGCGGAGTGTAATCGTATAGCTCGACTCATTTACCCGGTCGGTGATGCGCTGAAAATCGGTTTGGACCCGCTCACCTACGATGTCAAAAGCGTTCCCCAATTGGAGGCGCACGGTTTCATCTTTCGGCGTGTGCTGGATGCGATCCTCGCCGGAGAATTGCAGCATGCCTTCGGAATCGGGCTGATAGACGCGCATGATACCGGCGGGCAGGGGCATACCCATCTGGTTTTCTTCCTTGTTGTCGAGTTCCAGAAACACACCGACTTTTTCATCGATTTGGCCCTGAATCGGCTGGAAGTAGTAGAAGCCCTGGCCCCGGTATTCGTAGGTTTTCTTAACGGCAACCCCGTTTGCCCGGAGCAAGCTGACTTGTTTCGTCTGGTTTTGTTTGATGGTCGTGCGACGGGAGAGGGTATAGAGGTGATACTCCGCGAAACTCTCCTCTTGCATGGGAGCCGCGTCCATGGCCATCATCCCCCGGGCCATGCCGGCCGTCTTGGGCATCATGTCCTGCACGATGTTGACGTCCCCGGCGACCAGCTTAAGTTGGGCATCGTTGTACTGGGCACCCGATTCGTTGGTAAGGGTTACCCAGCCTTCCAGGTTTAAGGTGGTCTCATCCTCCGCGAGGGTGACGACGTAATCGGCCTTCCAGGAGATACCCCCGGTGAGATAGGTGACTTCAACGTCGTGGTCCGTGCCTTTGTTCTGCAACAACCAGATGAGGGAGGGCTTGGCGATTAATTCTTCCGGAAGTTCCGGTAAGACGACGGTGCCGGGGTGCCCCAGATAGATGTCGCCACCAATCTCGAAGATGGGCCCGTTGTTATTTCCCAGGAGGGTGGCGTTCTGTTCAAAGAAACTGTAGTCCGTCGATTTATTGATGAGGCGAACTTCTTTACCCACATACTTGTTCATCAGGGCATCCGGGCTCATGAGGTCGTATTCGTAATTCTGTTCCAGGATGAGCAGTTCGCCCGGGCTGGAGAGGGATTGGAGGCTCACCGTCTCGGGTTGAATTTGGGCGGCCACATCCATGAACTTCAACGTCAATTCGCCGGGGAGGAGTTTGATGGTACGGCGATCACGAACCAGGGCCCGATTGTTGTTGTAGGCCGTGATGGCCACATCGGTCTGATCGTCGAGGGTGGTTTCTCCCGCCGTGACGGACCCTTTCAGTGGGTCATTCAGTTGAGTCGCCTGAGTCGGGCTCGCGGCACGGAGAATACTCTCCACCTCGACGTTCTGTAATTCTGCCTGGGTGCCCAGGGTGGCGACAGAAAGGGTAAGGCTCAAGAGTAGCATGCGCATAAGTCGTTCCTCGTTTCGACACGGGGAACGGGCAGACCCCGAACGTCGATGAATTTGCTGCGGTATTTCGAAGGCGAAAGGGGCAGCCGTAATCCCCTTTCGCCCTACTAATCAGGATTGCAGATTCAGGATTTTTCGTCCGTAGCCGCTGCCGCTGTTACCGTCATTTCAAGCTCTACCGGCGCCAGCTTAATCAGCATGGGAACCAGTGGATCAAGAGAGGTGGGAAAACTTACATCCACACCGTTGATTAGATCCCGACCCGAGCGTGTTGCGGTGGTCAGGGTGCAATAGGCGGGCTCTTTGCGGAGATTGATTACGAAAAGATACTGCTCCCCTTCAAAGGTGACAAAGCGTGACTTCACCCCTTCTACGGGATAGCCTTGGGCCGTTACGGTCCGGGGAATCTGGGGCAGGGCACCCAGCGAAGACGCAGCGTCAATCGCGTGGAGATATTCCGTGGGGAGATTTAACCCGCGCACCAACACGGTGCTCGCGGTGTTTCGGATCAGGTCGTCCCGGGAGTTTCCCCGTTCGTTGTAGGGAATGGGTGCGCCGGTGCGCGCAACGGTACCGCCCCCATCCACATAGGCGCTCAGGTGGGCAAAGGTGTCATCACTCACGGCCGGCGTGTCGGGGATAACAAGGATTTTTACGGAGTCCAAGATACCACTGGAAACCTGATCCTCGGTAATGAAACGCACGCTGTAACCGCCAAATGACGTGCCTTCGAAGGCATTCAAGGCGGACTTGAGGTGGGGTTTTCCGTCGTCAAAAACGCGGGAGGACTGGCTGAACAGGATACCCACGTCGGTGGGGGCCGATTGAAAGGCCAATACGATGGGGGCGAGGCGATTCACATCCAGCGCTGCGGTGGCAAAGCCTTCCAGGGCTTCCGGACGTTGAAACACCAGGGAATCCATGGGAATAGTTGCCCCACTCAGGCCCGCCATAACGCTTTCCCAGATGGCACCATGGAGGAAGCGAAAGGTTTCGGCTTCCGAGGCCTGCTCGGGAATGGTCCAGGTGCTGTTGAGATTCAGAACCGGCTGGTCGGGCACGAAAGAACGCAAGAGCGTATAGTTGGCCGACTGGCGGGGGTGCTCCAGCACATAGACGGGGGCGTCAAAGCCGGTGGCACCCGCACAGGTCGAAATTTGCATGATACGGGCGAGTTCTTCGCGATTTATACCGTAATTTGCCTCGCCTGCGCGGAAAGGCATGTCATTCATGGTCGCCATGAGCGGGGTGCCGGGCAAGAAATGTCGTGCCGTATCCCGTGACCATTGAAAATAGGCATTGCCCAGACGCTGGTGATAGGTCTGCCAGTCGAACTGATAGGGTCGGTGGGCCTGGTAGGTGGAATAGGGCCCCACGCCCCAAGGCTCGATATCATCGAGCGAAGCGAGATGGGCGCGCCAAGCCCGGTTCAAGGCGAGGCGATCTTCATAATTGGCCCGAATAAAATCGAGGAATCCGGCCTTGACCGCTTCCCCTTCAAAATGAAAGTACGGGTCCTCCGTCAGGCTTACGCCAAACAACATGGACTGATCCCGCAGGCGCGGTGCGATCTCGGAGAGATACTGATTCCACTGTGCCTTATCATCCTCTTGGGTCAAGTTCGTCCGTCGTTGGGCGTCAAGTGACGGGGCGGCCGCCATGCCGTCGCTGATGAGCGACTCTGGGTTGAGCTGAATGGCGACGCTGATATTGTGGGTTTCCGCCGCATCAAAGAGGGCGGCCAGGTCGGTGCCCGTGCTGCCGGGGGACGCGGGGTTGTCCTGCGGCTGGAGTGCGATGGAGGCGGCATTCAATTGGTAGCGATCGAGCCGGGCAATATCTTCCGGATTGATGCTGGGAAGCATGCCGCCGAAGAGGAACACCGGTTGGCCTCCGGCCATAAAGGCTCCATCCTGTACCAGGAGGCTGGCCTGAGAGCGGTCGGGCATCGGGGTGGTTCGTTCGCCACTTGTGCTGCCGAATACCATGCCGGAATGGACGGCATCCAGCCCGCTGTCGACATAGCGGAGTTGTGATTCCAGGGATTCCCACGCGCTGCGATCGGCGTTTTCTCTTGCCGATTTCAAGACGTCTTCGATCAGATTGATCTTCAGACGGAGATAGGGATAGGCTCCCGAACTTTCTTCCATCCCGTCCAAGGCCGTTGCTAATTCTGCCACCCGTTTCTCGTCGGCCTCCGTGCGTGTAACCAGATCGGCCACACTTACGTTGCGCAACGTGAACGTGTGGGAGGGCTCGGTCAAGAGCAGGGCATGGCTGATGGCGAAGGTCGCCTCATAGGAGCCCAGTCCTAAGTCTGCGGTTTCGAGGGTGATAGCGCACTCGTTGGCCCCAGCGATAATATCCAGCGGCAGCGCCCCTTCGCTCACGAGATTGCCCTTGGCATCCCGCAGCTTTAACGTCACCGTGGCACTCCGATAGCTGAAGTCACTGGCGATATCGCAGTGAAATCGGGCCTGGGTGTGGGCACTATCTGAACGCTCGGGCGTTACGATCAGCGATAGATGGCGGGCATTTTCCTGAGCCTTGGACGTCGTCCACAACCAGGATTGCTCCTGGGCGGTGACGGCGGTGGTCAAGCTGAATGCGATTAAGAATACACTGATGAATCTCATCAGAGAGCTGTTCATAATGTTGGGGTCCTTCCGAGCCATCCAGGGGCTCGCATTCGGTGCGATCATAGGGGTCTATAGTACCCGGCAATGCGAGATTGATGCAAAGAGAGAACGGTGCTGCCTCTCGGTTCGATGACGTCCGACACGTCCCTGCAGGACCGTCGTAAGCCATGACCGCGGACCCGGGTTATCCTTCTTGCCCCTACTTCGTGGGGTGAGGGGGTGAGAATACGTGCCTCTTCGACAGCCTCACGACCCCGGTATTGGGCTGTCCGATGGTGCCGAGGGCGGCAAAAAAGGGGTTTCCGCGAAAACTTCTTGTCACAGGTTGGGGTTTTGATGGTAAGGTTGGTTGGGTGAGGTGTACGAATCTTTTCCGGGTTTAAATTGTCCAACGTTCAAAAAAACCGTGATTTTATGGAACTTTTTGAACACCTTGGGCATAGTACGAATGTAAGTAGTTGAAGCGTCGACGTTTGGGCGTGCCGACAACGTCCGTTTCCTCGGATGTTTCAGGTTGGTAATTAGTTGACAATATGCCCAAGCGAGGCTTAGTATTAGTATGCTTAGGAGTGTACAGCTTCCACGAAGGAAGAAGCGCCCTGCGGGGTAGAAGGGGTTCCAAAATGGAACTTCGTCCATATAGTCTATTGGTTGCGATGATACTCGCCGTTGGCGGTATGATGGCGGCGTCCGCCCATACGATCCCGACCGACAAAGTAGATGCACAAAAGATATTCTATGGCAACGCCGAGGCCTTTGAGGCACCCGCACGGGTGAACTATCAGAAGGTTGTGAAAGCGACCCCCGAATATTCTTCCATCAAGAAGAAGAAAATTGTAAGTGGTTCGGCCAAGTATTGGATCTTGATCAGCAAAGCCAGTGACCGCGCTCAACGATTGATCAAGGAAGTTGGTGAGGAAACATCTCATGACCTTATCGTGGCGGACGGGTATCTGGATACCATGGAGCCCGCCATTGAGGCCGATGATGTTACTGAACTGGTTCTTGAGAAACTCAAGTAAAACCAGCACCCCATACCGAGACGACATGCTGTCTGTATCTATCATTTTCCGGGGGAATCGGGCTCACTGTTCCGGGCTGTTGTGTATCGTCGCCCTATTCCTGATGGCGGGATGCAAGACGTCCTCCGACGTGCAACTCATCGCCGACTCGCGGGGTCCACTGACGACCAATAGCGCCACGGTTACCCATGCGGCCGCCCGGCAAGCCTTGGATGATGCCATGGTCATGATCCGTGCGGGCGAGCATTCCATGGCGATTCCGCGACTCACCTCCCTCTTATCGCGCTACCCCAACAGCGACGCTGCCACAGACGCCCTGTATTTCCTCGGTCTGACCTACTACAAGATTGACGGCATGTATAACGCGGAAAAATACTTTTCCAAGTACCTTGCCTTGCGTCCTGAAGGTAAATATGCCGCCCTCAGCCGTGAATATGTGGAGGGTATAGCCCAGGCATCGCTTAAACGAGATGCCGACAGAGAAGCGCTGGAAGCACGGGTCGCCACCTATGATGGCGTGGATGAACCGGAAGCATTAGCCGAGAGTTTGGAACTTGCAGAGCGTTACTGGAATAATAGTGAATACGAGCGGGCCGGTGCCGTCTACACCAAGGTGTTTACGGAATGGCCTTCGCTGAAGAATGATGTCATAATTCGACGTCGGATGGAGCTCGGTCCTGATGGGGCTTGGATAGTGCTCACCCCGGACGAGATAAATCGCCGCTATAAAGAGGCGGAGCCTCTATCCATATTCAACACAGCGACCTGGAAAAGCGGTCGCTATCGGCCACTCCAGGTGGATTACACCAATGTGTACTACAACGTTTCCGGACAGGCCGTAAATCGTGGTGCCACACCCCTGCAGGATGTGCGCGTAACCATAACAATTTTTAATTTCGGTGGCCAGGTATACGACGTGCAAACCGTCCAACTTGGTTCACTGCGACCTGGAGAGACCCGGGCATTCAGCGTGCGCTTTTCAAACTTCGACAACATTGAAAACGTTCGGCGCTACGAATGTGTTGGAACCTACCAGCGGTAAGGAAGCCATGCGAGTTTTACGACTGACAACGGTGCTACTGGTATTTTTCGGCTGCCGTGCTACCTGGGCGCAAGATCTGCAGCAGGTGCAGGTGTCGGTGAAGGTCATCGAATTCCAGACCAATAAAGATATCGAAACGGGCCTCAGTGCCTATTTTCAGCAGAAACTTGTGCCCCAGCCCTATGGCCGTGCCGCTTCGCCGGTGGGCAGCATCAGCGCCTCCGACATTACCTTCCCTGGCAGTACCAACGCCGGTATTACGGTTTTTCTCGACCGGCTGGTGACCAAGTATGGCGATATTGAAGTGGTCCTTCAGGGATTGGTCGATCAGGGGCGGGCATTTATCTTGTCCCAACCGACGGCACTGGTGCCGGTAGGCGCGGCGGCAGATGCTAAGCCCACCGTTGTCCAGACGACCCAGCAGATACCCTATGAGGATACGGTTGTGGTCGGTTCGACGGCCATACAGATAACGAACTTTCGGGATACAGGTGTAACGCTAAGTATTCTTGCTCCCGAGATAATCGATGACGATGGAAACCCGGAGACGAAAGAGGATACGTATATTAATCTCCAGTTGACGGCATCGGTTGCCGAGGAAGGACAACGTATCACCGTTGCCCTCGACCATCTGCTGGCCGGCACAGGGGGCGTATTTGAATCCTCCACCAACGCAATTCAGGTACCTGAATTTATTACCCGCGTCATTACAACCGATGTCTGGGTACGTCATGGTCAGGTGCTCATGTTGGGCGGGCTCTATCGCAATACGGAGAACAAAGACCTCTCGACGTTGCCTTGGTTGACCCAGAGCGATCGCTTCATGAATGGTCTGATTCAGCGGGTCTTGCCCTTTGGCGTACAACCGGTGCCCTTGAGCAGTAGTATTGGTAACAGTAAGCTTTCCCACGGACGCCGCGAACTTATCTTCCTCATTAAAGCCGATGTGCCTACACTCATCTATAATGAAGGGATTACGGCGAAGGAAGAGGGCAGTATGCTCAGTAATCCGGCCGGCGTCGTTACGGACGTGTTAAACACCCTTGGAAACATTCCGAGAGAACTCGGAGAAGGCGTGATAGGCACGGATCTCGACGATGGTATCACAACCGACCTGGGGGCAGAAGAATGATTACGCGTCCATATCGCCCCATACTGTCCACTTTGATGATCGCGCTGCTTTGTTGTTTGAACGGAGTAAGTCAGGAGCCGCCTGCTGCCGCCCCCGCAGAAACGGCACCTGCACCTGCACCTGCTGAAGCTGCACCTGCAGAGGCTGCACCTGCAGAGGCACCTGCGCCCGCAGAAGCTGCCCCGGCTGCGCCACCGCCACCACCGGAGTTGAAAGATATTCGCCAGGTACAGGTTCGGGTGCAAATCGTAGAGACCAATGAGCGGGGTCTACGTGATATCGGCGTTAACCTGAACTACAAGCGTTTTGTGAACGGTGTGGAACAATCGGGATCGCTGGAACAGATTTCCACCAACACGAGTGACCCGGTCGGTGACTATCCCCGCGTTACCCTTCCTGTACCGGACTCCAGAGATGTGTCTCGTCCCGATGAAGACAATAATCTGGCCAACGCTATCCAGACACGTGAGGGCTTTGGGCTCACGGCAACGGTGGTGGATTCGGACAATGGGACTATCGATGCGGTATTTCGAGGATTGGAAGAAGGGCTGGATACCGATGTGGTTTCGCGGCCCGAGATTCTGGTGACAAACACCAAAGCGGCCACCATTAATGCGGGTGGTGAGGTACCTTTTCAGGGTGTGACCTACAACAAACAGACCGGCGTTCCGCAGTTGAGTGTGGACTTCGAGCCCATCGGCGTAAACATGGATATCGTTCCCACGATTCAGCCGAATGACATTGTGAAGCTCGATATCACAAAGCTGAATGTAACCGATACCGTTCGAATTGAAAATATTCGCGGCCTTGATCTGCCGGTCTTTTCCACCCGTTCCCAAACGGGCGTGGTTTATGTCCCCAGCGGCCAGACCCTGGTAACCGGGGGACTAACCTCTCGACTGGTGCGCCAGAATGAGCGCCGTGTCCCGATTATCGGAAAACTGCCGGTCATAGGATTTCCCTTTCGCAGTCGTCGCTCCGAAGCCAATCTCACGACCTTGCTGATATTTGTGACGCCCACGGTCGTCGACCTCCGAAACATGTCTCCCGACGGACAACGTGCCATGGAATTCTGGAAGGGCAACAGTTGGTCCAACGAAAAACGTGTCGGTGCCGAAATGGAAGCCATGGAATTCGAGTGAGCTTACGGTCCAGCTAATCATTCGACCGCAAATCGCCCGCTGGTCCATTTTCCAATAGCGACTTGATATCCGGCCCATGGTTTTCGCACAATCGGCCACGGCACATCGTGGCGAAACTCGCCCCATGCCGCATCCAGGGTCGTCCCAGTCACCGGAGTATTCATCGCCAATGTTAGCCTGTCTTCGGACCTATATGTGGGCCCTGTCCTCCGGTATTCTCCTGGCCTGGACCTTTCCGAATTTTCACTGGTACCCCCTCGCCTGGCTGGCCTTGGTTCCCCTCCTCATCAACACGGCCTCCCTCACCGCTCGGGAAAGCGCGACGCGATTCTTTGTGGGGGGCTGGGTTTTCCACAGCATCGTGTTGCAATGGCTCATCGGCAATGTGTTCTGGGCGGGTGGCTGGGCCATTCTCGGGCAACAAGGTGTATGTCTCGCCCTTTCCTGCTATTGGGCCGTGCTGGGCGTTCTCTGGGTTCGCATTCAAGGGCGGGTGCCGGTGTGGGCACGGGCATTGGTCTTTGCGCTGTGCTGGGTCGCCATGGAATGGCTTCAGGCGCGTCTCTTTACCGGATTCGGTTGGACATCCCTCGGCTACAGCCAGGGGCCCGACGCCTGGTTCTCCCAATGGGCGGCCCTGGGGGGCGTCATACTTCTTTCGGGCATTCTCGTCGGCTGCAGTGCGTTCATCGCCCAGGCGTGGACGGAGCAACGCCTCCGTTGGAAACTGTTGGGTGCCGCCCTGCTCGTGGTTGCGGGGGCCCATGGTCTGGGCTACCTCCTCTATGGCAGTCCCGTTGTGCAGGAAGGTGCGCCCTTTAACGTGGGCCTCTACCAGAGCAACTATCCCCAGGAGATGAAGTGGGATCCCGAATTTTCCGATATCATGCTGGAAAAAGCGATCCATCAGTCCACGGTGGTCTTGAAAAATGCGCCTGTCGACCTCTTCGTGTGGCCCGAGGGTCTTATCATGAGCGACTACCGCACGCCCCGATTTCTGGCGGCCATGGAGCAGTTCGTGGAGGATACAGACGTTCCCCTGTTTACGGGGACCGGGCGTCGCGATGACCTGACCGGCGATGGATACAACTCCAGCGTGCTCTTGACGCCCGGAGAAGAAATCGGGGTCTACGACAAAGTAAAACTCGCCCCGTTTGGAGAATACATACCCTTTGAATCGTGGTTGTCCTTTGCGGCGAGTATGGGCGCGGGTGGTGGCACCACGGCGGGCGACACGGGACAGGTTTTTTCCGTAGGGGACCGTAAGTTCGGCCCCCTGATATGTTTTGAAGTGTTGTTTTCTCCTCTCGCCGATGAGCGTCGTCGAATGGGTGCCGATTTTCTGGTGGTGGTGACAAATCTGGGCTGGTTTGGCCGTAGCAACGTGTTACCACAGAAATTTGAGATCGCCCGTTTTCGGGCCATAGAAAACCGTTTGCCTCTCGTCCAGTGTGCCAATACCGGTATCTCCGGCGTGATAGACCCTTGGGGGCGTATTTCGATTATCGACGGAGCCGTCTTGCCGAATGACCGCTATGTAAAACTGAAGGGCGGCACCACCGACCGTCAACGGGCCATGGTGACGCGGCGCGCGGCGGCCATTCCCGTGCCAGAAGCGGCCAGCTTGCCCTTGCCGGGTTCGGTCCCATGGTTTGGCCGAATCATGACGCTCCTCGGTGTGGTCGTAGCGCTATGGCTCGTGGTGCCGCAGGCCAAGTTCGCACAAGTGACCACCTCATGACGGCTCCCCGCAGTCAACTGACTCGCTTTGCTGCCGTATTCGCGGGCGGCACCATGCTCAGCCGCATTCTGGGCCTGGTCCGGGACATCATCCTGGCGGACAAAATTCCATTTGCGTCCCGGGAGATTTTCTTTTTTGCCTTCCGCATTCCCAACATGCTTCGGGATATGCTCGGCGAAGGGGCGGTTAACGCGGCCTATGTGCCGCTATTTACACGCAGTTTGGAAGAAGACGGGGAAGAGGGCTTTCGCCGTCTGGTCCGGGCCTGTCTATCTGCCGTCATTGTGCTGTTCCTGGTATTGACCGTTGTCGGTATCCTACTCGTTCCTCTCTTGCCCTTCGCACTCTCTCTGCTGCAGCCCTTCACCAACTCGGAACCCGTGCCGCAAGACACCCTGCAGCAAACCATGGACGTCTTGCGATGGATTATGCCCTACCTCTTTCTCATCGGTACGGCTGTCTTTGCCATGGGGCCCTTGTTTGTCATGAAGTGCTACGGCCCGCCGTCGTGGTCACCCCTTGTTCTCAACGTTGCCCTAATCTTCTCGTGTCTGGTTTTGGTCGACTACTTTCCTGACCCCGTTTGGGCGCTGGTTACCGGCGTATGGCTGGGCGGTATCGGACAGTTGGTGATCTTGTTCCTGGCCATGAAGCGCCATGCTGGTGTATTACTGCCCTCTTGGGAATTGGGGCATCCGGGGGTCCGGCAAGCCTTCTTGCTGCTCGTTCCGATAATTGTCGGTCAATCAACGGGTGAGGTGAACAAGCTCGTGGATGGCTTTTTTGCCATCAAACTGGAAGCGGTGTCGACCCTCTATTTCGCCAACCGACTCGTGCAGCTCCCGCTGTCGGTTTTCGGAATCGCCGTGGCCGTGGCCATTTTGCCGACCATCTCCGCTGCGGGTGCGCGCAATGACGACGGAGAAATTCGCCAGACCCTGTTGCATGCCTTCCGACAGTCCGCCTTTCTTGTGTTGCCCGCCCTGGTTGTTCTGCTGGTGGCCGGAGAAGACATTATCAATCTGCTCTTCGTCCACGAAGGCGGCAAGTTCACCTTGGCTCACGGGCACGACGTGGCCCAGGCGCTCTTTTACTATGGTCTGGGATTGCTCTCCTTTACCTGGGTCAAGGTCAGCGTACAGGGTTTTTTTGCCGTTCAGGATACCCGTTCGCCGGTGATTATGGCGACCTTGAGTATGGTGCTGAATATCGTGCTGAACATGACACTCGTAGGCCCCATGGGATTCCAAGGGCTCGCCCTCGCTACAACTCTTTCCTATACCGCGAATTTTCTAGGTCTTTACGTCCTGTTGTGTCGCCGATATGGCGCGCTGGTTTCGTCGCGTTACTTGCTGGGCCTGGCAAAGTTGTGCCTCGCCGCAGGCATCATGGGGGTGGTGTTGTCACAGAATCACCATTGGTATCCTGGGTCTTGGGTGTCGCAGGGGGTCATCGCGGAGGCCATTGAAGTTTTCGTTCTACTGGGCGTATCGGGTGTTGTCTATGGCATCTGCTGCTTGGTACTTCGCGTTGAAGATGTGACACTTCTGAGAAAGCTGTTCCGTCGGGGCCGGGGATAACAGGTGCATAGAAGCAGGCTGTGGTATTGATACAGCCTGAGGTGAGTCTGGCGACTTTCTATGAAATCAGGTACACTATATGCACGGATGTGACTACTTGGGCAACGGCAAGCGATGTGCACTCAGGCCCGTGATGACACACGTAATTTTGTCTCTATCGGTGTGGTTGAGGAGCGGCAATGAAGCGAGAACACGATGCCGGTGAGGACCCGGGCACATCAATAGAGCTGTCACACCTTTCTCAAGAGCATCTCGAAACCATTTTCAATGCCTCCCACGATGTGTTCTTCGTTCTGGATGGTGGTATGAAGACCATACTCCATGTCAATGACGCGGTGGAGCGCGTGCTCGGATACAGTAGTGTGTCACTCCGTGGGACCCAGTTTCCCGTCCTCATTACCGAGTACGCCCCGGACTATCTTGAGCGCTGCCAATTTTTCGATGGAGTCTTCGGTCCGGTTTCATTTCGACGAAAGGATGGTGGCGTCTGTTTGGGAGAAGTTACGGCCGCCGTCATTCCCTGGGATGAGGTGCCCGCTCTGCTGTATACCCTGCGCGACGCCACCCAGCGAGCCGCCTTGGAGCAAGATCGTGCCGCATTGATTCATGATCTGCAGCAAGCACTGGCGACGGTGCAGCGTCTTTCCGGGCTACTTCCCATCTGCGCCAGCTGCAAACGGATTCGGGATGATGAAGGATATTGGGAAACTGTTGAGGCATACATAACAGCCCATTCCAGTGCCCACTTCAGTCATGGTATTTGCCCGGATTGCCGCGAGAGGCTCTATCCCGATTTGCCCCACGTGCCTCTGTTGGAGGCACCACTCGAATCGGAGAGCACGGCCCGACGCTTCCGAGCGGCGGAGCAATCTCTGGAAGAGTTTACAGGCAGCATTGACCGTGCTAAGGAATTGCGGCTGTATGGGCTTCGCCAACAGGCATTGCTCGGAGATTGCGCCGTCGATCGTATCGACTTTACCGATGGTAACTTTCAGGCGAGAATCGATGCCTGGAAAGGCCTCCATGGAACGGCGTCAGAGCGGGCAATGTCCTTGTTTGTCGAATTGGTCGCGTCGACCATACACCCGGAGAAAAGCCCCCGCCCTGACCATTGACATTATGCGGAAAGAGGCCCTCAACCGCCGGGAATTAGATCGTTTCGTGTGATGGAATAGTCGGGTGGGAATTTTAGCGTAAACGTCGTGCCGTCCGTCGGATTGCTGTCGACCTGGATCTTTCCGTTGTGCTGTTCCATAATTCGAAAACAGGTGGCCAGACCCAATCCCGTGCCTTTGTCTTGTTTTGTGGTGAAAAAAGGTTGCCCAATCCGAGGCATGTGCTCGGGCAGGATGCCCGGACCAGAATCTCTGACACGAATGAATACCGCACCCGCTTCACTGCCGGATTCAATGGAAATGGTGCCGCCTTGTTCTTCCATGGCCTCCATGGCATTCTTGACCAGATTGAGCAAGACCCGATACATCTGTTGGGAATCCAGGACGATATTGGAGGGGGCGCAGTGATCAAAGCGCATATCAATAGAGCGCTTTTGCGCCTCGGGCTTCACGGCTTCCAAAACCTCGAAAACGAGATCCTGTAAGTTGGTTTCTTCCAAGTTCAAATCGGTGACCCGGGCATAGTTCAGGAGGTTGTCAGCGAGCGCCTTAAACCGGGTGAGGGTTTGGTTCAGGATTCGGACGCCGTCCCGCGCCTGCTTCCATTTTTCTTCCTCACACGCGAAATTTATCATTTCCGTGCCACCGGAAATTCCCATCAAGATATTTCGCATATCATGGCTGGTTCCGGAGACGGTCTCTCCAATGCCCGCGAGCCGTTCCTGACGAATCTGCTTATCATTCAGCGCAATATTTTCAATGCCCGCACCCACGATTTGGCCTACGATGGACAAAACCTGCAGATGCTTTTGGGTGAGTGGAACGGGTACCGAATCGGAATCGATATAAATCGCCCCGTATACCCCTTCATGCCCAGAGAGGGGTACGCAAATGACGGCTTTGATCTGGAACTCGGCGATACTGTCCGAATTTTCAAACCGGTCATCCTGACTTGCGTCGGTCGTCATGATACTCGTCTTGGTTTCCACCACCTGGTCTACCAGGGTGTGACTGAGGGGCGGCGCACTGTCTCGCGGACGGCGAATACGGGAGGTTGCCAGTTTCAGGACGTCCTCAGGTGTCCGGCGGGCGAGCACAAAGCCACGTTCTGCCGGTATATTCGCCATAACCGCATCGAGGACGCTTTCGAGCAGGGGATTTAAGTTGCGGTGCGTACACAAGCATTGGGAAACAGCGTAGAGAAAGGAAACGGAGGACTGGTCTGTTTCCACCAGCTTTTCGTGAATCGGTGCGACGTCGTTGTATTCGATTTCGGTTCGGCGGACGAACCGCTGCTGCGGGACCGCATCAAGAATTTCGGCCCGCAACGAGTAGCAACCGATCTGAACGGTATCCTTCGGACCGATGGTCGCTTTCGTGATTCGCTCTCCATTGACAACGACCCCATTGCTGGAGCCCAGATCTTCAATAATCAGATCGGAATCGCTGACGTATAGTTTGGCATGACGGCGACTCACACTGTCTTCGGCAAGAACAATATCGGCTCGGGAGGCGCGCCCGATTAACTGGGGACCCACCGAGACCATGTGCTCGAATGGGGGCTTTTGAGCGCTCCATAATTTTACCCGATAGATAACCATGAGACTCCCTGGAATGCATTTGACGCGACGCCCAAGGCATCAGAATAGCCTTGTTCTGGTCCTGTAGGATGATTGTCCATAATACCGGCGCACATTTGCAACAACTACGAGCAGGATTGGATGAGAGCGTCGGGATGAGACTCAGGCGGTCAGGCGGGTAAATCGGATGGCAGTCTGGGCCGCCACCGGAAATTCCAGGGTGAAGGTTGAGCCTTCCCCATAGGTGCTTTCGACATGTACCTTGCCCTCGTGCTGTTCCATTATCTGGAAGCACACGGCGAGTCCCAGGCCTGTTCCACGGCCGTTTTTGGTGGTGAAAAAGGCTTGCCCGATACGTTCCAAATGCTCCGGCTTTATACCCCGCCCGCTATCGTGAACCCGAACAAAGTGGGCACTTCCATCGGTGAATATTTCCATGCGAACTGTTCCGCCCGTGTTCTCCATGGATTCTATTGCGTTCTTAACCAGATTGGTTATCACGCGATAAACCTGTTGGGCGTCAAGGGACAAACTGCCTTCGCAACGATCGTCGACGACCAGTTTTACCCCGCAAGATTCGGCGGTCGTTCCCAGCGCTTCCACGACATCTTTCACCAGCGGGCCCAGATAGGTCATGCTGAGGGAAAGGTCGGTTTTCTTCGCACAGGTCAGCAAGCTGTTGACCAGCGACTCAAACCGATCGAGGGAAGTGCGAATGATACGGGTCGCCTTTTCGGTGCGATCCCATTGTTGCTTTTCCTGGGCTATTTCGAGCAATTGGGTGCCTCCCGAAATGCCGAGAAGGATGTTGCGCATATCGTGGCTCGTTGCCGACACGGTCTGCCCGATTGCTGCCAGACGTTCCTGATGAATTTTCTGTTCGGTCAGGAAGATATTTTCAACCGCTGCACCGGCCATTTGGCCGACGATAGACAAGAGCTGCAAATGGGACCGGGTAAATGCCAGGGGGGCCGAGCTGCCATCCACGTAAATGACGCCAAATACAGTATCGTGGCTGGTCAGGGGTACGCAGATAGCGGCTTGGATATGGTGGGCCACGATGCTGTCGGAAGATTCAAAACGTGAATCTGAGGAGGCATCTGTGGTGAGAACACTGCTCCGGGTGTGCTGAACGTGATGTACCAGAGTCTGGCTGAGGGGCGGAGCGGCGACCACGTTGTGGAGGGACTTCGAAACGCATATTTCGGCCGCGCCGTCACGTTCACCCTGGGTCACGATGTAGCCACGCTCTGCAGGTAACGCACCCATAACATCTTCGAGAATTGTTTCCAGCAGTGGTCGCATGGACCGATGTTGGGCCATATGCAGCGAGAGTCTATACAAAAAAGACAGGGAAGGGTGGTCATCGTCGACGAGGCGCTCATGAATGCGGCCTACGTCGTCATAATCCAGCTCTGTCCGATGACCGGAAAGTGGGGGGCTGGCTTCGAGCACCGGCTCGATGGATAGGGTATATCCCCCCAGGCGCACGTCGTCGGTGGGCAACAACAGCGCCGTCTCGACACGACTGCCATTAACCAGCACGCCGTTGCTGGAGTTGAGGTCCTCAATATGGACCTTCCCATCCCGCACCTGGAGCCGGGCGTGCTGACGACTGACAGAATCTTCACACAGCACAAAATCTGCCTGCGGAGAACGTCCGACCAGACAGGGCATCTTCCCAAGGGGTCCCGACATTTCGAGACGTCCAAGACGATGTATGTGGATTTGAAAAGCTTGCAATGGGTTATCCGGATTTCATATTTTCCTGTTATTTACGCCTGACCACCGTGTTTCTCCTGTACGTATTATTCCGTAAATCTCGCAAAATAGCAATACTAATGGCAATATAAGAGTTTTTATTAGATTGAACAGAAAAAGCCCCCCGCACCATCGGTGCAGGGGGCTGAAGGTATTTACGACGCGGAGCGTTATTTTTTCTTCGCGGCGGACTTTTTCTTGGCGGCTTTCTTTTTGGCGGCCTTGCGTGGGGACTCCAGCGCAGCCTGAGCAGCAGCCAGACGGGCAATTGGGACCCGGAAGGGGCTGCAGCTTACGTAGTTCAAGCCAGTGCGGTGACAGAACTTAACCGACTTGGGCTCACCACCGTGTTCGCCGCAGATGCCGACCTTGAGGTCTGCATTGGTGCTACGACCACGTTCAACGCCCATCTCGACCAACTGGCCGATGCCGTCCTGGTCGAGGACCTGGAAGGGATCGACGGGGAGGATTTCGTCCTTGAGATAGGCGGGCAGGAAGCCACCAATATCGTCGCGGGAGAAACCAAAGCCCATCTGGGTGAGGTCGTTGGTGCCAAAGCTGAAGAATTCAGCGTGCTCAGCAATTTTGTCGGCCACAAGGCAAGCACGGGGAATTTCGATCATGGTACCGACCATGAAATCGAGCTTCTTGAGATTGTACTTCTTCATGACGTCTTCGGCAATACTGCGAACCAGTTTGGCCTGGTTGATGAATTCATTCTGGTGGCCAACCAGCGGGATCATGATTTCGGGGAAAACCTTGACCTTCTTCTTGGTCAGCTCGGCGGCGGCACTGAGGATAGCCGTGGCCTGCATCTCGGTGATTTCCGGATAGGCAATACCCAGGCGGCAGCCACGGTGGCCGAGCATGGGGTTGAGTTCGTGAAGCTGGGCGATACGGTTGTTGATATCGGCCGGCTTGAGACCCATGTGCTTGGCCAATTCGTGAACCTGCTCATCATTGAGCGTCACGAATTCGTGCAGCGGGGGATCGAGCAAACGGACCGTGACGGGCTTGCCGGCCATGGCCTTGAAGATGCCCAGGAAGTCTTTCTTCTGGAAGGGCAGCAACTTCATGACGGCAGCGCGACGGTCCGCTACGTTGTCTGCAAGAATCATTTCACGCATGTGAATGATACGTTCGGGTTCGAAGAACATGTGCTCCGTACGGGCGAGGCCAATACCCTCGGCACCGAAGGCAATGGCCTGCGCGGCGTCGGCGGGGGACTCACAGTTGGTACGAACGTTGATCTGACGGGTGGCATCGGCCCAACCCATGAGCTTGCTGTACCACTTGTTTTTGTCGGGCTGGGCGGGCAGCACATCGAGAGCACCTTCGAAAAGGTCACCCGTGGTGCCGTTCATGGATACCCAGTCGCCTTCTTTGACGACTTTCTTGGCTACCGTAAACTGCTTGGCCTTGGCATCAATCTGGAGCGAACCGCAACCTACGATGCAGCACTTGCCCCATCCACGGGCAACGAGGGCCGCGTGGCTGGTCATGCCGCCTTTTGCCGTGAGGATACCGTCGGCAGCGTGCATACCGTGCACGTCCTCGGGGGAGGTTTCGTTACGAACGAGGATGACCTTCTTGCCCTTGGCAGCCCATTCTTCGGCGGCTTCGGAGGTGAAGACAACCTGGCCTACACCACCACCGGGACCCGCAGGAAGACCCTTTGCAAGCAAGACGGCCTTCGCTTCGGCCTTGGGATCGACCATGGGGTGAAGGAGCTCGTTGATCTGCTCCGGATCGACACGCATGAGGGCGGTCTCTTTATTAATGAGCTTCTTCTCAGCCATCTCAACAGCCATGCGGATAGCCGCCGGGCCCGTGCGCTTGCCGGTACGGGTCTGGAGCATCCAGAGCTCTTTGTTTTCGATGGTGAACTCAACGTCCTGCATATCCGTGTAATGCTTTTCCAGCTTATTACGGATGGCGAAGAGCTGCTTGTAGGTTTTGGGCCAAAGCTCTTCCAGGGACTTGATGGCCTTCTGGTCGGGCGTCTTGGACTTCTTGTTGAGGGGAAGGGGGGTGCGGATACCGGCAACCACGTCTTCACCCTGAGCATTGATGAGCCACTCGCCGTAGAACATGTCTTCGCCGTTGGCCGGGTTACGGGTGAACGCTACGCCTGTGGCGGAAGCTTCGCCCATGTTACCGAATACCATGGCCTGCACGTTAACGGCTGTGCCCCATTCGTGGGGGATGCCTTCAATCTGGCGATAGGCGATGGCGCGCTTGCCATTCCAGGACTGGAACACGGCCTTGATGCCGCCTTCAAGCTGTTTCATCGCGTCGTCTGGGAAGGGCTTGCCCAAGGTGGCTTTAACAATTTTCTTGAACTCGATGCAAAGACCCTTGAGGTCGTCCGTCGTGAGATCCGTATCTTCCGTAACACCCCGTTCTTCTTTGAGGGCGTCGAAGACATGCTCCAGCTTGTGACGGATGCTCTCGCCATCGGCGGGCTCCAGGCCAGAGGCCTTTTCCATCACAACGTCGGCATACATGGTAATAAGACGACGGTAGGCATCATACGCAAAACGCTCATCGCCACTGGCTTCAATCAGGCCGGGCAGCGTCTTGGAGCTGAGTCCGATATTGAGGACCGTATCCATCATGCCGGGCATGGACATACGGGCACCGGAACGGACGGAAAGGAGGAGCGGGTTCTTGGCCGCGCCATACTTCTTGCCCATGACCTTCTCGACCTTCTTCAGGGCCTTCAGGTATTCCTCAGTCACACCCTTGGGGATGCGTCCGTTTTCTTTATAGTAATCGACGCAGACTTCGGTCGTAACCGTGAATCCCGCAGGAACGGGCACGCCGATTTTAGCCATATCGGCGAGGTTGGCGCCTTTACCACCCAAAAGATTTTTCATGGTGGCGTTGCCGTCACCCTTGCCGCCACCGAAAAAGTAGACGCTTTTCTTGGCCATTAGTGTATTCTCCTTCACGTTGCCAATAGACATGACGCGGCGGAAAACAGGGCGTTTTGACCCAACGCACAGCTCTGCACGGATTCACCGCGGTCATTTAGAAATAGAATGTTTCGATCTGAGGTCCAGACAAAACCCTTGGAGTATACTTCAAAAGTAGAAATTCATGCAAATCGCGTATATAAACCAAAATAGTGCTTTACGTTGTTGTGGCGGGTGTGGAATAATTAGGGCCGCTGTGGCAAGCCCACCGCCTCCCAACCACCACACACCACGTGCGCCAGTAGCTCAGCTGGATAGAGCAACGGCCTTCTAAGCCGTAGGTCGCGGGTTCGAATCCCTCCTGGCGCGCCATTTTTACCCTTTGTTTATAGGGTATTTGTTTGGCTCGCATGATTCCTACTTGATCGACTGTGCATGAATTGTGCATGATGTTTGCCGAGGTGAGCACAATGGCAAGCATATTTAAACGCGGTGATACGTGGTGGATTAGCTACTACGCCAATGGAAAACAATACCGCGAATCGCTCAGGACGACCAACAAGAAGATTGCCGAACGGGAGAAACAAGCCCGAGAAGCGAAACTCTTGGATCCCCATCGCCAGGCCCCCGTCGATATCAATCCAACCATCTCAGATTTTTGGAAGCGGTACGAAGAATGGGCCAAGCAGCATAAGCAGCCGCGCTCCCACGAACGCACCGCATTGTCGTGGCGTCATCTCGTCGACATGGCTAAGCCTGAGCGGCTCGGGGACATCACACGACCTACGATGGAGGCCTTCAAGCGAAAGCGGCTGAAGGACGGCGCAAAGCCACAAACCATCAACAATGACGTGAAGGATGTGCAGGCGATTATTGGCCGTGCCATCAAAGAAGGATGGTACACGGGTGCCAACCCGGTAGTCGGTGTGGAGCGTTTCAAGATTCAGCGGAAGATGCCGGAGTTCCATACCGAAGAAGAGCTCACCGATCTCTTGGATTGCGCAGAGAAGAGGAACCGCAATGCGCTATGGGTTGTGCTTCTCGGCGGCTGGGCGGGATTGAGGCGCAATGAAATTATCCACGCCAAATGGGACTGGTTTGTGTTCGAGCCGGATGCCCCAACGATCCACGTCAAGGGGGATGACGATTTTCACGTGAAGGATCACGAAGACCGGATTATTCCGATGAGTCAGCGAATCCGTGAAGTGCTTGAGCCACACGCTGGCGAGGGTTACCTTTTTGAAACCGCACCGTGGACCGAGGGAAAACACCATTACCGTTTCGACCCCAAGAAGTCGTTGATGGCAGCATTGAAGGATGCTGGGTTAACAGAAAAAGCACCCTTCCAGCGTTTGCGCCATACGTTTGGGAGCATGCTGGTCCAGAAGGGGGTAGGTATTTTCAAGGTCTCTAAATGGATGGGGCATAGCAGCGTCTCCGTCACGGAACGCCACTATGCGGGTCTTCAGGCGTATGATGCCGAGATTGATGTTTTCTGAGGCATATGGGCCGTTTTCAGGCTACTGGTACGTCCGAAAAGAGAAGGCCCGCCCGATGTGAACCATCGAAACGAGCCTTCTCGTCTAGTTAACGGTTGGATACTTCTTCCACCGTCGGAATTCTGGACGCGCTCAAGAAGGCATCCAGGTCCTTCTTCCGGAAACGCATCGGTGCTCTCGCACCTTCGCCCAATCTGCAATAAGCGATTCGACCCTGTCGTGCCCACTTGCACAGCGTATCCGGATTGATTCCCAGATACTGAGCCGCCTCATCTTTGGTGAAGGGGCGGTTGGGTGGAAAGTGCTCGTCGGCCTTATTGGTCAGCCCGACCACCACTTCTTTCATTTGCAGGAGTAGCGTGGTGACCGCTAGCAGAAGCTGAGCTTGATCTTGCTCCGACATCGACAGCAGATCTTCCTTGGTTGCGTCGATCATGATTTTTCCCCCCATGCGCCAGAAGCAGCCATCTCCTCAGCTTCGGCCAGAGACCGGGCCCGCTTGTACTCGGTGAATTCATCTTGCTGTGTAGTATCCGCATCAGATTCGGTTTTCGTAGCAGGTTTTTCCTCAAGCAACGGTACGGACTTGTAACTGGATTCTATCGTCGCGTCGTGCGGTCCCTCTGGAAGAGGGTTTTCGTCCACAATCACCGTCGACGAGGCGGCAACATCGATAGTCAGGTGGTCTCCCTGCTTCCGAAGTGCGTCTTCCAGTTCGTCGATTCTGCGGCTCTTCCACTCCAGTTCCGGTTCCAGCTCATCAATTCTTCGGTCCTTCCACTCCACTTCCGACTCAAGCTCGGCGACCCTAGCCCGCAATTCCTCGTTCTCTGCTTCGAGTTTGCTTGCACGAACATCTCCAGACCGTTTTCCGGATTTCGATTTGTCAGGCTTCTTTCCGTCTGGGTTCTCTCCATCCCGGAGACGTTCTAACTCCCTGGTAGTCAAGGCCTTGAGCTCGAATGTGGTGGAAAGGTGCGTGAAGCGCATAAAAATACCGCTTCTTGTGATTCGCGCACTCTTCAGGAATGTTTTCTTACCCAGTTCGCGGTTCTCCTCCATTGCGAGAAACGTCTGAAGCTTGTTCCATCTGACCTCAACCAGATAGGACTTTGGTACGGCCGCCAATTTGTCAGGATTCTCGTCCAAATACTTCCAGGTCCGACGTAGATTCGTCTCGGTGGTATCGCCAAGATCCGTTTCGTCGCGAACCCATTTTCGATACTCCGAGAAGGATTGCTCTTCGGCCTCGAACATTGCCAAGGTCTCGGTCAGTTCCCGACCAAGATCCAGCCAGTACTCGATGAGGTTGGCGCACAAGGCCTCAATGACCTTGGCTTTCTGGGAAAGTGCCTCCCGGAATTGATCCGAATAGGCGAGAATGGGGGTGATGTTTTTTTGGTCAGACATTGCTGTCTCCCGGCGAAGGTCCTATTGCCCTTCTTAGATACAATCTAAGGGCTCGACGTCGGAGGGAGAAAACTGGGTACATGACCCGAAAAAAAACGGGCACCCAAGATTGTTCCGAAGCGTTGAGCGACTACACTTGTATCTCGATAGACCGGGACACACAGGTCCCTTGTAATCAATGAATCAAGTAGGTCGACTGTCAGGTCAACCCGTCGCTCCCAACACTTCAGCGCAATAGGCACCGCAGGAGGGGGCATTAAAAATAATATTGGTAAGATACGTAACGTCGGGAAGTTTACCACACAATCCCGAAGAGCGCAAATTTCACCGCACCGCCCCTGAAGCAGCATCGGTGGTGTATGGGCCAAGGAAGCCATGATTCGATTATCCTTTACCTAATCTAACGCATTAGATTCTTTGGTATAAAGCTATGTTAAAAAAGATCTTATACGTAATTTGGTTAGCGGCCTCCGGAAAACCAGTATCCGTTCGATTATCGGGTAGCGATTTGTTGGCACAGGAGCCTAAACGCCCCAGAGTCCGGCTGTCTGCGCAGAATGTCTGGACTGGAATCAGGCGCTCGATTCGCGGAGACCCACCACCCGTCGGGGTTTCTCCACTCCCGGGACTATATATATGAACTCCTGAATGATCCACATCGCCAAGAATTCTGGTAAGCCGTTTCAAGTAAACGCTTTAGAGCGATGTGCGACACCCAAAATTACCCCAACCCAACAGGAGTTACAGCCATGCCCCATTTAACCAGAGCCAGTGACGAATTGTTCAAAAGGTCACCCGACGAGGTATTCCCAGACCTCAAAACCCTCTATCACCATTGCCACGAGCAGAAGCGGAACGCTACGGAACGGTGGCATGCGCCCAGTGATATTCGCCCGATTCTCCATGAATTCAGCCCTGTTTTGAACCTCGGCGAGGATGGCGATCATACCCTGAACAACTGGAGCTTCACCCAGCTGTGCCAGATTGCAAAGGTTGCGAAGGACACCGTGAACAAAGTGCGCCCGGAAACGGCCGTGGATATTCTGATGGATACCCTGCCGAGCGGTACCAAACCCCTTCAGTTTCTGACTGAGGGCAGCCACCTCCGCTCCATCCATGGCTCGACCTACACCCGTTTATTCAATGCCGATCTACTTGGCGTTGTCAATGAATTCGCTACGGATTTTCAACCCGCTCAGGAAGGTATAGGGAAAAATTCAGGCCTGTACTGCGGTGAACAGGATCTTTTCGTGTTCCTCATCGACCCTACGGGATGGACCGAAATCGAGGGAGAGGCCTTTGCCCCTGGATTCTTTCTCTGGAACAGCGAAGTCGGAAAGCGAACGGTCGGTATTCAGACCTTCTGGTTTCAGGCGGTCTGCCAGAACCACATCGTCTGGGACGCTACGGATGTGACCGAGTTTTCCCGGAAGCACACCGCCCGTGTCCATGACAGTCTGGACCCGATTCGTCACCACGTTGAACAATTGGCCAAGAAAAGGGACGAACGCCGGGATGGCTTTGTGAACGTCATCCAGAAGGCGATGAAGGAAAAGTTGGGCAAAGATGACGAGGAAGCCCTGAAACAGCTTACGAAACGGGGTTTCAATCAGAATCTGGCCAAGGAAGCCCTCCGGATTGCCAAGCAGCAGGGGGAATTCACCGTATTCAGCATTGTGGATGCGCTGACCCGCCTGGCCAGCCAGAACCCGAATGCCGGAGAACGCACTGAACTGGATACCAAGGCGTCCCGGTTGCTTTCGCTCGTCAACTAATCCGATTACAACCCAATTTCAATCGGCTCCCCACTGTTCCCAATCGAACGGTGGGGAGCTTTTTCTTTACCAAAACGCCGGACAGAAAGGACCACAACATGTACATCAAGACCACCTGTAACAAATGCGGGGCAGAATTTCATTTGGACCTCGGTGATATGTCCAGGGAAATGGCAGAGAAAGCCTTCCGAAAATTGGATAACAGCTCACGCCAGTGTCCGGGCCACCACGTGGAGTTGGGGGGATTCTATGCCATGTGGAATCTGAAAGATGCGCTACATCGAGCCTACGACCTGGGTGAAGCCGAAGAATTTCAGGTTCCCACGGATGAGGAATACGTTCGTGAATTGATGGCAAAGGGGATGGAAATCGTTGATGGAGGTTCGAATACGGTTCCCAACTTGAATCTGGCCTCCATTCATGATGAGCCCAATCTGAAACATATTGGTTTCGGTAACTTCACCAATGAATCCCATTTGTTCACGCGTTGTGATTCCCCGACCGGAACGCGTTTCTACAAACGGGTGGCTAAGGAGGAAGCCCATGCCATGTAAGACCCTGGGCAGAAACGACGTGATGATTCAAATTGAAGCTACTCCTGATGATATTCCGGTCCAAGGAAACGCGTGTGATACGGGTGACGAACAATTTGATCACCAAGTTGAGCACGAAATTCTGATGAGATTGGATCAGGACGATGTCTGGGCCTGGGCTACCGTGGCCGTCACGGTCAGTTGGAATGGTCAGGAAGCCACGGAATACCTCGGCTGCTGTTGCTACGACGATGAAGAAGCGTTCCAGCGGTGTGGCTACTACCCTGACATGGTTGACGCTGCGTTGACCCAACTCAATCAAGACCTGCAATCCCTATATCAGCGGCTATCGGTGAAAACAAGCGCTTGATTTCCCCCCTACAGCCTGATTGGCCAGCGCTGGCCAGTAACGTCAATCAGAATCGATACCAAACCATGACCGCCTATACCAAGGGCGGTTTTTCCATTTAGAAAGGAATTTACCATGAAATTCGTCTACAAGGTCCTTAAATGGCTTTACAACTGGATACGAAAGGATTTTCAGCGACCAAAACGAGATACCCACGACTTCTTCGAGGAGGACTGGGACGACTATGAAGAAGACTATCCGACCAACAATGCCCTATCAATTCAGACCCTTTCCTGTCCGCAGTGCCGTCATCGAGGCAGCTTCAAGATTCAGGTGAAGGAGTTTCTGCTCATGTTCCATGACTATTTGGAGCTTGATAATTCTGAGCAAGCGGAATGGGGGTCGGGTTCGCCGTGTGAATGCCCTTCCTGCCATTTTCACGGGGTTGTGTCCCAGTTTCAGGCAGAGAGATAGCCTGGGGGAAGCGTCATGGAATATCACGTTATCTGGAGAATCGAACTGACCGCCGAATCCGCGAAGGATGCGGCTGAAATCGCATTAAGAATCCAACGAGACCCTTATTCAATGGCGACCCATTTTACGGTGGTGTCAATGCCAGATGGACAGGGAATAACGGAGATCAGTCTATGAAGACCGAAACCAAACCCAAATTCAAGCTGGGTCAGATTGTTGCCACACCCGGTGCCCTGGAGGCTTTCGAACGAAACAACACCAGTGGCCGGGAATATCTTGGACGACATCTGACCGGTGACTGGGGTGTTATCAGCGACGAAGACGGGTATCTCAACGACATGGCCATCAAGGACGGTAGCCGTATCTTGAGCTCGTACCTACTCCCGGATGAAACCAAAATCTGGATCATCACCGATGCCGAAATCGACACAGACCACAACCGGCAAGCTACTACGTTCCTGCTGCCGGAGGAGTATTAGCCATGGGAGACGGATCTGATTACACCGATATTATGCGGTTCATGATGAGCAAGGAGGGGAAAAAGCACCTGGATACCATTCGCCGCAGTATCCTGGGCAAGACGGTATCATCCGTCCGTTTTGAAAACAATACCTCCAACATCAAAACGGTCCTCACTTTCGAAGACGGTAGAAAAATGTATTTTGTCCAGCCTTGCCACGATATCAACGTTATCAGGGAATTGTACGAGTCCGTGATCGAACGAGAATCTGTTGGGGCTGGTGGTAAAACCCGGTAGCATCAGTTGAAAACTTGTGGAAAACCTGGGGATAACCCTGGGTTTTCTTTTTTTGGGCGATTATCGGGGAGAAGGCCAATGGGGCGCGATAATTCTTACCCATTGGAGGGGTAGCCAGCATTACAAAAATACCCCGTGACGCTCGTGACGTAGTAAAAGTAAGAACCCTTATTCATCCTGGTAAATAGGAGGTTAAGCCTTCAGAGCGTCACGACCATCACACCAGTGGGTTTTGTTTCGTCCAGTACGCCCGTTGGTGGCAGATTGCCTCGGAATCGGCGGCAAGAGCCGGTAACAACGGTTGGAAACTTGTGGAAAAACATGGGGATTGCCCCGGTTTTTTTTGATTCTCTCTGCCCGCCAATGCGTTTTCACAAGTGCTGGGGGGTGAATATTTTAATTTTGTACTAGTTGACTATGTGGAGTGGCAATTATATGCATATGATGGTAGAATGACTATAGTGGCGCATAAGGCGGCACATAGTAACTGCCCCCGTGAGGGCAAGAAAGGAACGTTGATTTGAAAGGTTCAAAATCAAGAGTCCAGATCGTTCTGGAGAATCAACAACGTAACAAGTTCTACATGCGGGATGCCAAGCACGGCCTGAATCTCGCGCAATCCTATTTCGAACACTTTCGAAGTGGGGTAGGCTATGCACATGGTACATATGAAAGCGATCATCTTTGTCTACAACCCTGTGCGTGGCAAAAAAACGTGGAGAATATCGCACAACTAATCGACTACTGGCCCGAAGAAGGTCCGCCGGAAGAAGATAAATTCGCCCTGGAATACGTAAGGAAGATTCACTCCCCTGTTCTCATGGCATTCAGCTGGCGCGCACATCAATATTATGTCGATAGACCGATGTCGGGTTTTCCCGGCTGCGATTGCTCTCCAACATCGATCAAGGTGTGGTTCGTCGCATACGGTATCGGTAGATTCGCCCTGGATCTCCGGCACGTCACATCGTGTACCGCAAAAAGATTCAACTTCCTACAAGCCCCGATTGAATACCAGCCGGAAGACGAGGACCACGTGCTGAAAGAACATGGCATAGTCCCCCTCGTTGACATCTTGTGGAATCGCAGAGGTGAACGCGACCTCCCGACGGAGAAAGAAGCTGAAGCAAACGGTTTCGCACCGTTGCCCAAAACGAAGTTGAAGGTACAGTATTTTGAAGACGTTTCCGAGCATGAAGCACCAGAAACAGCCCTCAATCAGCTCCGAGGAGCCGCTCTTCGAAATTACAATTAATCGAAGGCGTACTCACCGCTCGCAAACCGGAAGATTCGATACACGAACCTTCCGGTTTTTTTTCATTGCGTGCGCGTCACCAAAGGTATGGGGGGAAAGCGGCCAAGGTATCATCGTTTTCGTCTGTCAGACGGCACGTATGAGGACCGAGGGACAGAGAAATTACCGAATCCAAGGACTGTGATGCTTGTGACGGAGTAAAAGTAAGAACCCCTATTCGTCCTAGTAAATAGGAGTTTAAGCTCTCCGAGCGTCACGACCGTCACACCAGTGGGTTGTGTTTCCTTCAGCACGCCAATTGGGAGCATGAAAAAAAGCCCCGGAGCATAAGAACTCCGGGGCCATATAGTGCGACGAACTGCAGGATGAATTCAGGATAGAACAGTGCTGACAACAGAGGCTCCTTCACCTTGGAGACGTTTCGACTCTGTCTAATCGAGGCTGGAAGAACCTTCCCTAACCTCCATCTGTAGAGCGGCCTGAAGAAAAAGCTCATCCAACACGTCCGCTATGCTCTTGTTCGTTTGGCTCTCCTCCTGGTCTAGATTACACGACTCGTTCTTCGGTGGTTCGTCTTGTATGTTCGATACCTGCTCGGATTCAGCACAAGTCGATACTTGCTCTTTCAACGGTCTTCCCGTCTTAGCAACGACATTTGCGATGTCTTTGACAACATCAATCGATAGTCGATTCAAATCTCGCCATTGAGCACCAGATCCATCCACGGCAATATAGATCTCAATCGACTTCCTGGTCACCCACAAGTTCGGACCTATTCCTTGAGTCGGATCTTTGAAGTACTGGACCAAATATGGCCGAAAAAGATGCAGTACTGCGGGTGGAATTGAAATCAGATAGGCGTATCTGAACGAGTTGCTGGAATCGTTCAATGGCTGATATGTTCGGTTCATGTTGATGAGAGCTTCGGACACATTCTGCCCAATGAATGCGCTCTTCCGAATCAGTTCGAATACTTCTTCTCTACTGCGTCCGTTCTTTAACAAGCGCGTAGCGAGTTCATCCAACGCAACAGATATTTTTCTTGCTGTCTTTGCGGCCTCAAGATAGTCTCCTTGCAGTCCGCTCGTCATCACGTATGGGTTCTTACCATCCGTGTGAAATTGATTCTGGGTATTACTTTGGTTCTGGTAATTCACTTGCATTCAAAATTCCTTTTTCTGCGTGTTCTTATAAGGCCATAAAATGTTTCCGCCCGACCCATTTCAGAATCGAGCGCTTGATTCTTGCCATCCACACTTCAGTTTGACTAGCTGAATTTTTTAATATTGATAGTGCTATAGTTGTATGGCAACCAAACTGTACCATGAGGTTGTTGAAAAATGCGAATGGGTGACCGAACTTTTTCCGCCACGCGACTGACGGTAGAGAACCTTCGTAGAAATCGAAAAAAGCATCCTCGAAGCCTCCCCTAGAACCCCGCCAAATTCCAGACGGAGACCAGTTGCCTTCAAGAATTTAGCCCCCTAAGTGGATAAGATTTGAGTTCGCTTTAAGTCCGGTCAGCTGGCCCGATGCCTACATTTCTTATTCGTGTCGTCACGGATTTGCCAGCATCGGAGCAGCCCAGAAAGGTCGGATATCCGTTTTTTGTTCTGCTTGCCTCACCGATTGGTGGCCGAGGCGATTGCACGGACTTTTCTCGCGTTGTTCCGGAATTTGGAACGGTGGCATCGTACGTAGATGGGGTCATTACAGACCACAACGGATCGAGCCACCAGCTGTCGGTGTGTTATGATAAGAGGCTGTTGCCGGGAAAGAACTACGCGGTTCTAATCGCTCAGCAGTGTTTCGACTGGCATGGTGCAATATGGCGACCTATCGAGTTGAGTGTGTCATGCCATATGGTCCCACATACAATGCTTCGGGAGAGCGCTTTCCTACGATACGTGCTGTTGCCTTCTAGATCGGGGTGAGGATTGAGTGCAGACATAGATACACCAGGTGATCAGTCAGTCAAGACGCGCTTGGGCTTCAAAGACGGTAGAAGCGGTGCGCACATGTCTCGGACCATGATGCTTCAAGAACTGGAATTGCTGCTTGACAGCATGGAGCTTTCCGATTGCAACCCCGAGTCGTTTCGTGAGGCTATCGTCGAGCACAACGTACTCGGAAAACGCTCCGGGAAGACCCGTACTCTCACCTTCCGCCATCTTGTTGATCTTTATGCGCTTGATCCCTCGGTGGCAGTATTTCGTGGGCTCCTCCATTTTTGGCAGCGAGACACACCTGGTCGCCCTCAACTCGCCCTCTTGTGTGTCTACGCACGCGATCCAGTTTTTAAACTGACGGGACCCTTCATGCAACGTCGCCCCGTCGGCTCGGTGGTATCCCGTGAAACTGTTGAAGAAATTGTCGCAAGCGCGGAACAGGACCGGTTTAGTCCGGCTACTTTGAAGTCCATCGCTCAGAATATCAATTCCAGTTGGACCAAATCGGGCCATCTGAAAGGCAAAGTCAAGAAGGTCCGAACCGAATCTACCCCCACACCAGGAAGCGTAGCCTATGCACTGTTTCTAGCCTATATTTCCGGTGGCCGTGGAAGACTGCTCTTCCAATCCGATTTCATTGGCATACTGGACTGTCCCTATTCACGTGCGCTAGAGCTGGCGGAAGAGGCTTCACGCAAGGGCTGGATTATTTTCAAGCGAATCGGCGACGTAATTGATGTACAATTCCCAGGGATAATTCGGGAAGAGGAAATGGGGTGGCTACGTGAGCAAAGTTAAGCGCTTAATCCAGAACTTCGGGAAGTATATCGCCATTCCGTGGCGTGACGATTCGGCTGCTGCCCAGCGGGTCATCTTTTGCGTCTATACCGAGGGTGACGAGCGTATGCTGCGTGCCCGGTTTGATGAATTCGAGTTGGCAACACACCAGGCCGAACATGAGTGGCTCTCCTTCGACCTGACCGATACGTTTGCCACTTGGTTAGCTTCACAACGGTATGCAAAGAGCTATTTTCAGAAGCCTCACCTGCTGCCCACACTCCTTCCGAAATATCTCGACTACATTACTGAAGAGTTCAGCGCATCCCTGGAACAACGGGGGGCCGACGACAATACCGTCGTTGCGCTCAAAGGGGTCGGATCGCTGTTTGGCTTCCTGAAGGTCAAGGATGTCGTCGATAAACTTGCTCCCTTGGTGAAAGGCCGCTTGCTGGTCTTTTTCCCTGGTAGCTACGAGAAGAATAACTACCGTCTGCTCGATGGGTACGATGGATGGAATTATTTGGCCGTTCCGATCACTGCCGACCGGGAATCATGAAGAGGGGAACCATGCTTAATAGGGATGTTTATCAGGTCGAACCGACCTCCAGAAAGTTGGTAAACGAAGGCGTTGCCAACGTGAACGACGAGCATACGGACAAAGCCCGTGAAGTTCTGCGCTATGAGCTGGAGACTTTCGTCTGCGATGGCCAATACGAACGGGGTATGGCCCACATCCTCGACACCTATCTGAAAAACATCGACCAAGCCCAGCAACCCGCCGTCTGGGTGAGTGGCTTCTACGGCTCCGGTAAATCCCACTTGGTAAAAATGCTGCGGGCACTGTGGATGAATACCGAGTTCTCGGACAAGGCGACCGCCCGAGATATCGCCCATCTACCAGACTCCATTCGCGATCACTTCATAGAACTCAGCACCCAAGGCAAACGCCACGGCGGTGTACATGCTGCATCGGGAACGCTAGGTTCGGGAGCGAGTGGCAGTGTACGGCTTGCGCTCCTGCGAATTATTTTCAAATCGGCTGACCTTCCCGAACAGTACCCCGTTGCCCGCCTGGTGTTGTGGCTCAAGCAGGAGGGGATATATGAAGAAGTCCGGGACCATGTCATCAACGATGGTCTCGATTGGGACGAAGAACTCGACAACATGTATGTGGCGGAGGGGTTGCACCAGGCCTTGGTGAAAGCGAAGCCGAAGCTCTTCAGCTCTCCCGATGCCTGTGTGGAAACGCTCAACAATCTATATCCCTTTGTGCAGGATGTCTCCAGCGATGAAATGGTCAAGGCCATTCGCCAGACACTCACCACAGACGGTAAGTTTCCCCTTACCGTGCTCATTTTGGATGAGGTGCAACAGTTCATTGGGGATAGCCCTGACCGCTCAATTGAAGTGCAGGAAGCCCTCGAAGCCTGCTGTAAGAATATCGGCGGTAAACTCCTTGTCGTGGGTACAGGGCAGACCGCCGTGACCGGCACCAGCAATCTGAAACGTTTGGAGGGTCGATTCACCATTCGAATTGAGCTTTCCGATACCGATGTGGATGCCGTAGTTCGTCAGGTGGTCCTCGCCAAGAAACCCGAGGCCCGTGAACCTATCCAGCAACTGATGGAAGCGAACATCGGGGAAGTCTCCCGCCACTTGTCCGGTACGCAGATAGCCCACCGTCTGGACGATGTGTCCGATTTCAGCCAGGATTATCCCATTCTCCCCGTCCGTCGTCGCTTCTGGGAAAATACCCTGCGTGTACTGGACCAAACCGGTACCGACAGCCAGGTTCGGAATCAATTGAGCATGGTGCACAAGGTCATTCAGACCAATCTGGATGATTCTCTGGGCCATGTGGTCCCCGCCGACTACCTGTACTTCGATTCGGCGGAAAAACTACTCCAATCCCGTACCCTACCCCGAAAAGTCCACGAAAAGACGATGGCTTGGCGCAAGGGTAAGGAAGATGATGTGCTTCGTGCCCGAGCCTGTGGCCTGGTGTTCCTTATCAACAAGCTTTCCAGCAGCAACACGGAAATCGGTATACAGGCGACGGTAGATACCGTGGCCGATTTGATGGTAGAGGATTTGTCCACAGGTTCCGCATCGCTGCGAAGTAAGCTGCCTGGATTGCTGGACTCCTGTGACCTCCTGATGAAAATCGGGGATGAATATCGCATTCAGACGGAGGAGAGCACGGCCTGGAACGATGAGTTCCTGGGCCAGCAGGCCAATCTTGCCAACGAAGCCTACCGGGTAGACGCTGAACGGGATGACCGCATTCGAAAAACCTTTGCTAAATTGGGGGGACGGCTGAATCTGTCGCAAGGTATGTCCAAGGTTCCGCGTGATGTTTCCCCCGTGTTCGAATCCGAGCTTCCCAAGGATGCCGACCAGAAGATCTGCATTTGGGTTCGCGACGGATGGAGTGTCAGTGAGAATGACGTTCGGGCCGATGCGCGCCAGTCGGGCAATCAATCCCCCACGGTGTTTGTCTACATTCCAAAACGTTCCGCCGATGACTTGCGTCAACAAATCATCGACTACAAAGCAGCGGCGGCCACACTCGACAAGCGTGGTGTTCCCAATACCCCCGAGGGCACGGAAGCCCGTTCCGCTATGGAAACGACCCGGCAAAGCGCCGAAGGACGTATCAACTCACTGTTGAACGATGCCTTTTCCGGGGCACGGGTATTCCAAGGGGGGGGCAATGAAATCACCGGAGATAACCTGCAGACGGCATTGCTGGAAGCGGCTCACAACGCCATGCAGCGCCTCTACCCCCAATTCCAGGCGGCCGACCATCCCGGTTGGTCAAAAGTCTATGTCAAGGCCAAGACTGGTGCACCCGATGCCTTAAAGGCCGTAAGTGATGACGGGGATGTGGCCCGTAACCCGGTATGTAAGGCCGTCCTCGGTTATATCGCCGGTGGAAAATGTGGCGCAGACATCCGGCAAAACTTCGAGCGTGCCCCCTACGGGTGGTCTGGGGATGCCATTGACGGTGGACTTCAAATCCTTCTGGTGTCGGGCCAGATTCGTGCGGAAGCGGACCACGGTAAGGTCATTGACCCCCGTGAATTGGAACGCAAAGCGATTGGTAAAGCGGAATTCAAAGTGGAGTCCACCACAGTCACCACACCCCAACGGATACAAATCCGGAAGGTACTTCAAAAAGCAGGTATCTCCGCCAAACAAGGGGAAGAATCCAGCCATATTCCGGCCTTTCTCCAGAAATTGTTGGAACTGGCTGACGCCGCTGGTGGTGAGCCCCCGAAACCCCAACGCCCCGATACGGCCTTCCTCGAAGAAATCCGTCTTACGGTGGGCAATGAACAGTTACTGGCTATCTTCAACCGCCGTGAAGAACTGATTGACGCCATCGAGTCCTGGGGGGCATTGGCCCAGCAGATTTCGGACCGACAATCCGATTGGAGTACCCTGGCCCGCCTTATGGCCCACGCCACGGAACTAGCGGATGCCGAGGTGCTGTTGGCCCAGTTGAAAACCATCGAGGATCAGCGACAGCTCTTGGTCAAGCCCGATCCCGTAGCCCCGCTCCTGAAAAACGTCTCCCAAATGCTGCGGGAAGAGCTGAATCGTCTGGACGAAGCCTACAAATCCCAACATGAAGAGGGGATGAAACGACTGCACGATGACCCAAACTGGCAGCTGTTGGAGCCGGAACAGCGCTTCGAACTCATGGCAAGCCAGCATCTTCACGAAGCCGCCCGGCCCAAGGTCGATGTAAAGACGACGTCGGATGTGCTGAATAGTCTGGAGAGTTGTGGATTGGCCGCTTTCCGGGATCGGGTGGCCGCCATGTCATCCCGCTTCAACAATGTAGCCGCTAGTGCCGCCAAACTTTGCGAGCCCAAGGCCCAGACGGTACAGTTACCCCGTCCTACACTGAAGAGCCAGGAGGATATCGATGCCTGGGTGGAAGCCGTCAAACAGCAACTCGGTGAGGCCCTGAAGCATGGTCCCATCATCATTCAATGAGGAAAAGGGGGAGAAAAACACCATGCAGCCACTGGAGAAATCACTCCGGAATACCCTGGAAAAGACGGTCAAGGAAGCACGGGATATCGCCGAAGACGCCGCACGTTCTGCCTTAGGGCAATTGGGTGTGGCAGATGCTTCCGCACCGGGGCATTTGACGGAGGAGGAACGGCAGCTTCGGCGTAAGCTTCGAATCCATGGTCGCCAGTTGGGGGATGCGTTAGGAAGTGAGAAGGTCCAGTCCATGGACCGGCTGTTGGAGGAAGTGGCCTATGAGCACTGGCATCGCATGCTCTTCGCCCGGTTCCTGGCGGAAAACAATCTCCTCATGTACCCCGACCCGGACGATCCGGTGTCCATATCCCTGGAAGAATGTGAGGACTTGGCCGCTGATGAGGGAGCGGCGAATGGGTGGGAATTGGCCGCACGCTTTGCGGCTCGCATGTTGCCCCAGATCTTTCGGCCCGATTCGCCGGTGTTTCAGTTGGTACTGCCCCCCGAACATCAGCAGCAGTTGGAGCGGTTGGTGGCTGATTTGTCGGGAGAGGTCTTCACCGCGTCGGATTCCCTGGGCTGGGTCTATCAGTTTTGGCAGGCCAAGCGGAAGGATGAGGTTAACGCCTCGGAGGTCAAGATTGGGGCGCGGGAATTGCCTGCGGTGACCCAGCTTTTTACCGAGCCCTACATGGTGTCCTTCCTCTTGGACAATGCACTTGGTGCATGGTGGGCCGCTCGGCGCTTGAGTGAGACCGATTTAAAGAGCGCGAAGAGTGAAGAGGAACTCCGAGAAAAAGCGTCCATCCCGGGCGTTCCATTGGAATTCCTTCGGTTCGTGCAAGAGGAAGATGGCACCTGGACTCCGGCAGCAGGGACCTTCGAGGCTTGGCCGGAAACCTTGAGCGAGCTGAAGACCCTGGACCCCTGTTGCGGCTCCGGCCACTTTTTGGTCGCTGCTTTCCTGATGCTGGTGCCCATGCGGATGGAATTGGAAGGCTTGTCCGCTCAGGAATCCGTGGATGCGGTGCTTCGGGAAAATATCCATGGGCTGGAGTTAGATCAGCGTTGTGTAGAATTGGCGGCCTTTGCATTGGCATTGACCGCTTGGAACTTTCCAGGGGCGGGTGGCTATAGACTGCTGCCAGAACTGAATCTGGCCTGCTCGGGCCTTTCTGTGAGCGTTGCTAAAGAAGAGTGGAAGCAGCTCGGTCTTGGAAGAAAAGACCTGACCCTGGCCCTCGATTGGATGCACGATACCTTTCAGGACGCACCTATCCTGGGAAGTCTTCTCAATCCTGCCAAGACCGATGCCGCCAAACTGGTGCGGTGGGATGATCTATCCAGTGCACTGGAGCAGGCCCTTGGCCAAGAGCAAGGCGATGAAAAACAGGAAGCCGCAATCGTGGCTCAAGGATTGGCGAAAGCCGCAACGTTACTTGGCCAACAATATCAATGGGTCGTCACCAACGTGCCTTATCTGGCTCGCGGCAAGCAACATGGGCGGCTGCGAGATTTCTGCGAAAAGCAATATTCGACCGCTAAGAACGATCTGGCAACCGTATTCCTTGAACGTTGTCTGGAACTCTGTGTCGAGGGGGGGACTTCGAGCGTGGTATTGCCTCAAAATTGGCTATTTCTCACTAGCTACAGCAGGCTTCGCGAGAAATTGCTGACCGGCGATACTTGGCGGTTAATTGCTAGGTTGGGGCCAGGCGCATTTGAGACTATCAGCGGAGAGGTCGTAAAGGCTGCATTAATTGTTCTTAGCCGTGGTTGCCCAAGTCAAGAGGCTGGTGGACTCTTCATCAATGATGACAACTGCAATTTGATTCGAGGAGTGGATGTCTCGGACTTGCGTACTGCCGCAGAGAAAGCGGAACGTCTGGTTACTGGCACCATCAGGAGTGTCGTACAGGTAAAACAGTTGGACAATCCCGATGCCCGAGTATCACTAGAAGTAGAAGCTAATCTGCCATTATTAGGAGCCTACTCAGAAGGGCTTGTTGGACTTCAAACAAGTGATGATCCAATGTTTGTTGCAGCTATATGGGAAGTCGATTTCAGGGACGGCGACATTTGGGAATTGATGCAGGCCACACCGGAAATCTTCAATGACTATACGGGGCAATCGTGGATGGTGAGATGGGAAAAAGGCGAAGGACTGCTCTTATCTTTGCCGACAGCATATCCCACAAAAGGACTAAAGGCCGTCGGCAAGTCGGGTATCTCCCTTCATCGCATGGGGCAACTTTTCCCCTATCACTACGGAAAAGAAAGGTTTCATCAGAACGTAGCAACGATAATTCCCCACAACATGAACCACCTCCCGGCTATCTGGTGTTTCTGTTCCTCGACTGAATATAACGAGGCAGTACGTCAAATTGACCAAAGCCTGAAAGTTACCAATGCAACGCTAGTAAAAGTACCTTTCGATTTGGCTCATTGGAACCAGGTCGCTCAGGGCAGGTATCCAAACGGGTTACCGAAACCGTATACGGTCGACCCCACTCAATGGATATTTCACGGTCATCCGTGCGGCTCTGTAATCTGGGATGAACACGAAAAATGGACTGCGCATGGCCAACTGCGGACCGACGATACAGTACTGCAAGTGGCCGTCGCCCGACTCCTCGGTTATCGCTGGCCTTCCGAACTGGACCCAGACATGAAACTGGCCAAGGAACAGCGAGAATGGGTTCATCGTTGCGAAACGCTACTCCCCCATGCCGATGAGGATGGCATTGTCTGTATCACGCCCGTCCGGGGGGAAGCCTCTGCCGCCGACCGGCTACTCAACCTCCTGGCCGATGCCTATGGAAGCGCCTGGTCCAGTGATATCCAGAACCAGTTACTAAAAAGCGCAAGCCACACTGGGAAATCGCTGGAATCCTGGCTGCGAGACAAGTTTTTCACCCAACACTGCAAGACCTTCCAGCACCGTCCCTTCATCTGGCACATCTGGGATGGGCTCCGGGATGGCTTTGCTGCTCTGGTCAATTACCACCAACTCGACCGGAAGAATCTGGAAACCCTGACCTATACCTACCTCGGCGACTGGATCAGCCGTCAAAAACAAGACCTCGCCAGTGGCATCGATGGTGCGCAGGAAAAACTCGACCGGGCCGAAACCCTGAAAAAGAGCCTGGAGCTTATCCTGGAAGGTGAAGCCCCTTACGACATCTTTGTCCGTTGGAAACCCCTCGAAGAGCAACCCATCGGCTGGGACCCGGACCTCAATGATGGCGTACGTATGAACATTCGCCCCTTCCTCACCGTTCCCGATGTGGGCAAGAAGGGTGCGGGTATTCTCCGTGACAAACCCAACATCAAATGGACCAAAGACCGGGGTAAAGACGTGGAATCGGCCCCCTGGTATCCCGTATTCAGAGGCGACCGCATCAATGACCATCACCTGACCCTGGCCAAAAAGAAAGCTGTACGAGGTTCCAATACGTGAGGTTAATCGAAGGACTTATCAAGGCCATCCGGAAAGCATCCACCCACAACGCGGAGGTGGAGGTTGCCCCGGCGTGTGTGTTGTGGCCTGACAAAGACCGGCAGTGGGAAACGGCTATACCCCTGCTACAGGCGGAATTGCCCGAACTGGTCTGCTTGGGGGACTATGCACCGGAGAAGCGAACCGGGCCAGCCATCTGGCTTCGGTGCCTTATTGCCCGGACCACCGAAGATGTGACCCTCCCCGAGGACCGAATACCCGTGCTGTATCTTCCCAGCGTAAGCCGTCAAGACCTTCGGGCAATAGAGAGTTGTCCGGACCACTTAAAACCCCTCGCTGAATTGCAGTATCGCGGGGCGATTTGGTCCCAGGGCAATGCCAAAGATTGGACCATCCTGGCCTTTCTCAAATCCGATCAGGGTGGGTTAGGATTGGATGTATCGCAGGACAACGATGCAAAGAACGCCATGCAACTGGCCCTGACACGGCTCTTGGATGAAGACCTGAATCTGCTTCAGGAAAAACAGCTGGGCAAGGATTATTTCAACACCCTGTTGACCGGAGGCGATCCGGTACGGGATCTTCTCCACTGGCTGGACCAGGGCGACGTGTTTAAGGATAGCCGGAGCAATGCGGAGTGGAAGGCTTTCGTATCGGTCTGTAAATCGACCCTGGCCTTCGATCCACAGAACGACGGTATCTTGGAGGGGGTGAAGCGCTTGGCGGCTCAGGAAGGCCCCTGGCGCTCGGCGTGGGAACGGTTCTGTGAAGCGCCGAAACGGTATCCTGGTATCCCCCAACGGCTATGTCAATGTCCCATGCCGCCGGTAGACCTACTGAGCGATGTTCAGTCCCATGGGGGTTGGCCCCAATGGAATGAGGAACAGGAAGAATCCCTTCGAACGGATTTGTTGGCCCTCGACCAATGCACGGCCCACGACGGGAGAACCCGGTTGCTCGCCTTGGAACAGTCCCATGGACCACGCCGCAACCTGGTGTGGGCGGAACTGGGACAGGCTCCCCTGGCGATGGCCCTGGAACACTTGTCGGCTCTTGCCAAGGTTACCAAAACCTCCATCGCGGCCGGTACCGCAGAAGATATGGCCGCAGCCTATCAACATCAGGGTTGGATGGCGGACGATGCTGTGTTACGCGCCGTGGCCGAATCGGAAAACGCCAAAGACCTGCAAGCCATTACGGTAGCCATTCGCGCCATTTACCAACCCTGGGCAGAGGAATCGGCGCGACATCTTCAAAAATCTGTGGATGGCACGACCTATCCGGGGGGTACCTGTCTTTCGGCGGCCAAGCCAGTCTATCAGGACGGGGATTGTATTCTGTTTGTTGATGGCCTTCGGTTTGACGTAGGTAAACGACTGCAAGACCTCTTGGATCAGGATGGGATGACGGCGGCGGAGTCTCCCTGTTGGACGGCATTGCCCAGTGTCACGGCTACCGGTAAACCGGCGGTTACCCCGGTACGTGACAAGATTCGGGGACAGGAAGCCAATACGGACTTCGAGCCGGGTGTGCTGGAGACTGGGCAGTCCCTAAAGGGTGGCTATCATCTGAAGAAATTACTCACCGATGGCGGTTGGACCATTCTAGATCCCGCAGAACACGGAGATGGTACCGGGAAGGCCTGGTGTGCCTTTGGGGATATTGACCACGAAGGTCATGAGCGGGGGTGTAAACTGGCGCGACACTTGGATGGGCTCTTGGCGGAAATCCGTGACCGAATCTCTGGGTTGCTGGATGCGGGCTGGAAGCAGGTGCATGTGGTCACCGACCATGGATGGCTTCTACTGCCTGGTGGATTGCCCAAAGTAGAGTTGGCTGCCGCATTGACGGAACACAAATGGGGACGGTGTGCCTCGGTAAAACCCGGTGTAAAGACCAAGGAGCGATTGTACCCCTGGTATTGGGATCCGAACCAGCAATTTGCCCTTGCCGATGGGATAAGCTGTTTCAAACATGGTGAAGAATATGCCCATGGTGGCTTGAGCCTTCAGGAATGCCTGACCCTTCAGTTGAAGGTGACCAGACCTGGTGCAAGTCCATCCGGGAATCTTATTGAAATTACGGATGTGGTTTGGAAAGGGCTTCGGTGTACCGTGGCCGTTGATGGCGACGTTTCCGGGCTAGTCCTTGATATTCGTACCCAAGCGGGAAATGCAAATTCCAGCGTGGTATTGAGCAGTAAACCCATGAAAAATAATGGAACGGGGAGCGTTGTTGTCGAAGATGAAGACCTGGAAGGGCAAGACGCCGTGGTAGTCCTGGTGGATGAAAACGGTGCCTTAAAGGCCCAAACAAATACAATGATTGGTAAGGGTTGACCATGATTGAGCTTGATGCCATCGACAAGAAAGCTGCCTCGGTTCTGGATGGGTACCTTGTCCGGAAAGATTTGGTCCGGACCTTTAGCCGCCAATTCCCTGTCCCCACGTATGTGGTTGAATTCCTGTTGGGACGCTATTGTGCCAGCACCAATCAGGAAGAAATCGATGAGGGGATCGAAGTTGTCCAACGTCAGCTGAAATCGAAGACGGTGAAGGCGGGTGAAGAGGAGCTATTCAAGGCGAGGGCACGGGAACAGGGTGAGGTGAAGATCATCGACATCATCACCGCCCGGCTCGATGCCAAGACCGACTGCTATCTCGCAACCCTTCCCAGCCTACGTCTCAATGATGTACGAATCAGTCCAGAGCTGGTAAACCGCCATGAACGGATGCTGACCGGCGGTTTCTATGCGGAGGTTACGCTTAACTACGATGCGGCCATCGCACAGGAAAGTAAAGGACGGCCTTTTGGGGTGGTTTCGCTCCGGGAGATTCAGCTTTCCAAGCGGGATGTGTTAGAAAGCCTGGAGAAAGCCCGTAAGGAATTCTCCACGGAAGAATGGAAGAAATTCCTGCTGCGCTCCATCGGCATAGAGCCCGAAGGCTTATCCGTTCGTCAGGTTGACGCTATGCTCTTGCGCATGGTGCCCTTCGTAGAGCGAAACTACAACATGGTGGAGCTGGGACCACGGGGGACGGGTAAGAGCCACCTTTTTCAACAGGTTTCGCCCTACGCCCACCTGATTTCCGGTGGTAAGGCCACGGTGGCTCGTATGTTTGTGAATAATGCCAATGGCCAACGTGGTTTGGTTTGCCAATACGACGTGGTCTGCTTCGATGAAGTATCTGGTATTTCCTTCGACCAAAAAGATGGCGTAAACATCATGAAGGGATATATGGAATCGGGCGAGTTCAGCCGGGGCAAGGAAAACATTCGGGCTGACGGAAGTATCGTGCTGGTGGGAAATTTTGACGTGGATGTGGAACATCAGCAGCGCGTAGGACATTTGCTCGGTCCCATGCCTCCTGAAATGCGGGACGATACGGCATTCATGGACCGAATTCACGCCTATCTGCCCGGTTGGGATGTGCCCAAGATTAGCAAGGAACTGTTGACGAACCATTTCGGATTGGTAAGTGATTTTCTTTCTGAATGTTGGAGCCAGGTGCGGAATCAGAGCCGGGTAAACCTACTCCAGAACAAGGTGTTTTACGGTGGCGCGCTTTCTGGTCGTGATACCAACGCGGTAAACAAGACGGTCAGTGGTCTTCTTAAGCTACTCTATCCCGGAACCGAGCAAGAGATTCCCGAAGAGGATTTGGAATGGGCCGTTCGGCTTGCCTTGGAAACCCGCAGACGGGTCAAGGAACAGCAAAAAAGAATCGGGGCAGCGGAATTCCGGAATACCCATTTCAGCTATGTGATGGGCACGGATGGCGTTGAAAAATTTGTATCCACCCCGGAACTCCAGAGCGACAACAGCATCGGGAGTGATCCCCTGGAGCCGGGACAGGTTTGGTGTATCAGCCCCGGTGGCAACGAAGAACATGCGGGTCTCTATCGTATTGAGATCAACGAAGGGCCTGGTTCCGGGGTGAAGATCCTGAACAAACCGGTGCCACCAGCATTTAAAGAGAGCATGGGTTACGCCGAACAAAACATGTACGCCCGTGCGAAACAGCTGGTGGGAGATAAAGAGCCCCGGCAACATGAGTTTACCGTACAGCTTCGTGCCTTTGATGCTTCCAAGTCCGGTGGAGGCTTGGGTGTGGGAGCTCTAATCGCCCTGGCGACGGCCCTACTCAAAAAAAGCGTTCGTGGAGGCCTTATCATCGTAGGTGAAATCAACCTCGGTGGCTCCATTGAAACCGTGCACAACCCCGTGAATATCGCCGAAATTGCCATAGAAAAAGGAGCGACGGCCCTGTTGATGCCCGTGGCCTGCCGCCGTCAGTTGTATGAGCTCTCAGATGACATGGCGACGAAAGTTGATATCCAGTTTTATTCGGATGCTAAGGATGCATTGCTGAAGGCTATGGTGGAGTGAACGGCCAGACCTCTCCCTCTCAATGGGAAGGCCTATCTTCAGATGCTAAACCAGGCACCACCGTGTCTGTTTGAATTGAAAATTATATAGATGCATCGATGACGAAGTAATTGGAGACACAATGACGTTTACGGATATTACAACTACCGTACATGACGCATGGGCTTTTGCCTGGCCACCGTTGGTGATGTGTGGGATCGCTTACTGGAGCGCTCGCTTCGTAGATCCAGTGGCTACAGATAAACAGTCCAAAAGCTTTGTTGAGTTTGCTAAGAATCTTGGCGAGAAACTCGGCACATCCAAGGAGATTTTGGAGCCGTATGGCCTTGCTAAGTTGGTTCCCATATTATCACTAATACTTGTCGTCGCGACTTTATACATCTTAAACGGACCCGTTACGAGCGGGCTAAACAAGATCCCTCCATATGTGTACTATATGCCGGATCAACTTGTGGCAAAATATACTTCGGAAAACGACGCACGACTTCTGGTTCGCAAGTACGCACCTGTGAAAAGTTTTCGAGAGGTATACCACAAAGCCATTGGGGCACATTATAAGGACACGGCAGACTTTCAAGTGATAACTGGGAATCGAGAGGTGTGCTTCAAGATAACGATATTTTTAAAGTTCTCATTGGTGGTTGGTAGTCTAGTTTTTTTTGCGAGTGTTAAAAGAGAGTATCGTAATTGGACACCCTGGACTAAATTTGCTCGCTTGCTAGTATCGATAGGTTTTCTCTGGATCATAACGGGAATCGCGTCGCTTTATTATACGGAAGTACATTACCGCGATACGTGGGTGCCAATTCTTGAACTTGTTCGGAATGACGCCAATGTACTTCCCGAACCGGTTGACGCGATGGAAGAAGACATGATAATCAAAACGAAGGAGAAATCTGAGTGGTGGAGAGTCGAATTCTTTGGTACCGATTGGATAGACTGGCTAGACGAAACTTTTCTCGCCGATCGGTTGGGGTTTTCGAAGAGCGGAAGTTTGTGAGAAATCTAGAGGCAAAGCTTCTGTAGCTTTTGTATACCTACCAAATCGTCTAGGTCTATTGGAGAGAGCTGACTTGAGATGAGGCATTTTACGAACATTAGGCTGGTGGATACTCAGGTAAGAGCTCTGTATTAGAATCCACTATCGGCACTGCCCCTGTGGTGTTGAAGCTTGGAACGAGTGGCGTCGAGTGGACACGCACTTCATCGCCTCCAGTGCCACCTTCGCCTTGAACTTATGTGAGTGATTCTTGCGCTTCTGAGCCATTTCTCGAACTGATTCCGGACACTGTCCGGAGTGCTGTTTCGCCCTTGTTACCCATAGAGCCTTACCAACAAATTCATCCGGAAACCTTACCAACCTGGAAGGATATCAGATTCTCATTCCATTTTACGGAATGATGGGTGAGAGCATTTCTACCTTGCCCCAACCCCCATCCCCGACAGTCCCTATTCAACCAAAACGGTAACCTCTTTTTCTACAAAATCTTCGACTAATTTCTTTACAATCTCTGTCGCATTTTGATTAGCCAGGTCGAGTAACCCAGCTTCAATGGCAGCTTTTTCAACTCGTTTCAGCGCTTCCTGTTGTGCCTCGGATTGTAGTGGCGTTATTCCCGGTGCAAAGAACGTCGATTCTCGAACGTCATATACATAAGAGCGGCCAATATCGATCTTCGAGTCCAATATACGGGCCTGCGGAATGGAGACCTTTACCGAATCGGATATGGAAATCTGACTAACATCCATTTCAGATAGGTCGACTCCCGCCCGGACTTCCCCAAGGCCGATGTAGAGCAACTTGGTGGAACCAATGGGCAGTCCGAGCAATCTGGTCGAATCCTCCGTGGTGACAATCGTCTGGATTGTAGACTGGGCGCAGTTCAGTTGGTTCAAGCCCTTCAGCTGCATTACAACGGCTTCTGGGGACACAGGCGCTTCACAGGCCGCTGGTGAGTCACTCTGGATGAACCGGGGCAGAACAATCCGGGTCATACCTGCGTACAACAGGAAACAGACGGCACAGACCAGGGACAATTTGAACAAAATTCGTATCAGCATGGGATGGGTTCCTTTTTTTGATATTCACAGGGGTGTAAAACGGGGTGCATAAGCGGGGTGAGACGTGTGGAAAATGCTTGGTTGAATGGGAATCGAGCCGGGGATGGGGGTAAGGGGTTCAAGAATCGATATATATAGTTGCCGAACCCTCGAATCCGTGAAATCAAGCGCTTGATTTACCATTCAACGGTGAAGGTGTTCGGAAGGGACACGAAGTCAGAAATATTCGTGCGAAAACACCGGTGGGGGAATGGAAAAAAAGGCCAACATGATAGTTGGCCATGGGTAAGAAAGATGCTTTTCAAGACGAATTAGTCTATCCAGAGCGCGTCCGGATCGACAGGCATTACGGCTTTCTTCGTGTTCGCACTTTTAAGATAAACCGTCTGGTTGCCAGAATCGGAGGGTAAAACGTCCGCGAAAACGATAGTGCCAATGACGTCGCTGCAAAACCCGCTAAGTTCGCTCCGATCATTAACCTCATAGCCGATTTCCTTCGCCTCTCGCTTTAAAAAGTCACGGACCTTCTTGCTCTTAAGGTGGTATACCTTGTTCATCATATAGCCTGAATATGGCGCAGCTTGGATCTCGATTTCCATACGGACGATGTCATAGCCCCCCGTCTGATGTGTTGACATTGCTGCATTGGTAATGGAAGACAGATAGCTTCCAGCAGGGATTTCTCCCGCAGGTGAATTTGGTGTTGTGTTACTGGTTGAGGTAAGGCGCACATTATTGAGCTCCTCAATAATTTTCTGTTCTTCATCGGTAAAATCTTGATTGTTTGTATCCATTGCATTATCTCCTTTGGGGTTGTTAATGGATTCGGCGTTACTGCCAGTTGATAGATTTGGTATTTCATTGGGATTGAACATTCTCTGATTCTCCTATTTGTTCATTGAATTTTCTGTGTCGTAACCATGTGTCGATATCCTTCCTGGAATACCTAATGCATGACCCGATCAGTTGAAAAGGCAACACACCATCTTCACGTAATTTGTGAAGCGTAGATTTGCTTATTCTCAGCCACTCGGCGAGTTCTGATTCAGTGATATATTCTTCTCTCATCTCATGAATCCTTTCTACAGCTACTGCTGCGGTTTCTCTTCGGCTTGCGGTTTTTTATTTGTCAGGTGACAAATTGATTGAAAACAGTTCAACGACCTCATTCCGATCTATATATTTGTCATGACTGAAAATGAAAAGTTTCGTCGTTCATTCCGTTCACGCTGGATGCGTCCACTTTCAATCAGGAACCGATGCACCAGAAGATAGAGCGTCCCTGGTGTACATGAATTTGTCCCGAATTTAAATCGAGAGTTTTGCGCGAAATTAGTCGGAATAGTCGTCGAGATGGAGGCGGAACGGAATAGAGCAGATGGCTGAAAAAAACTTTCCAGATGTGCTCGCGTTTTATCAAGGCTCATGGTATAGTTCAATTGCTACACGCCATTTGAAGGGCCATGTGCCCGCTTTAATATTTATTTCCTTCCGGTGAATCTCCCATGGTTCGCCACCTATTGATTTCTTTGGCAATTCCGATTCTTTCATGAATCACCGACCGGTAGAGCTGTATCCAAACCGGTCAAGTAACGTGCTCAGATATCTGTTGATCAGGCGTGTAGCAATCCTAATCACAACAGACCGAGTACGAGAAAAATTCATGGAGAATTACGAATGATGAATGAAAGAATGATTTATACCACCAAGAGTGGTGGCGAAATTTGGGCCACAAACTCAACAGAATTTGAAGTGATGCTGGACTCAATTAGATTCGAGCAGAAACCTACCAAGCCTGAATCCAAATGTATTTCCAGACGCCTTGAATCCACCAGAAAATCGATCACAATTGGTGAGTTGGCAGAAAAGGTGGGAGAAAATGGAGTAGCAATGGTCCCTGCCCTATTGGATGGGCAGGGAAGAAAGAGTCAAAACTGGGTCAAACAACAGTTGTTTGTTCTCGATTTTGATGAAGATATAACTCTTGACGAATTCGATCAACGATGTGAAGAAATTGGTGTTCAGCCTGCCTTGGTTTACCTCACATTCCGCCACTCAGAGAAACTTGTTAAATTCCGGGCTGTTTTCGTTTTGGACCACGTTGTGAGCGACGGACGAATGAGAAATCTAATGCAACAGGTTCTGATGAAATTATTTCCGGAATGTGACGAGCAATGTAAGGATCCAACTCGTATCTACTTTGGAGGAAAATCTGTCTATCGAATGGATGAAACCAATCGAATCAACCCGTTCCAAATTTTTGAGACTTGTATGGGTGAAATGAAATCAAAATGTCCAAGTCAGTTCGCCCGGAATAGAAAGAAATTTCTGAATGAGATTGGAGTAGATTGTAGCCGGTCTGAATTTGGTGTGGAATCATATGATCAGATTGAGCCGAATTATGTCGATATCCTGTATCCCTCTTATATATATAAAGAGCAATACAAGAATTCGCCATTTTCACTCATTGTCTTTGAGAATAAAATTTTCTCCATACATTGGAAGGAAATTTCAAAAAATTCATCATCCCACTCCCCCCGCCACCAATCTCAAGCACGCATTTCCCCCTTGCAGCAATATGTCCCAAATTCCAATACCAATCTTACTCCGGATGATCTGGATACATTGAAAACAAATTGTCAACTGTTTCGGGAATTTCAGGACGGCGACCGGCGACTCGGGAAACTGGAACGTCGCATCGTTTTGTCCAATATTTTTGGATACCGAAATGGTCTGACTGTATATCGAGACGGATTAAGCCATTTTCAAGCCGGATATGATGTAGAGGACCCTTACCCTGAAAAAGACGCCGATCTCATATACAGCGCGAAGAAGTACAATTGGAAACCAGAACGCTGCGCCAGTTGCCCCTACTCCGATTCCTGCACACATGGTACCAATCTGATTGAACACGTTCGTCTGCGCAGAAACAGCTGTAGAAAGGTCGAGGAGCCACAATCTGCCGTTTCACTGAAAGAGGCCCGCGTCGAGGTTCGTAACGCCTTAGAGACGATTCTGGTGGATGAACGTGCCATCAAAAACCTTTCCATTCTTCGGGCTGACTGTGGCGTCGGTAAGACTCAGGTTCTGCTGAAACTACTTTCGCAGTTAGACAACATTTGCCTCGCCTTTCCGACCCATCGTCTGGCGCAGGAAGCGTACGAGCGGTATAAGTCCTTGGGAAGTGGCGTTTCATATTTTCTATGGCCAGATAGACCCAGATTACCAAAGCAATTACAGGAAGAATTGGCGGTCGCTGATAAGTTGGGTGTCACGGCCACGAAGGAGATCTATGAGCGGGCGACCGAATGTGAAGAAGTAATTGCTGATAGCACCTGGGCGTCCCAAATCGAGAGCTACCTGTCGGCGTATACAGACGTGCACAAGCAGTCCCGCGTTTTCTGTACCCACGAGAAGGCCGTACGTCTCATCCAGAGCAAAAACGGCTTGCTTCATACGTTTGTCTTCGATGAAGACCCGATGAAGTCGCTTTTCAATATTGATGCCATCAAACTGGCGGACGTGGAATCCGTAATCAAGCGCTTGATTTGGTCTGATACCCCTTCAAAACCGACGGTGAACGCGTTACAGAACGTTGTTGACGCCGATAAAGACTCCCTGGTCATACCGGACAATATCCCCTACGCCGGTATCGACATGTCCCAGGTTGTAAAAGAATCAGGTGTTACGACTCCGGTTCATCATCTGTTGGACTGTACCGGCTATATCAAACCAGAATTTGGGCCTACGGAGGAGCCCACCGATGTCTATTGCATCACCGAACGCCCACTTCCCGACCGGAACAAGTACGTCATTCTCAGTGCTACCCCCATTTTGCCGCTATATGAGAAAGCATACGGGGATCGGCTGCAATTCATTGATACACAACCGGTCGAATTGAAGGGACAGCTCTATCTTCATCGCGAGCGAAGCTATTCCAAATCGTGTATACAGGCATTGGGGAAAGATTTCGTACCAAGGGTTGAAGAACTTGTTCAGGAATTTGGGTTGGATGGAATTATTACTCACAAAGAGTTTACCTCTGAATCCGATTCTGAACGGGTTGTAAAGGGAAGTGAGAGTAAGATTCCCGTTTTCTCTACCTTTGGTGCGACTGAAGGGTTCAATAACGCGTCTGGAAAGAATTTGGGAGTAATTGGTACGCCCCATCTACCGGAATACGCGTTGAAACTACTGGGGCATGCAGTCGGAGTGAACATGAATGGGGTTTCATTCGAATTTGCACCACGCACGGTACGTCGTCACGAATTTGAAGTCTCGTTGGGCTGCCTTTCCGAGGATGAATTTGTTCAGGCGTCGGAATTCAGTTTGGTCGAGAGGGAGCTGGTACAGGCTGTGGGTAGAGCTCGGCTGCTGGATAATGATGTTGTGGTCAGATTGTTCTCGAATTATGTGGTCGGGAGAGGGGAGTTGTGGCGAGATGTGGGGTAGATGGAATTCTTCCAACGTTTGATTGAAATATGAAAAAGCGGTCCGATATGCCACTGAGGAATATCGGACCGCTTACTAATTGTAAATGATGTTATGAACGTCTGGCGTATCCCCGGATGGAGACCAAGGTTATCAACGCCAGGCCCATCAGGAAAATGTCGCTATACGCATTCCTAATGCCATTGATAATGCCTGACTTACTGGCTGGACAACCGGCGGTCGGAGTGGTCCCACCTTCACCTTCACCTTCACCTTCACCTTCACCTTCACCTTCACCTTCACCTT